>JBPCPG010000396.1:0-7345 GCA_050999445.1 Nakamurella sp. | reverse complement strand
ATGAGGCCCGCTGTCCCGCGCCCGCCCGGGCCGGCCTGATGCGCCGTGGCACCCGCTTGGTCGGCAGCCACTTGCGCTGGTTCTGCTGTCTTGCGCCTGGTCAGGGCCGTTTTTCATCGCCCAAGGGATCCGCATCGTCGCTCTCGATCGATTCGTTCGGCGGTCTGCCGACGACCCCGCGTCCGCGTGAAGTTGCCTCAGATAGATGGGACAACCACCCACCCAGTCCTGTCCCATCTATCTGAAGCAGGCCACCCAGCAAGCGCGAGACTGCCTCAGATTGGATGGGAACGGACAAGTGCGTGGCTGAGAGGGCCGTAGAGCGCACAGCGCACCTTCGTTCGGGGTGATTCCTTGCTGGTCCAGGGGCTTGCTGTCCGTTCCCGTTGTACTTGAGGCACGTCCCATGTACTTGAGGCACGTCCCATGTACTTGAGGCATTCGGTCCGCAGTCCGAGCCATCTGAGGCACGAGGATGCAAATGAGCAGGTCAAGGTCTTGCTGCCCGTATCGCGGCGATGTTGCAATCCACGATGTGGCTCAGGTAGCTGGGACAGCCTGCGTCAGATTCGTCCCACCTATCTGAGCCACATCGGCATACCCGCACGTCGCTGCTGGACCCCCCGTACCTCAAGTCAGATGGGAACGGACAGCAGGTGAGGCACGTCCCCATCAATCTGAGGCATTAGGTTCCGCTGTCCTACGCATCTAAGTTTGTCCACGGCCCCCGGCCTGCAGGTCCGCTGGCGCAGCATCCGGACGGCCCGTAGGACGCCGACCAGACGCCCGTGTGGTCGATGGAAAACTCAGGAACTGCTCGGTGAGTGGATCGTCGCGCATTGGCGGAACCGTCCCTGGAACGGGGGCGCCCCCTGTAACCGGGCAGGTGCGGCGCCACGAAGTCGCCTAGATTGGACCCGGGGACGCAGTTCGTGATGCTGGGCGTTCGCTGCCCTAATCCGACTGCTGATTGACCCCCACCTTAACCCCTGCGGGTCACACACCGGCCCGGACGTCCACCCGTTCTCGGTTTCTCGGATTCGCGCGTCCTCACGATCTCACACAGTCCCGTACGCGATAGAAAACGATCTCGCCATCGTGCATAGGTCGCTCCACACTCGCATCCGTACCCAGCGCCGGACCTATACCCGCGCCCGCGTTGATGCTGACTCGGACTAATGCACACCCAGAACCGCCCGGTAGGCCGCCCGCAATTCGAACCGCGCAGTCGTTCTTAAAAGGAGGCAGGATGCCGGGCAGCCGTGACGACACGCCGTCAGACGTCCGTCCCGGGAGTCAGCCTGGGTCGTACGTTGAAAGCTCGAGACATTCCAATTCGAAGGAGCCCGTCGCATGTATGTCGTTACGCCTGGCCAGCAGAAGGGCGGCGTCGGAAAAACCACAGTCACGGCAAACCTGGCTGCGATCAGCGGCGACTTCGGTCTTAAGGTCTTGGCCGTTGATCTCGATCCGCAATCGCACCTGACCTTCAGTTTCAATCAGCTCGCCCGACCGGGATACAGCCTTGGTGAGATGCTTAACTCCACCGTGCCGTCGCCGCCGAGCTTCGACGACGTCGTCATCCGCAACGTGGCGCCCAACGTCGATTTGCTTCCCGGCGATGAACGAGCGTTGGTTAGCGCCGAGCACGACATCGCGCTGGATCCACTGACTGGCATGCGCCGTTTGCGTCGGCTGTTGGACTCGGTGGGGGATCAGTACCAGCTGTGCTTCATCGACACGCCACCGAAGGTTGAGGGACTGGCTGTGGTGGCACTGGTTGCTTCCGACGGTGTGGTTATCGTCGCCGAGCCGCAGACGCTGTCGTACACATCCACAATGGTGTACGCGGCCAAGATCGCGCAGGTGCAGGACTCGTTGAACCCGAACCTGCAGATTCTTGGCGTCCTGCTGAACAAGGCCTTTGACGGCGAGGAGTCCACGTTCATCCAGGAGCAGCTCCGCGCTTCCGGTTTGCATGTGTTCGACACGTCGATCCCGGTGAACAAACTGGCGTCGAAAGCTGCCGCCGGGGGAGTGCCAACTGCGTTGGCTCACCGCAACTATGAGATCGGAAAGATTTATCGACGAGCGGCCGACGAGATCTCGGATCGGCTGACCGGAACGTTCGCCGTTGCCGAGGAACTGCAGGAGGCGGGAAGCAGATGAGTGCCCCTGATGCCAGCGCACCGAAAAAGCCCAGAGGCGGCATGGCCGGCCTTGCCGCTGACCTCAGTAGCCGGGCGGGCTCGCTTGCTCATCGGTCGACCGACGAGAGGCTCGTGCCGATCGTTTCAACTCCGGACCTGGCCGTAACTCAAAGGTCGGCGCGAGAGCCTGCGGCAATCTCACCAGATATCGCTCGCCGGCCCAAGCCTGTGACCCGAACATCGCCGCACCAGCCGAGCAGTGAGATCAGCCGACCGGTGCGCCCAGTACCAGCAGTTAGATTGGCTCGTCCGCTGGCCGGTACTGAGGGCCGATTGGAAGCGTCGGGCGAGGCGGTGGTGAAGTTGACCCTTGAACTTGCGCCGCAGCTGATCATGGCTCTGAACGTCTGGGAGCGCGACGAGACCAAGCGGCTAGGACAGCGGGTTTTTCGTGAGCGGATGATCGACCTGGCGCTGGACAGCGTCCCGGAGGATGTCGGCTCCATCGTCCACCTGGTCGGCGAGCTTCCCCTGCCCCTGCGCCATGCGGCAGGACAGCAGTTCGGCACCCGGGTACGGGCCTCGGTCCGGGACAAACTTCTGGGTCTGCGGCCCGAGCTCCGCGTGGCCGGTATCAAGAACGTTCGGATCCGTGATGTGTACTCCGCCGGTGTCTATCACTATCTGGTCGGTTTGGGCATCACGGTCGAGACCCCCACCGCCGTTTCCGACAATTGATTGCCTTAACTGTTGTCGGCGGGCCGGTCATCGGCAGTGAGTGGAGGACTAAATGAGCGAGGGGCCAACCATGGGTGCGCGGTCACTCGATCCCGACCTGGTCCGCCGGATCTGCGGCTTAGCACCTGGTGACGTTGTGTACGACGCGTTGGACGACTCGATTTGGGTACACATGCCGACGGCGGCCCGAGCCAGTCTGGCGTTGAACTCGCTCAATGCCTATGGAATTGGGGGACACGATCTGGAAGACGGCCGCCTGCATGTCACTGGCTGGGACCAACGGCTGCTGCACTGGCGGCTCGGAGGGTTACTCGCCGGCGTTGACGATCTCAGGAGCGAGTGGGCTGGCACCGCCGAGTTGGTGTATTACCACTACGACCGTCGTATCGCCGCTGACGTTGAGGCCGACTGGGCCGAGGTATTGGCCGATGTCGAAAGTGTCATTCGTAGCTGTGTGCCCATCCCGCACCAGGCGCCCCGCACCAAGGATGTCGGTGTCTTGCTCAAGCTGGTCGCTGCCGCCGGGGAAGCCTACGAGCAGCTCATCGAGGAACACGTCGAGTACGCCGAGCAGATCCTCACCGCCTACATCGATCGCCACCGTTCCGGTGCCGCGTGAGCTCACCAACTGCGACCTTGGCGGACCCTTTCACCCACACCGCGGGATTTGGCGGGCTGTGCGCGGTGATCGCAGCGCTGATCGCGACCACTGGGGTGCTCATCACGGTGATCCAGCGCCATCGGACCGATCGCAAGGAGCAGTGGTGGGGGAGGTTCATCTGGGTCGTGGATCATTCTGCCACCGACCTGGGCATCACGCTCACCGCCAGCATGCTGGATCAGCTAACGACCACTGCCCGGCGACTCAACGACGACGATCTGCTCGCCCTGGCCGAGCGGTACACCCGCCACGTCTACGCTGAGCTGCACGAGCCCTCGCCAGGAGCACGTCAGCAGGCGCACAATGGACCCCAGCACGAGGGAGGCCTTCGATGACCACAACCGCTACCGGCCGGTATACGCTCCGCGACGAGGGCGAGCGCGACGCTGGTCGGATCATGCTGGCTCGCCTGCTGGTGCGCCAAGCAGAGTTGCTCAAACATGAGGTGGATCCCCGGATCGCCTCGGATGCGTCACGGCCGCTGCCTGACGAACTGCGCACCGCCGGCTGACGACAACGGTGAACGATACCGCCCGCACGAAGCTGCACGGCAGTATGCCCGCTGATCAGCACACCCGGGGAGTTTCAAGCGTGAACGATCACCGCCCGAGCGGACAGTTCCGACGGTCTGGCAATCGAACGTTCTGAGGTGTCACCCTCGTCGCGTTCTTGTTCGTCCTGACCAGCACGGTGTACTTCGCTGACGATTCCCTGAACACCGACCAACCCATCCTCGACCTGAGCGGGACCGCCATCTTAGGTTTCATTACTGCGGCATTGGCGTGGATCATTGTCGGTTCCTGGCGCTCCCAGCGTCAGTAGCTCTCTGATCTTACGATTCCTGTGCGCCCGAGCCGTGCACCGTCGCTCCCGATATGACGGTCGATGGGAGCAGGCGCATCGGTAGCCGATGGTCAACTGAGACGTCCGAGCCGCCTGGAGCGTGGTCACCCGAGCCGCTCACTTTCCAGACGTGATGGAGTGCAACGCTGGTAAAGGGGGGTGACGGTAAGGAAGCTGTCATACGCGGACAAGTAGCGGGTCAGGTGGTGGCGGGGGGGGGTGTTGCGGAGGGTGAGCCGCCGCGCGGTCCATGTTCAGTTTCACTTCGCCGTGGGCGACGGACAGACGTGGATCCAGGAACAGTGGGGCGAAGACTCCCAGCCCAGCCAGGATGGCAGGCTGGGGCACATGGCAGCCTGCGAACCGATGGAGGTCATCTCTCCCGGACCGTGGCGCACACCCAACGGCCGGCTTGCCGGATGGAAATGGCTCCCGAACGGATTCGCCGCCGTTCCCCAGTTCGACCAGCTTTCCCGATGGATACAGCTGTGGACGAAGCTTCCCTTCATAGACCGCTACGGCTACTACCAGGCCCGGCGGCGCGGCGACTTCATCGTCGTCAACGAAACGACCCTCACCCACACATCAGGCTGAAACCAAGCATTCGAACCGCCCTGCAGAGCCTTCGCACCCCGAACTGTTCCGAAAGTTTCAGGACCCGCTGCAGCACCATCGACCCACTGGTTACTTGTCGGTGTAGGGGTCTGAGATTGGTGGACTCTCGTAATCAACTGACCTGTGTTCCCCGGTCGATCAGCCCAGGTGGCTACTGGGTGTGGTCGCCGGGGGCGTAGCGGTTCCAGGTGCCGCCGTTTTCGCGGACGAGGCGGGCGGTGTGGGTGTGGTGGAAGCCGAGCATGGTGGCGATGACAGGTGCTGGGGCTTGGAGGACCAGTTGCTGCAGCGTTGCTGATCGACCGGCTTGGACGGCTATGCCGTGCTGGCGGAGCTTGTCTCCGAGGTAGCGGGCGATGAGTGGTTGGCCGGGCCGTTGGCCGGGGAACAACCAGTTGCTGTCGAAGTTGGGGCCGCGGAACGCGCTGCGTTGACGGAGCAGCTGTCGGAGCAAGCCGGCGAGCTGCCCGGGTGCGGGTGTTGGCTCGCCGAACTGAACGAGGACCTGGTCGCCGTCGTCGATGATGTCGTGGACGGTCAGGGTGACGATCCGGCTCAGAGGTTGCGCGTAGAGCAGCACGAACAGACCGGCCACCCTCTCCGACAACGGAATCCCTGGCTTGGTCAGCAGTTTGGTGATCAGGGCCAGGCGGCGGTGTTGAGGTAGTGGTGTCCCTGCGGGGGTGGCTCGGGTCGGCAGGACCCGGGAGGGCATGTAGCCGGCGTTCATCGCCCAGCGGGCGAAGCTCTGCCCGGGCCGGCGGGTGGCGTAGTGCTCGGTGAACCATTGGTCGACGTCGGTCTGGGACACCGTCGCCAGTGTGCTGCCGTGCTCATCGAGCCAAGCCAGGAGGTCGACGGCCCTGTTGATGCTCTGCCTGGACTGGTTGATCGACGAGGACAAGACCGGACCCTGCGTGGCTGCTGCTCGGTGTCGTCGCAGTTCGTGCCAGGTCGCGTAGCGATCGATCAGGCGCCGGTGTTCAGGGTTGTCGACCTGCTCGAGGCGGTCGGTGAGCCACCGCCCAAACAGCATCATCTGCTTGTCCATGGCGGGCAGGACGCCGTGGTGCATAAGCAGTTCTCGCAGCGAATTGGTGCTGCGCGGGTTGGGTTCTCGGGCCAGGGCGTCGTGACTGATGACGATGGTGCCGCCGGCCAAGCCGGTGAGCAGCGTGCGGATCTTCGGCTGCGCTACCCAGGACAACAGGTTCAACACCTGAGCGTCGTCAGCCGCGGTGAGGCCGGCGTGCAGCGGTCGCAGCTCGCTGCGGATCTGGCCGGTGCCGTCGTCCAGGAGCGCGGTGAGTTTGTCGGTCAAGGTGCAGCGCTCACACCGCCGACGGCCAAGCAGCGCTGCCTCGGCGCCGCACTCGGAGCAGGAGAACGTGCGGGTGATGCCGGCGCAGTCGCGGCAGATCGGCTGGCCGTCGGCCTGCCGACCGGGGAGCAGCCGCTCGACCGCGCAGTTGGCGCATCGGCCGCGGGTGTGGACGGCCCGGTCGTAGCAGGTTCGACAGATCGGCCCTTCCCAATTCGCGGACAGGCCGGCTGTCCTGCCGCAGCGGCAACAGACCCGCAGGTGCCACCGCTGGTATTGCTCGCGGGTCTGGTAGGACGGGCTCACGGTGCTGGTCGGAGCCGAGCCCGTTTCGGGGTGATCGCCGCCGGGTCGACCACCGTCAGTTCCGTCGCGCCGGCGGCCTTGCGGCTCGCGATGCTCTGGGCCGCGGTGGGGATCAGATCGGTTGCGGTGCAACCGAAGATGTCGCACAACGCAGCCAAAACCGGCAGGGACAACCGCTCCGGGGTGCCGGTCACCAAGCGGTGCACCTGTGATGCCGAGAGGCTGATTCCGCGTTGGGCCAGCAACGGGACCAAGTCAATAGTGGCGAACATGTTGTGGGCGGCCATCAGCTCGCGCAGCCGCCACCGGTAGCTGACCTGCCGGTTCATCGTGATCCCCGTTCCTTTGTCGTTGCCGCGGTAAGTGTGTCGTCCAGGACCCGACGCAAAGTGCGGGTCCTGAAGTCCGAGGACACGCAGGTATAGATCGACGTCGTCGAGGCGTGTTCATGGCCGACCTGCTGCTGGACGAAAAGCGGGTCGAAACCGTCCTCGATCAGGTGCGTCACATAGGAGCGGCGCAGCGAATGGAACTCCAACGCCGGATCCAGCTCGAGCTGGTCACGGTAAAGCGCAAACCGAGAATTCAACTGACTGGCCGACACTCGCGCCGTCCGCTCCGAGGGCCACAGACCGTTGCCCGGCTCGCTGTGCCGGAACGCCGGCCGGATCTCGGTGATCCACTGCTGAACCACCTCCGGAGTCCAGTCCC
>JBPCPG010000391.1:0-3592 GCA_050999445.1 Nakamurella sp. | reverse complement strand
ACACCTTCACCGCAACGAACGGGTGCAAACCACCCTCGAGGATTTGTCTGCGGCGAGGGGAGGTCAAGCCAATGCCGTGCTGGTGCCGATCAGTCAGAAAGTCGCCGACAACCAGAACGCATTCATCGTCCGCTGGACGCAGCCCTTACCAACAGGTAGGGCCAACCCTTCAGCCGCCTTCTCAAGGACCAGAACACCAACGATGACCCTCACTGCCGTGCGACCTGTGATCACGCCGCCTACCCACCGCCGGCCCTGGTTCGGATCATCGAACGGCAGGCCATCCGATGCGGCGCCATCACCTCGGTGTCCGACCTCAACACCAAGAGTGAGGCCTTCATCACCGGCTGAAACAAGCGCATCCGACCATTCGTCTGGACCATATCAACCGACCAGATCTCCGCTCAACCCCCCGCCAAGTTACCGAGGAGTGGACCACTAAAAATGGCCTGGACAAGCGGGCCTGTCCAGGCGCGAAGATCCAACCCATGGAATGCGCCGACCAATCCATGAATCTCGTCCAAATCTGCATCGAGCATTACGATGATGTAGTTCGACTTGTGCGAATCGATTGCTTTCACGAATGAGACGGCGCCCGACCACCGTTTCGACATCGAGGTTCGGGCCAAGCGGATTGGACCGGCCTCGCGATTATCACTGATGATTCTTCGGTTGGAATATATAGGTAGACACGCCTGGCGAACCAAAATAGGTGCGACTGTGCAGTCAGGCGGTGGTGACCTGCCCGTTGACGACCTTTACGGGGATCTTGAGCAGCGGTGTGTTCGCCGGCCCTGCGGTGGCCTGGCCGTTCTGGTCGAAGGCGGACCCGTGGCACGGGCAATGAAACCCGGGCCCGACGTAGGAGACTGGGCATCCCTGGTGGGTGCAGGCGGCATTGAACGCCAGGAAAGTGTCTTTCGCCGGGTGTAACAGGTAGGCGGTGGCTCCGTCGGGCGTGGTGAATTGTTTGGACGATCCGATGGGCACACTGGCGGCGGCGGCGATGACCGTCCCGGCGCTGGTCGACGCTGGACCGGCCGAGGCCGCTGGCGCCGAAGCGCCCGGCGTCGGCGTCGGCTGCTGCGGCGGTTGCCTGCGGCTGGCAGCCACGCGCGCAGGGCGCCGGGACAGCGAGAACGCGCTGCCTGCGGTGACGCCCACCGCCGTCATCGCGGCCGCGATCAGACCGCCGCGCAGTACCGTGCGGCGCTGGACCTCGGCCTCTCCGGTCCTCTGTTCGTCCGGAGAGTCGCCGGTCTGCAGACCCATCTTGTGACGCATGGCCGAGCGCAGCCGCGCCGTCAGCGAGTACACACCCGCGTCGCCGGCGATCAGCAGCGGAGTCCAGGCGAAGGCAAATCCGATGTCCGCACCGTAGTAGTACGGCCGGGTCGTCCAGCTCACCGTCAGGAAAAAGCTGAGTGCGAGCACGAGCCCGCCGAGCGCTGCCAGCCGGGTGAACAGTCCCAGCAGGACACCAAGCCCGACCGCAGCCTCACCGAAAGCAATCGCCAGCCCGGTGACGGTCGAATAGTGCGCACTGAACGACACCAGAGACCCGATCGGGGACGTCACGGCGGCGGCCACCATTTGTGCGTGTACGCCCAGCGGTGAGGCGTTGTCCAGGTAGTTTCGATCAAAAAGTTTGGAAAGGCCGGCGTATACGAAGGTGAAACCCAAAAACGCGCGCAGCGGCAGCAGCGCCCAGCCCGCCGACTGCGGCGAGGAACCGCTACGAAACCGGCCCCACAAACTGCTCAGCAGGGCGTGGCCACCGGAGGTGCTCGAAGGCGAAGACGATGACACGGGGAACGACCTTTCGTTGCGGGATCCCGGACGCCAGGTAACGGTGTCTTCATCGGGCCGAGGATGGGCAGCGGGTGCTGTCACCGGCACTCGCGTATCGAACAACAGCTGTGGTTTTCGGAGGGGGGAGCTGCGGCGGAATCCCCGGGATGGTGGCCTGGCAGACCTGGCGCATGACCGGGGATTCCGCAGCTCAGCTCGGACCGTTTTGGGGGTCCCTAGTCGGTCATACCTTGGGTGAAGCGGTCAGCAGGCCCAGGCACATTTCGTCGCTGGTGCCATCGCCCCACACCACGTATCGCGGTGGGAGCTTGCGCAGTACCGGCAGTTTTTGGCGCAGGGTGGCGTCGTGGGTGCAGGTGACCCGCACGGTGTCTCCCGGTTTGACGTCGACGGGGGTGGGCAGCGGGGTGACTCGCTGATCGTCGAAGTTGAAATTGGTGACGTCGAGCAGGGTCTGGGCCTTCGTGGTACCGGGGTTGAGCTCGATCTTGATCGAGCGTCCCAGTAGGTGCATATGTCCCATCGCGGCGTACACCGTCATGGGTTGCTCGACTGGTATGTCGCAGTGCTGGGTGTTGCCTGGCACCGGTACGCCGTGGCTGCAGTCACTGACCAACTGGCCCTCCGTGGCGCCCGTACCCGCACCGAAGCGTTTGGTCACGTCGGCGATAGCTGCCGCGCGGCTGCACAGCGGACCGGACTCACCGGGCGGGCAAGGTAGCTCCGTCGGGGCTTGCAGGTTCACCGTATCCAAAGCCCTGGTGGCTGAAGTGCCCTCAGTCAGTCGCAACCGAACGCCGGATCGGTCCGGTCCGGCCGAGTGGCCGCCGGTGGCGAGCAGGTTGTAGTGGATCTGCAGGACCAGCAGGCTGCCTGGCCGCAGGGGGAATCCGACGTTTTGCTTGAGGATGGTCTCTGTGCCATGGGGGGTCCAGGTGTCGATCCAGGTCGGTGACGGGGTGGTGTCCAAGGGGGCACCGCCGAAGCAGGTCCAGCCCTGGCCAGGGGTTGCGGCGTCCTGCGCTCGGGCCGCCGCCGCCGGCTGGCCGGGCGCGACCGAGAAGACGATGGCGTGGTGCACGATCGGTACGTTCTGCGGCCGGAACTGGGTTCCGGTCACGTACGCCGGTTTGGTCAGGTGCGGATCGATGATCAGGCAGCGGTACTCGTCCGTGCCACCCGAGGGGGCGACCGGTGTGTAGGACTGCGGCACGGTCAGGTTGAGGAACCGCTCACCGGCCCGCAATGGTTGCGCCGCCGCCGCGGCTGCCGGGCTCGTGGGCATCACCGAGGGGCTGGCCTGCGCGGCTGCCGGGGTCGCAGCAGCGGCCGCTGTCGGATTCACCGAGTTCGATCCACAGGCGGAAAACAGCATCGTTGCCGCCAGTGCCCCCCCTGCCAAAGCAGACATCTGAAGCAGTGAACTTTTACGTTTCATTGTTGGTCTCCTTTACTTCTCGGATCTTGATTCCGCCGACGTTGCGTGACGTCGGAGGTCTGACTTCTGGAAGCGGGGAGCCGCCGATCGATCAGCAAGACCCGCTCGAGTGCGCAAATGCTCGGAAGTAGGAAAGACAGCTGCGACCTGGGTGGTGCTAGTGAGTGGACCATGCCGACAATTTAGGGGAACGAACCTTTCCGAACGCTTACCGAGGACCGGAATTTGCTGTTCGACGCCCGTTGTTGCGACGGGGCGGGGGACGGTGTCGATACGCGGTTTTAGGTGATTCCGTGTACGACCGTGCCGCATCGAATATGACTGGCCCGTCAATGGCAGACC
>JBPCPG010000386.1:0-9351 GCA_050999445.1 Nakamurella sp. | reverse complement strand
TCTACGCCGGTGCGGGCGCCCTGGCCTACACCTTCGGGTTACGTCACGCCTTCGACGCCGACCACATCTCCGCCGTCGATGACACCACCCGCTATCTGCTGCAGAAGGGGAAGCGGCCGCTGGCCGTGGGCTTCTTCTTCTCCCTGGGCCATTCCACCGTCGTGTTCACCTTCGTGACCGCGCTGGCGTTGTTCGCCGCGAAGGCCAAGTCGTTCCAGCACGCATTCGAGGGGACCGGTGGGATCATCGGCACCGTGGTCTCGGGCCTTTTCCTGTACCTGATCGCGGCGTTGAACCTGGCCGTGCTGCGCGGCATCGTCCGGGCCTGGCGGGAAGCCAAACAGGGCACCTACCCTCCCGAGGACCTGGATGAGCTGCTGGCCAAACGGGGGTTCATGAACCGAATTTTCCGTGGCCGCTACAACAAGTTCATCAACAACTCCTGGCAGATGTACCCCGTCGGGTTGCTGTTCGGTTTGGGCTTCGACACCGCCAGCCAGGTCGGTCTGATCGCCATCGCCGGGTCCACCGCCATCGCCGGTGGACTTCCGCCACTGGCGATCATCGCGCTCCCGATCCTGTTCGCGGCGGGCATGTCCACCATGGACACCCTGGACGGGGTATTCATGTCCAAGGCCTACGGATGGGCGTTCGTCACCCCGCTGCGCAAGATCTACTACAACATCACCACCACCGGACTGTCGATCTTCGTCGCCTTCGTCATCGGCACCATCGAACTCCTCGGCCTGCTCTCGGCCCAACTCGGACTCACCGGCCAGCCGTGGGACTTCCTGGCAAGCATCGACATCAACGTCGCCGGCCGCATCATCGTCGCCATCTTCTTCATCACCTGGATCGGCGCGATCGTCCTGTGGAAAGTACGCAAACTCGACCAACGCTACGGCGACGGCACTACCCAGCCGGTCATCGCCGCTGCCCTGAAGTGAGCGAATGCGGTCCGCCGCCGCTCCCGTGTCCGGGCGCGTCAGTCAACCGGACTGTTCATAAACGAACGATTCTGAGACACCCAAACGACGGCACCGACGGCCGACAAGAACCGTCCACAACCCATCTCACAACATGCGTTGGAGATCTGGTGTTGTGAGATGGGTTGTACAACACTCTCGACATGGTCAGGGCCAAAGACTCGAAGCTGATCGGCTACTGCCGGGTCTCCACCGTCCCGCAGACCGTCCAACTCCAACGAGACGCCCTGGACGAGGTCGGCTGCGACCGGATCTTTCAGGACAAGATCTCCGGCCGAATCAAAGACCGCACCGGACTGCTCGCCGCCCTGGACTACCTGCGGGCGGGCGACACCCTGTGCGTGTGGAAACTGGACCGGCTCGGCCGGTCCGTCAAAGACGTCCTGACTATCGCCGACGACCTGCACGGCCGCGGTGTCGGACTGCGCATCCTCACCGGCCGGCTCGCCGGCACCTACACCCCGACAGGGGAAGGCAAATTCTTTTTCACCATGATGGCCGCCTTCGGTGAGCTGGAGCGAGACATGCTGCAGGAAAGGACCTTCGCCGGACTGGCCGCCGCCCGTGAACAAGGCCGCGTCGGCGGCCGTCCCACCGTCATGAGCCCCGACAAGCTCGCCGCCGCTCGCGCCCGCCGAGCCAACGGTGAAACACCCACGCAGATCGCCAAAGCACTCGGCATCTCCCGGGCCAGCGTGTACCGACACCTCAACGCCGAATAACACAGCCGAGCCAACCGCTCAGACGAACCAGCTGCCGCAACTCAGGTCATTTATCGGCAGGTTGACCATCCGCAATACTCTGTGACGGACAGTTACTTTGCCCCTAGTCGGGCGTTCCCGAGTCCTGGGCCTTCTTGGCTCTGTCGTCGTCGCCGGCGATGGGCACAGCGCTGCGGGCGGGCGCGCCGGGCGGACGGTTCACCGTCGTGAGGTGTTCGAAGAAGGCGGTGTTGAGTGTCTTGACGAAGTGGGAAGTGGGCAGCTGGGCCGGCAGGAGTTCGGAGACGGTTGTGCTTTGTCGTCGAGTTCTGCGATGTGTCCACTCCGGCCCGGGTCGTAGTTGCTGGTGTCGATGACGACCTTTCCGACGAGCGGCCCCACGGGGATCTGCCCGTAGGCCTCGAGCGGCACCGTGACCACGACGACGTCACAGCCTGCGGCTGCCTCGGCCGGCGTCGCGGCTCCGGCACGTGGCCCGAGTTGCTCGATCAAGCCGTTGAGGGTTTCCGGTCCTCGGCTGTTGCGGAGCACGACCTCGTACCCGGCGCCGATGGCCGGCTCGGCCGGCGCCGTTCCGGTTCTGCCGGCGCCGACGAACCCGATAATCAGCATCCAGGGCGGCGACAAAGTCGGCGCTGTCCTGGTCCAGCCCGGCTTCCTGCAACGCGGAGACAAACTCCTGCACTGGCCGGTCGCGATAAGTCACGGACGTGCCGGTCCCCTCGCTGATGAACCGGGCCAGATCCGTCAGATCGAAGGCGGGCCGCAGCCGAGCTCATACGTCCGGTTGCCGCCTCGTCCTGCCGCAATGCGGCCGCGGCGGGCCGCGGGGTAGTCCAGTCGGGTGGCGGCCGAGATCTAGATCTATGACGGCTGGGAGACGCGTCGTCTAGGTACTTCCGGACACGACTGGGCGGTCGTGGCGCTCGGCGCTCCCGGTGTGCTGCAGGAGATCGTGGTCGACACCGGGTGAACTGGTTGCGATTGCTGCCTTCAGCCGCATACGGGCGGGTTCTGGCCGGAATGGGAATCGAACGGATGCCGGTGCGTGAGCTGACCGCAGCGCAACTCGTCGGCTTCGCCTGGTAGCGCCTCGGGCCATGCGGCCATGTTCGGACGGCGAGCATCTCCCCAAAGATATATCCGTGCTCCCGACAGATATATCCATTGTGTCATCGGTGCGCAACACGGCGTGGTTAACGTCTGACCTATCGGCAGATGCGGCGATCAGTCCCTCACCCCAGCCACTGCTGGCTGCGCTCTTCGGCCTGTCCTCCCCCCACGAGCACGTCTCTGCAACGGCGTCCTCGTGCTCGAAAGCGAAAGGAGTCATGATGACCAATATCTCGACCAGCGCAACCACATCAGCTGACGCTCCACCGGCGGTGATCCCCATCCAGGGCGGTCCGGTCGACCGCGGTCCGGCCCGGACTGAGCACCCGACGCACGGACACGCCGAGACCAGCGAGCTCGGCGGTCTCATCAAGCCGGGCTACGACGACCGGCTGACGAACGAGGACCTTGCTCCGTTGAAGAAGCAGACCTGGGGCCCCTACGCATTTTTCGCCTTCTGGATGTCCGACGTCCACAGCGTCGGAGGTTACGTCACGGCCGGCAGCCTCTTCGCCCTCGGCCTGGCGGCCTGGCAGGTGCTGATCGCTCTGCTGGTCGGGATCGTCATCGTCTACTTCCTGTGCAACCTGGTCGCCAAACCGAGCCATGCAACTGGAACCCCGTATCCGGTCGCCTCACGAATCCCGTTCGGCGTTCTCGGGGCCAATGTTCCCGCTATCATCCGCGGCCTGATTGCCGTTGCCTGGTACGGGATTCAGACCTATCTGGCCTCGAATGCACTGGTCCTGCTGGCCCTGAAGATCTGGCCGAGCGTGGCGCCGTGGGCGCTCAAGTCGGAGCACGGGTTCGCCGGCCTGTCGACCCTGGGTTGGGCCGGTTTCATGATCATGTGGGTGGCACAGGCCGTGGTCTTCTGGCGGGGTATGGAATCCATCCGCAGATTCATCGACTTCTGCGGCCCGGCAGTTTACGTGCTGATGATCGCGCTCGCCGTGTACCTCGTCGCCAAGGCCGGTTGGGGCAACATCAACTTCAACCTCGCCGACGGCGGCCTGACGCTGACCGGCTGGGCTTGCGTCCCGGTGATCCTGTCGTCCATCGCGCTGGTCGTCTCCTATTTCTCCGGGCCGATGCTCAACTACGGTGACTTCGCCCGCTACGGCAAGTCTTTCAAAGCCATCAAGCGCGGCAACCTGCTCGGTCTCCCGGTCAACTTCATCGTCTTCTCGGTGTTGGTCGTCGTCACCGCAGCCGCCACCCGCAACGTGTTCGGCAGGCTCATCACGGATCCGGTGGAAACCGTCGCGAAGCTCGACTCGGTGACCGCGGTGTTGATCGGTGCACTGACGTTCATGATCGCGACCGTCGGTATCAACATCGTCGCCAACTTCATCTCGCCGGCCTTCGATTTCTCGAACGTCAACCCGCAGAGGATCTCCTGGAGAATGGGCGGCATGATCGCCGCCGTCGGTTCGGTGCTGATCACCCCGTGGAACCTCTACAACAGCCCGAGCACCATCCACTACACGCTGGACATCCTCGGCTGTTTCATCGGGCCGCTCTACGGCGTCCTGATCGCCGACTACTACCTGATCAAGAAGCGTCGGGTCGTCATCGACGATCTCTACACGCTGAGCCCGGAGGGCCGCTACCACTACTACAAGGGTTACAACCCGGTGGCCATCACCGCCACCCTGGTCGGCGCCGTGTTCGGCGTGATCGTCGTCTTCTGGGCGTCGTCCGGGGTCGCCGCCTACACCTGGTTCATCTGCGCGGGCATCGGTTTCGCCCTGCACTACATCGGCACCGCCGTCTACCACAACTCGGTCTCCGTCGAGAACCTCCCCGCCGCAGTCTGAGCCGTGCCGCCCGCCTGCCCCGCCGCCCGCCCGCATTGAACAAGCCGGACCTCCGCATGGATCAACTTCCCCGGCATGGACGAAAGTGATGACTTCTGTCACTCCTGACCCAAACCGGCCAAGTTGATCCATGCGTGTCCGTTCATGAGGCCACCGCCATGCTGATCAAGATCATCAATCCGAACACCACCGTCTCGATGACCGAGCGCATCGGGGACTGCGCACGGGCAGTGGCGTCCGGCGGCACCCGGATCTCCGCCGTCAGCCCCTCGATGGGGCCGGCGTCCATCGAAAGTCACTATGACGAGGCTCTTTCCGTCCCCGGTCTGCTCGAGGAGATCGAGCGAGGGGAACAAGAGGGTGCCGATGGTTACGTGATCGCGTGTTTCGGGGACCCCGGTCTCGATGCAGCACGCGAACTGGCCGTCGGCCCGGTGGTCGGGATGGCCGAAGCGGCGATGCACGCCGCATCCTTCCTCGGTCGCGGTTTCAGTGTCGTCACCACGCTGGGGCGGACCGCCGGCCGGGCCTGGGATCTGGCTACGCACTACGGAATGTCCAGGATGTGCAGGAACGTTCGTGCATGTGAGATCCCCGTCCTGGAACTGGAGCAGCCTGGCTCCCGCGCCTGGGAGCTGATCACCCAGGAATGTCGGCTTGCGCTGCTCGAGGACCGGTCCGACGTCATCGTTCTCGGCTGCGCCGGAATGGCCGACCTGAAGGCACAGATCAGCACCACCTTCGGCGTTCCGGTGGTCGACGGTGTCGCTGCGGCCACGAAGATGGTTGAATCGCTCGTCGCTATGGGCCTGCGCACCAGCACCTGGTCAGAATTCGCTCCCCCGCCCGCCAAGGAGTACGCCGGACTGCTGAGCGAATTCGCGGTGCCCTGATCGTGAAAGGCACACGGTCTTCCGAGCGAATCCTCGTCGTCATCACCGTGCAACATACGGTCGATACCGTCCCGCTGGTCAGAGGTGAAGTCCCACCGCAGCGTGATGACGAGGTGGGCCGGCCCCACCTGCGTCGGAGGGAGCGGCGGTGCCGGCAACGAGGCGACCTTCGGCGCTGATCGGACGATTGCACTGCGATGCCGGCACGCATTCCCAGGCGGCCATCCTGGCCGAGCTGCGTCGGGTCATCCTCGAGGGCGGTGTGCCGCCCGGCACCCCCATCCCCGTCGATTCGGTCGCAGCGGCCTTCGGCGTCAGTCGCATCCCGGTGAGGGAGTCCCTCCGCACCTTGATCGGTGAAGGCCTCGTCGACCATCGTCCGCACGCCGGGTACCTGGTCGCACAGCTCACCGTCGAGGAGTTCCAGGGCCTGTACACCGTCCGGGGGGTGCTGGAGAAGGCCGCGCTCTCCTCCGCCGTCGGCCAGGCCTGCCCACTCGACGACGCGGCGGCTATCGACGCACTGGCCGCTCTCGATAAAGCTATGCAGGACAACGACTATCGGAGTTATCACGTCGAGAGTCGACGGTTCCACCTGGCTTTGGTGACGCCGTCGCGCATTCGCCCGCTGCTCACCATGCTGGAGTCGGCGTGGAACGTGACAGAACCCTTCCAACCGATGGCACGGATCGAGCACGACCACCGACGGCTCCTGCACGCCGAGCACCGGGCGATGCTGGACCATTTCCTGGCCCGTGACGCGGAGGCGCTGCTGGCCGTGGCGAGCGTTCATCTGGACCATCTGGAGACCTCGATCGCCGCCATGCCGGCCGGCCACGGGCTGTTCGCCGAGTCGGAGCGCAGGGCCGAAGCGCCTGCGGTCCCGGCCCTGCCGCACGGACCCGATGGGATGGACACCTGACATGGCGGGGTACGGCCCCACCCTGCACGAGTACAACGCAGACGCCGTTGTCGCCGCTGAGATCTCCGGCGCCTGCCTGGACATCGCCGAGTCCACGGCCAAACGTTGAACTGGCTCGCCTAACGCGCAAACTGGGCTGCAAGGCGGTGAAGGTCACCGCCTCATACCGGCGCGTTCAAGCGTCCAGGCAATCTGGACCCGTTTCGATCTCCGTTCCAATAGCCCCGACCGCCGGCCGCCGCGAAGCATTCGCTCGTCCACCGAGCCATGGATCCCGGGCATGCTGGGGTGATGAAACATCTCCGCCTGCCGCGCTACGGGCCAGGGGCACGCTGGTACGACGTGCTGTCGATGGAGCGGCTTATATATCGGGCAGGCCGGGTGTGCGGGATCGCCTTCCTGGGGCTGCAGCGAGGGGACCGGGTGCTCGATGTCGGTTGCGGGACGGGGCTGAATTTCTCCTTCTTGCGGACAGCGGTCGGCGACACCGGCGGTGTGGTCGGGATAGACAACTCCACGGCGATGCTGCGGGTGGCCAGACGGCGGATCGTTGCACGAAACTGGATCAACGTGCAGGTGGTGAACGGTGATGGCGGCAAGCTGAGTGAGCTGCCGCTGGACGACCGGCCTTTCGACGCGGCCCTGTTCACGTACTCGCTGTCGGTGATCGAAGACTGGGAATCCGCGTGGACAGAAGCGGTAAGCAGGCTGCGTCCGGGTGCTCGCATCGCGATCGTGGACCTGGCCCTACCGACCGGTTGGGGTCGGATGTTCTCTCTCCTGGCGCGCTTGGCGTGTTTCACCGGTCACTCGGACCCGCATCGAGCGCCGTGGGATCGGCTGATCCGAGACACCACCCGGATCTCGAAGGCCGTGTTGCGCTCTGGGCACGTCCATGTCGCGGCGGGCACCGTGAGCCCGACACCGGCCGGGCACCCGACTGGATCACCGTGAACTGTCGTCTTCGCCGGGCCCGGGTCCGCACACGTCTGCTCACTACACCGAAGCCGCGGAGCACCGGCCTCGTCGAGAATTCGGCGCGGCGAATCCAGACCAACAATCTCACAGGAGTCCCCATCACCCGTATATCGCTCACCTGTCCGTTGTACCTCGCCAGCACCTCATCGAATTTCACTGCTCAAAACCGTTGAGGTGTCGATCTTGAGGACCCCGTCCGATCGGACCAGCGAATACACGGTGGGCTCGACGGCGACTTTGCCGCTCTTGAAGTAGTAGGTGATCGTCGCTTCCGCCGTGTCCGGGGTAGCGCCGTGCGAGCGACTGGCGACGACGCGTTGCACGCTGTCCCAGAAGCGTTGGTAGTACTGCCGGCTTTTGGCGGTATCGGTCTGGTATTTGGAAGTGAGGCCGGCCCAGGCGTGGTCGGTGTCGCCAGGCAACAGGGCGTAGTAGTCAGTGATCGCGCCCGCGAGTTGGGCGGAAGTCGGCGGGGGCGCGGCCGGACTGGACCGTGACGTGGAGGAGGTCAGCTTGGAGGTCGAGGTCGAGGTCGAGGTCGAGGTCGAGGGCGTTGGCGCCGCTGTCCGCGACGCCGTCGTCGTCGTCCGGGGTTGTCCCTTGGACGTCGATGTGCGGCTGACCGAGGAGGCGGCTGGCGCGGGCGGGAGCACCGCTCGGCCGCCGGAGCGGGGCGCCGTCGTTTTCGGGGCGAGAACTGCCCGAGTCGAAATGGGCGCCTGGCTGCGGCTGGTCGGAGAGCCGGTTGTCGAGGCAGTGGTCGACGTCGTTCCGAGTGACGGTTGGGCCGATGCCGAGGCGGCCGCATGACCGCCGGCGGTTCGTCCGAACAACAAGAATGCTCCGAACGCCGCCACTGACAGGACGAGGGCGATGGCCACGGCAAGGAGCGGGCCGCGCGAACGGCGGCGCCGGACGGCCGACGGTAGGGATGCCGGTAGCAGCGGTACCGGTGCCGGCCGGGCCGGAGGCGCTCCAGGTTGGACGTTGGTGGGCCAATCGCGGATGGTGCGCGGCGGAAGCGCGATCGTCGTCGGGTGTGCAGCGCGTAACTGTGCCGACCCGTCTGCGTGGCCGGCCAACACCCGGGCGATGTCGGACATCCCCGGCCGTTCCGCGGGCTCAGCCGCCAGCATCTGCAGAAGAACAGCTGTCAGTGGTCCGCTGCGTCGTGGCGGGATCACTTCACCCGAGGCGACCTTGTGCAAGGTGGCCATGGGGTTCTGGTCGGTACCGAACGGTGGCGCCCCTTCCAAGGCGGCATACATCGTTGCCCCGAGGGAGAAGACATCGGCCGGGAAGCCGGACGGGGCGCCGCGGGCGACTTCTGGCGCCAAGAACGCCGGAGTGCCCGTCACCATCCCGGTGGAGGTGAGGCTGATGTCGCCGGCAGCGTGCGAGATCCCGAAGTCGGTCAGCTTGGCAGCGCCGTCGCTGGCGATCAGCACATTGCTGGGTTTGACGTCGCGATGGATGATCCCGACGAGGTGAGCAGCGGCCAGAGCCGAGGCGACCTCGGCGCCGATACGCGCCACGAACGCCACGGGCAGCGGGCCCTGCTCCGCCAACAACGAGCTCAGGCTCTGGGAGGGCACATATTGCAGCACCAGGCACGGCTGCCCGTCCTGCTCGATGACGTCGTAGAGCGTGACCGCGTGCGGATGGTGCAGGCGGGCGGTGATCCGAGCCTCGCGGATCACCCTGCTGCGGGCCATCGCGGCGTCGTCCTTGCTCAGCCCCGGCTGCGGCAGTAGCTGCTTGACCGCCACCCGGCGGTGCAGCAGCTCGTCCCAGGCCTCCCACACCGATCCCATGCCGCCGGTCGCGATCCTGTCGACGAGGCGGTAACGGCCAGCGAGTACAGCGCCCGGCACGGTCATCAACACCTCCACGGAACGTCGTCGGCCGAATCCTGGC
>JBPCPG010000333.1:0-10644 GCA_050999445.1 Nakamurella sp. | reverse complement strand
TCGATCAGCACCTCGACGGAATTGTCCGCGCGTGGCGGTCGAGGCGCCGGAACCCACCGGTCCGACGTCTGTTCGATTTCCAGAGCCTCGTGCCCGAGTCGACGCAGCCGTTTGCGGTGATGCCGTCGCACCGCTGCTTCCAGCGAATTCCCGACCGCGTCGTCGATTCGGTCGACGAGCGTGGTGTCGTTGTCCTTCAACAGCAATCGCCTTCCGTGAAACCGCGCGGGCCGGCCCGTATTGCGGGGTACTCAGGTCTTCTTGACGCGCCGCGACCATGCGAAGCAGTACAGCCCGAAGCAGGCCAGGCCCAGCGCCATGACGGTGAGCAGGATGGGGCCGAACGCCTGACTGCGCAGCGTTCGCAGAGCGGTGTCCAGCCCACCGGCCTTGTTGGGGTCGAAGGTGATCGCCGCCACCACGAACAGCACGCCGACGATGGCCAGCGACGTCCCCTTGGCGAGGTAGCCGATCTGGCCGAGCTTCACTACGCCGGCAGTCGTGCCGCCGGCCAGGTCCTTGAGGAATTTCTTCGAAATGCCGCGGTAGACCAGTCGTCCGCCGATCACCAGAACTGCGATGCCGACGGCGATCACCAGTACCCGGCCGAACGGTGCCGACAGGACCCGCCCGGTCAGGGTCTTCTCCTTGCCGTCGCCCGACGACGAAGCTCCGGCAGCCGTGGAGGCCGCACTGACGCCAAGCGCGATGTAGACCACCGCCTTGCCCGCTGACCCAAGGCGCTTCGTGATGCGGTGGCGCCCTTCCTCCTCCGCGCGATGCCCCAGCACAGCTTCGAAAATCTGCCACAGGGCCAAGGCGAAAAGGCCCACCGCGGTGATCCAGACCAGTACGTCGCCGAAGGAGGTGGACGCCATCTCCTGGAACGCGCCCTTCTGCGAGGCCGGCTTGTTGCTGCCGGTCCAGGCGAGTTGCACAGCGATCCAGGCGATCAGGAGGTGGACGACTCCGTAGGCGATGAGGCCGACGGTGACCAGGGCGTCGAAGGCCTTGCTGTCCTCGACCTGCTTGCCGGCGTCCTGCGCTTGATTGCCGGCCCGTTTCGCGATAGCAGCTGCCTTGCGGGCGCTCGTCATCGCAGTGCTCCTGTCCTTGCAGCGCGGTCTGACTGGATGAATGTCAGGGATGCTGTGCCGCTCATCATCCCGGTTGCGGCTGCGCTCGGCGACCAAGGGACGGCGCAGAGCCGCCCATGCACGCAGATCGAACTCCGACCGCAGCGTGCACCCGGCGTGACACGCCGGATGCACTGGACCTGGCGGTGGTCACCGTGCCACCATGAGGGCAAGAATGACAAGCGTGTTATTCCGGGTTCGGCGCCCGGGGGAGTACCCGGGAGGACTCGATGGACAGCGCTGCAGCACGGCTGCACGGAGCAGCGGGGCTCGAAGGAAATCCGGAGGATCGCGGGCCGAACGAAGCGGCGGACCAGGCTCAAGGACTGTCCCGGCGTGACCGCGACATCCTGTCCTTCGAGCGGCAGTGGTGGCAGTACGCCGGGCTGAAGGAACAGGCGATCAAAGAGATGTTCGACCTGTCGCCGACCCGGTACTACCAGGTGCTCAACAACGTCATCGACAATCCGGCCGCGCTGGCCGAAGATCCGCTGCTCGTCCGTAGGTTGCGCCGGTTGCGCTCCACTCGACAGAAGACCCGGTCGGCACGTCGCCTTGGCTTCGACGCCTGAGCGATCTTCGGCCGGTCCCGCCCGCTGCCCCGATCCCGCAGCAACTCGCCGTCATCTGAGTCGCCGTCTGCCCTGCACTCGTGCTCGCGTCAACGCGCCGCGTCTGCGGGCCGGCGGAAGCGGTGTGCCGTCCGGGCCGCGGCCTGCCACCATCCGCCGCCTGGGCATGCGAACGGACAGGCGCACGCGCCGGGTCGAAGAGCGGGCGATGCGGGCCTTCGTCGGGTCCATCCACAGCTCCGGATGACGTTTGAGGTAGTGGAACTTCCAACTCGCGTACGGCAGATGCAGCAGGTAGACCCCGAGGCCGACCGCCATGACCAATTGTGGTTCGTAGAACTCGAGCGCGACGGCCAGTACCAGCAGCGCCAGCAGCGGAACGATCAGACTCGGGGGCACCCGCACGGACTTGAGTGCGATTGATGGCAGTCTGGAGACCGCCAGCGTGGAAACCAGGACCAACCAGATGGCTACGGTCCACCGGGCCGACCACCAGGAACCCGAACCGAACCGGATCTCCAACAGCAGCGGAACGATGGACACCAGGCCCGCCGCCGGCGCGGGAACGCCGGTGAAAAACCCCTTGGCAAACGGCTTCGGGTCGTCGTCTTCGAGCAGGGAGTTGAACCGGGCCAGGCGCAGCGCGATGCAGACGGCGAACAGCAGGCAGAACGCCCAGCCGTAACCGATGTTCGGACCGCCGCCGAATTTCCAGACGTAGATCACCAGCGCCGGCGCCACACCGAACGACACCAGGTCGGACAGCGAGTCCAACTCGGCGCCGATCCGGCTGGTGGAGCGGAGCAACCGCGCGGCGGGCCCGTCCAGCGAATCGAGGATGGCGGCGATCCCGATGGCGGCGACCGCCGGAAACCAGTCGCCTCGCAACGCGAAGGCCACGCTGGAGAGCCCGGAGCACAGGGCCATCACTGTGATGGCGTTGGGCAGGAACCGAACTCCCGGAACTGTCGTCATCAGGAACTGCTGGTGGGCAGGGTCGCCAACACCGTCTCACCGCCGATGGTCCGTTGACCGATCGCCACGCCGAGCGCCGAGCCGCTCGGCAGGTAGGTATCGACCCGGGATCCGAATCGGATGAGGCCGTAGGTGGTTCCGGCCAGAACCGGGGCCCCGGTGCCCAGGTCGCAGACGATGCGGCGAGCGATCAGCCCGGCGATCTGGGTGACGACGATCTGCGGACCGTGCGTCGAATCGATGACCAGGGAGTTGCGCTCGTTGACGTCGGAGGCCTTGTCCAGGTCGGCAGAGAGAAACTTGCCGGCGCGGTAGGCGACCTTGGTGATGACGCCGGAAACGGGGATGCGCTGCACGTGCACGTCGAGGACGGACAGGAAGATCGACACCCGGGTCCGTAGCTCCGGGCCGAGGCCGAGTTCGGCCGGCGGAACGGCGTCCTCCACGAGCGACACCAGGCCGTCCGCCGGTGCGACGACCAGCTCCAGATCGACCGGTGTCACACGGCGGGGCGCTCGGAAGAACAACGCCGACGCCGCGGTGCCGGTCAGGCCGACGCGGCCCACCAGAGCGCCGAATCGCTTCAGCCCGACCGCGCGGAGCAGGAACCGGGCCGACAGCGAACCGGCCAGCGCGCCGAGCACGATCGGCCGGCCACCGGGATGAATCGGCGGTACCGAGGCCCGGATCAGCTGGACGAGGTGGGAGCCGGTTGACGGTTCGCCGGAGGAATGAGAGCCGGACGCCATGGGTGAATTCTCCTGAACTTATCGCGCTCGCGTGGACGCGGCGGGCGCGCCGATCGACTCCGCACACGCTATCGGAGTTGCCCGACAGGCGGTTCCGGTTGCGCACGTGTTCCTGCGCCGAACGGTACGTTCGCGCTGGAACGGCCGGGGCGCCCGCGCCGTCGAATCCGCATGTCGACTTCTCGCCGGACACCGGCCCTGAATCCTGCCTTCGCCGGCCGTGCTCTGGTCGGCCGTGCTCAGGCCCGTCGTGCTCAGGCCGGCCGTCTCCTCGCAGCCCGTTCCATCGCAGCCCGTTCACTCGCCACAGCCCTCGCCGCTGTGTTCGTTGCCGGCTGCGGCACCATGACCGCGGGTCTGCCGATAACGGCCACGCCGAGCGCGACATCCGGTTCCGCCCTTGCCAGCATCACGGAGGCCACGCCCGTTCCCTTCCACCCGAGGGGGTTCGTGCTCGCCAAGGGCGCCACCGTCAAGATGCCGATTGTCGAGTCCTACGGCATGCACGCGACCGTCGCGGTGCGGGTCGGCGAGGTGTTCACGCTCAGCACCAACGAGTGGCTGCCGGACAATCCGGCGAATCCCGCGGAACTGATCGGCGGCGCCGTCGTGCTGGCAGCTGTTTCCCGAACCGGGGTGACCTACCAGGCAGTTCGGCCCGGTTCCGTCCTGTTCCAGGTCGGGCCGGTCGGCCACGGCGGATGCGGTAAAACGGATCAGAAGTGCGCAGACGCGACGCCCCCACCGGTAGTCGTCGTCGAGGTCACCGCCCGGTAGGCGGTTTTGCACCAGGTAGAAGAGCAACCAGACCGGAACGCCGTGCCCATTCGGTGGAGCGGATCGGCGACGCAGGCGCGCCGCAGGATCCAGTATTGGCCGACACCGCGGCGGTTCGCGGGTCGAACCGCGGATTCGGTGTGCATCGGCGCCTGCAGATACCGTGACCGTCATGAGTCCGGTGCAGGTGGTTTCTCCTGAGGCAGGCCCCGAACGGGGGCCGGGCATCGTGATTCCCATCGGCGGTGCCGAGGACAAGATCGGCCCGATGACCATTCTGCGCGAGGTTCTGCGGCTGGGTGGGGGAGCCGCGGCCAGGGTGGTGGTCATCTCCACCGCGTCCTCGCTCGGCGACGAGATCACCCATGCCTATCTCCAACTGTTCAACGGTCTCGGCGTCGACGACGTCGTCGGCATCCGGCCGGAGTCTCGCGAGCAGGCCGACGATCCGGGGTTGGTGGCTGCCGTCGCTCGCGCCACCGTCGTGTTCATGACAGGGGGCAACCAGACGAAGCTGGCCACCGTGGCGGTCGGTACCGGGCTGGGAACGGCCATCAAGGCGGCACACGGGCGCGGAGCGGTCATCGCCGGCACCTCGGCCGGCGCCAGCATCTGCTCCGAGCACATGGTTTCGTTCGGCAGCAGTGGGTCGACGCCGAAATTCCGGGTGGGCCAGGTGTCACAGGGCCTGGGCCTGCTCTCCGGCGTGATCGTGGATCAGCACTTCACCCAGCGGAATCGGTTCGGCCGGTTGCTGGCACTGGTGGCAGCGAACCCCGCGCAGCTGGGTGTCGGCATCGACGAGGACACCGCGGCGATCGTTCGGGCCGACGGGCGGTTGGAAGTCAGGGGCCGAGGAGTGGTCACGATCATCGACGGCTCGCAGATGCTGACGACGGCCTACACTGCGACCGGAACCCAGCCGCTGATGATGTCGGGTCTCAAGCTGCACACACTGCCGCGGGGAGCGGTGTTCGATCTGACCGCCAGGTCGCTCGTGTCGGCGCCCGGGCTCGCCGACGGAGGGACGCCGCCGACGATCGCGACGATGGCTGACGTGCCGGGCCACTCCCGGCCGCGAAGCCGGCGGATCGATACCGAGGGCGCCCACGACACCACGCAGGAGCTGCGCCGGCGTCCGGTTGCGCTCGGCGATGCGTAATGATCGACGCTTCCAGCAGGCGCGAACGGACCGTTCACTGAAAGGTTCACCGATGACCAACTCGACTCCCCACCAGCGGCGCGCCATCAGCATCGACCAGCTGCAGGTCTATCGCGGGCCGAACTTCTACTCCTACGAGCCGTCGATCCACCTGGTGGTGGACATCGGAGGGTTGGAGGACGCGCCCACCGACCTGCTGCCCGGCTTCACCGAGCAGTTGATCACGCTGCTGCCCGGGCTGCACGATCACCAGTGTTCGCGCGGGCATGACGGCGGATTCGTCGAGCGGCTGGTCGAGGGCACCTGGGTGGGGCATGTCAGCGAGCATGTCGCGCTGGAACTGCAGCGCACGGCGGGGCACGAGATGACAAGGGGCAAAACGCGTTCCACCGGAGCGCGCGGCGTCTACAACGTCATCTACGGCTACCTGGACGAAACCGTCGCCACCCTGGCCGGACGGCTGGCGGTGCGGCTGGTGAACCAACTGGTCAGCATCAGCGACGAGGAGGCCCAGGTGCCCGGCCGCGCTGGGGTCGACTCCGAGTTCGACTTCGAGGCCGAGCACGAAGCGTTTTTACGCACCAGTGAGCGCGTTGCCTTCGGGCCATCGACGCAGGCCATTCTGGACGAAGCAATCTCTCGCGACATCCCCTGGCAGCGGCTCAATTCCGGTTCACTGGTCCAACTGGGCCACGGGGTGCTCCAGCAGCGCATTCGCGCGACGATGACGTCCATGACGGGCTCGCTGGCTGTCGACATCGCCTCCGACAAGGAACTGACCAACCGACTGCTGGCCGCGGCGGGGCTTCCGGTTCCCACCTCCGAGGTGGTCCGCAAGGCCGACGACGCCGTCCGGATGGCTCGTCGAATCGGCTATCCGGTGGTGCTCAAACCGTTGGACGGCAACCACGGTCGCGGAGTCGCCATCGACCTTAACTCCGAGGACGAGGTGCTGGCCGCCTTCGACTCGGCCTACGAAGAATCCCGCCGCGGCCATGTTCTGGTGGAATCGTTCATCACCGGTAAGGACTACCGGGTGCTGGTGGTCGGCGGCAACATGGTCGCAATCGCCGAGCGGGTTCCCGCCCACGTCATCGGGGACGGCGTCCGGACGGTGGCGGAGTTGGTGGAGTCGACGAACTCCGATCCCCGTCGCGGCGTCGGCCACGAGAAGGTTCTGACCCGGATCGAAGTCAACGGCGCGGCCGTCGAACTGGTTCGCGCGCAAGGGTTCGAGATGGACGGCGTGCCGCCTCGTGGGGCAATGGTCAAACTCGCCCTGACCGGAAACATGTCCACGGGCGGGATTTCGATTGATCGGACGTTCGAGGCACACCCTGACAATGTCGACATCGCCGAGGAGGCAGCCCGCGTCGTCGGGCTGGACATCGCCGGAATCGACTTCCTGTGCCCGGACATCACCCAGCCGGTGCGGGAAACCGGGGGCGCGATCTGCGAGGTCAACGCGGCACCCGGATTTCGGATGCACACCCACCCGACGATCGGAGAGCCACAATTCGTGGCAAAGCCGGTGGTAGATCTACTGTTTCCGCCAGGAACCGCGTCCCGCATCCCGATCGTCGCGGTGACCGGGACCAACGGCAAGACCACCACGAGCCGGATGATCGGCCACATCTTCAAGGGGATCGGGCGCAAGGTCGGAATGACCTCGACGGACGGAGTCGTCATCGACGACCGGTTGGTGATCCGGTCGGACGCCTCCGGTCCGCGATCTGCCCGGATGGTGCTGCAGAATCCGAGGGTCGACTTCGCCGTCTTCGAGGTAGCTCGCGGCGGAATTCTGCGAGAAGGTCTGGGGTACACGCGAAACGATGTCGCAGTGGTCCTGAATGTGGCACCCGATCATCTCGGGTTGCGCGGAATCGACACGGTGGAGCAGTTGGCGAAGGTCAAGCAGGTCATCGTCGAGGCGGTGCCGAAGAATGGTGCAGCCGTACTCAATGCCGATGACGAGTTGGTGGCGGGCATGCGCCGCGCCTGCTCAGGGGAGATCGTATGGTTCTCGACGAAGGAGAACAATCGAATGATCTCCGATCACTGCCGCCGCGGCGGTAAGGCCATCATTCTGGAAAAGGGTGAGCTGGGGGATCAGATCGTGCTGGTGCACGGGCGACGCCGGATGCCTTTGGCCTATACGCATCTGCTGCCCGCGACCTTCGGTGGTAAGGCGATGTTCAATGTCCAGAATGCGATGGCAGCAGCCGGCGCCGCCTACTGTGCGGGCGCTCACCTGCACGACATCCGCGCTGGGCTACGCTCTTTCACGTCGTCGTTCTACCAGGCTCCGGGTCGGATGAACCTGACCGAAGTACGCGGCGTGAAAGTGATCGTCGACTACTGCCACAATGCTCCGGCCATGATCGCGCTCGGGGATTTCGTCGACCGGTTCTTCGATGATGTGGCGGCACTCGAACGACCACAACGCATCGGGGTAGTCGCGACCGCCGGTGATCGTCGCGATCAGGACATGGTCGATCTCGGCTATCAGGCCGGCCTCCACTTCGATCACATCATCGTCCGAGAGGACGAGCGGCTGCGCGGACGTGCACCCGGCGAGACTGCGGGTTTGATCGTCGACGGAGTTCGTCGCGCGCAATCGGGCGGCGGCCGAGTCAAGGAGGTCGAGATCGTCCTCGACGAGATCACAGCCACCGCAGCAGGAATCGAACGTGCCAACGCCGGAGATCTGGTGGTGTTGTGCGTCGATCGGGCGCGGGCGGTGTGGGACCAGTTGCAGATCATCGGCAATTTCGCCCAAGCCGGAGCCGGGGACGAATTCGTCGACGGGTGAGTAGTCTTCACCGCATGCGCGGATTCTGTCAGGTCCCCGCTGCCGGAATTGCTGGGGCCAGCAATACCTGGATCTGATCCAGCGCCGCATCGACTGCAGAGCCGAAGGGCACTTCGGTGAACGGAGCCGTCAGCGATCTGCTGCATCCGCTGGATTTTCGGCGTCCGTCGTCCTGTTCGCGGCCAGCTCTTTGAGGGCACCGACCGCGGTTGCCGGCGCCGTACCGTTCGCGACGGCCAGGCCGACGAGATAACAGGTCAGGGGCCCGGCGATGCGGGCCACCCCATGGGCCACGTCCCTGGTCAGGTCCAGCAACTCGTCCCGCAGGTCCAGCGGGATCGGCGCCGGCGGTAGGGACAGTGCTTCGGCGGCGTCGGCAATCCAGTCGTCCAGTGTGCTCATGGGTATCGACGCTAGCCGACTGCCAGAGGACGGGTGGGGCAGCGGGGCTCGGCAACGGTTTGGGCCGGCTCAGCGGGAGCGGAGCGCAGCGACTGCTTGTTCGACGTCGGCTTCGGTGTTGTAGAGGTGGAAGGACGCCCGCACCCGGCCGGCGCGGACTGCGGTACGGACACCAGCGGCGGCGAGCCTCTCGGCCGCGCCGTCGGAGCGGACGGTGACGATTGCGCTGTCGCCGGGCGGCTCACCGAGACCGGCGAGGAACGAATTGGCCAGCGCGACATCGTGTTCGTACACCTGCTGCTGGTCCAATCCGGCCAACAGTTCCACCGCGATGGCCGCACCGGACCAGGCGAACCAGGCCGGCGAAAGGTCGAAGCGGCGGGCGTCGGTAGCCAGCCGGAGCGGGCTGCCGTAGATCGAGTTCCAGATCTCCGCTCCGGCATACCAATTGGCGGCCAACGGCCGGATGCGATCCTGCAGCTCGGGTCGGACGCTGAAGTACGCGGTGCCGCGGGGGGACAGCAGCCACTTGTAACCACCGCACACCACGTAGTCGATCTCGGAACAGTCGATCGGCAACCACCCCGTCGCCTGGGTGGTGTCGACCATCAGCGCGGCGCCGGCGCGGCCAGCGGTTTCCCGCAGGGCTGCGAGATCGGCCACCCGTCCGTCCGCCGACTGGACCGCGCTCACCACGATGAGGTCGGCCGCGCCTCGGAATTGCGCCAGTTCCGCCAACGGAAGCTCGACAAGTTCCACTCCGCGGTCGGCGTGAGCCAGGAATGGAAATGTCACCGAGGTGAATTCGCCCTGCGCCGTCACCACCTTCGCATTGTTGGGAAGCGACGCGGCCACCAGACCGACGAGCTGCGAGACGGTGCTGCTGGTGGCGACCTGCTTCGCCGGGACGTTGCTCAGCGCCGCCCAGGCGGCTCTGGCCCGGTTCACGTCCCCGTCGAAATCCGGTGGGTCCAGCAGCCCCCTGCGCCAGCGTTGATGGATATCGGTCAATTCGGTCACTGCCGGCAGCGGTGGAATTCCGAGGGAGGCGGTATTCAGATAACCCGGATCCGGCGAGAAGAATTCCTCGATGCCCGTAATCATCCGAGCAACCAGACCTCGACCGGGTCGCCGGTCTCGAGGTGCGTGACCTCGGCGTCGACGACGATCATCGCGTCGGCGCCGGCGAGCCAGGACAGCAGGTGCGACCCAGGGCCCCCCCACGGGGCCACCGTGCCGGCATCCGGGTCCCGGATGCCGCGGCGGAACTGACTCTTGCCCGGCGGGGAGTCGATGGGTTGTGACAACGGCAGCCGCATCGCCGGACGGGTGAGCTGGTGGTAGCCCATCGCCGCCCGGATCGCCGGTCGCAGAAATACCTCGAAGGAAACGTAGGAGCTGACCGGGTTCCCCGGCAGCGTGACAATGGGTACCGATCGACCGTCGGTGGTGGTGAAAAGTCCGGCGCCCTGCGGCATTCCCGGCTGCATCGCAACTTTGGCGAAGTCCACCCCGTGTCCGGTCAGCGCGTCCTTGACGACCTCGTACGCACCGGCAGACACACCGCCGGACGTCACGATCAGATCCGCACCGGCTGCGGCCGTCTCCAGAGCGGCCCGGAACGCATCGACGTCGTCCGCGACGAAATGGGCGACGGTGGCCGCCCCTCCGGCGGCGGCGACCGACGCCGCCAGCATCGCGGAGTTCGACTCGTAGATCTGTCCCGGCTGCAGCGGCTGTCCGGGAGCGACCAGTTCGGTACCGGTGGACAGGATCAGCACTTCCAGCGGCTGCCGAACCGGCAGCGTCGCGAAACCGAGCGCCGCGGCCACCCCGATCTGCGGCCCCGCCAACACCGTCCCCGCGATCAGTACCACTGCTCCGGCCGCCACGTCCTCACCCTGGCGTCGCACCTGGACCCCTGGCGGCGGCGCGCTGTCGATCCGCACCGCATCGGTTCCCCCGTCGGTGCGCTCCACCTGGACGATGGTGTCGGCGCCGGGAGGCAACGGGGCGCCGGTCATGATTCTGGCGGCCGAACCGGGTCGCAGCGCAGCTG
>JBPCPG010000325.1:0-22834 GCA_050999445.1 Nakamurella sp. | reverse complement strand
TCTGCGAGACCGATCGGCAACCTGGTCGCAACCGCGATCACACCACCCCGGTCGAAAGCGACGCAATGCTGCGCTGCCGGGCCGGTCGCCGGCAACGGTGTGTACCCCGAAAATAGCTGGGGGTGGTCCCGCCGCACCCGGAGCGCACGTGAGACCACCAGCAACTTCGCCGCACCGGACGCGTCGATCTCCGGCAGCCATCCGTTCTCGATCCGGGTCAGCAACCGCTCGGCGATCCCATGGTCCACCGGACGCCGGTTGTCCGGATCGACGAGCGAGTCCTCCCACAGTTCCGTGCCCTGGTAGACATCGGGCACGCCGGGAGCCAGCAACTGAATGGTCTTGAGGGACAACGAATTCGACCAACCCGGTCCGGTCAACCGTTGCACCATCGACAGGAGCGATTCGTTGAGCGCCACGTCGTCGAACGCGGCGTCGACCAACCGATGCATCGCCTCCTCGAAGTGCTCGTCCGAGTCGATCCACCTGGTCGAATTGCCGGCTTCCCTGGCCGCCTTCTCGGCATAGGCATGCAGCCGGTCCCGGTAGTCGTCCGGTACGCGATCTCCGACCGGCCAGGCACCGATGATGGCCTGCCACAGCAGGTTGGCCAGCGGCCCATCGGCCAACGGCGCGGCGCGGTTCCACTGTCGAACAGCCTCGGCCCAATCCACCGAGATCTCGGAAATGGCGGAGATCCGAGATCGGACGTCTTCCCCGCGTTTGGTGTCGTGCGTGGACAGCGTGGTCATGGTGTGGGGGGTCGAGACGCACCGCAGTGCCTGCAGGGAATGGAAACGCTCTGGGGGAACAGCGAATTCGCTCGGTTCGGCGCCGACTTCGGTCAGGCTGGTGAGCCTGGTCCAGCGGTAGAAGGCGGTGTCCTCGACGCCTTTGGCCATCACCATGCCAGACGTCTGCTGGAAGCGCGTCGAGAATTCGGTGCCTGCATCCCTCAGTCGATGACCGATCTCGAAGAGCGCGTCCGCGAGCGCCGGCCGACGGGTGACGGCTGCGCCCAGGGCCCCCTCCAGATCGGCGTACCCGTCCGGAAGGTAGGTGCGATAGACGGCGAAACTCGAGAGCAGTTCGGCGATGGCGTCGTCCGCGTGGTCGATGTCCGGCACCAGGCGCGCCAGTCGCAACACCTCTGATCGCAAAATGCCATCGGCGACCGCACGCTTGGTGCCTCGGATCAACGTCTGCCAGTCGACGATCGCCCCTCCGCGGAGCTCGGCGTCCAGTTCGTCCAGCACCGGTTCGGCCGCCGGATCGACCAACAGCCGATCGAAGACCGCCAATGCGTCGTAGCCGGTGGTGCCATGGCACTCCCAGTTTGCCGGCAATCGCTCGTCTCCCTCGAGGATCTTCTCCACCAGGACGTAGCGCGGGCCGATGAGAGCTTTCAGATCGACCAGATAGCCGGCTGGATCGGCCAGTCCGTCGGGATGGTCGATTCGCAGGCCGTCGACGAGTCCGTCGTCGAACCAGCTTCCGATCTCCCGGTGTGACGCGGCGAACACATCAGGAAGTTCCACTCTGAGCGCGGCCAGGGTGCTGACGGCGAAGAAGCGCCGGTAGTTCAGGTCTGCGTCGGCACGGCGGTAGTTGACGAGCTCGTAGTGCTGGCGGTCGTGCACATCACGAGGGGTGCCGCCGACGGAGCCGGCAGCGAGCGGGAAGTGGTGCTCGTAGTAGTGCAGTTCGTCGCCGATGACCTGCAGAGCGGCGAGCTCGTCGTCGCCATCACCGAGGATCGGCACCCGGATCCGCCCGGAACCGAACGCCCAATCGATGTCGAAGGCGTATGCGTGCTCTGAGTCCGCTCCCTTGGCCAGTACGTCCCACCACCACAGCGACTCCTTCGGCGTGGCAACGCCGACGTGGTTGGGCACGATGTCGGCCAGCACGCCGAGCCCGGCGTCGTGGGCCGCCGCCGAGAACAACTCCAGGCCTGGTCGCCCCCCCCGATACGCGTCGATCCGGCCATGGTCGACGACGTCGTATCCGTGATCAGACCCTGGCTCGGCGGCAAGGATCGGCGACAGATAAGCCCAGTCGACGCCCAATCGACTCAGGTAGGGCACCAGGGCCGCAGCCTCGTCCAGCGGGTAGGCGGCCGTGATCTGGAGTCGATAGGTCGATTTCGGCACCCACGGCTGTCCTGGCTTCACTGGTCACCGCCGTTTTCCGGCCGCTTACGGGGCGCCTTCTGGCTCGGCCGCCGGGGGGCGGCGGCACGCTGACGCTTGGGCTTGGCGGGCGTCTCACCACCTTCCGATTGACTCGGAGCCGTCGGCGTTTCTGCTGCCTGGTCAGGTTCCGAGGAGGCGGAGACAGGAGTTTCCGGCGCCTCAACTCCGGGTGGGATGATGGATTGTTCGACCGGCGCGGAAGCGAAGGCGTCCGCCGTCGGAACGGGCACCGGTGCGATCGCCGGTACCGCCGCGGCGGCCGGTGTCATCGAGTCAGGAAGACGGGACTCGGCCAGGGCCTGCAGGACGATCATGCCCTTGCCCGGAACGGAGACGGCATCGCCGGCATTGGTGATCGCGGCTGCTCCCTCGATGCCCGACGTATCCACCACACACGACCACGCCGGTGCGAATTCCTCGGGTGGAGCGGTGAATTCGAGCGACTCGTCATGAGCATTGAAGAGCATCAGGAACGAATCGTCGACCACGCGGCCTCCGCGTCGATCCATTCCACGAATCCCGTTGCCGTTGAGGAAGACTCCGACGGAGCGTCCGAATCCGGAGCCCCAGTCCTGCGGCGTCATCACCGACCCGTTCGGGTTGATCCAGACGATGTCCGGCAGCGGCTCGCCGGCACCGCGGGTCACCGGGTGGCCGTCGAAGAACCGCCGGCGCCGGAACGTTGGGTGCTGTTTACGCAGTCGCGCAAGCGATGCCGTGAACTCGATCAACGACAGATCAGCCGTCGACCAGTCGATCCAGGTCAGCTCGGAGTCCTGGCAGTACGCATTGTTGTTACCCTGCTGCGTCCTGCCGAGTTCGTCGCCATGGGCGATCATCGGAACGCCCTGTGAGAGCAGCAGGGTAGCCAGCAGGTTGCGCCGCTGCCGATCGCGAAGCTGCTTCACGTCGGGATCATCCGTCGGGCCCTCGGCGCCGCAGTTCCACGATCGGTTGTGTGATTCCCCATCGTTGTTGTTCTCGCCGTTGGCCTCGTTGTGCTTCTCGTTGTACGAGACCAGATCATTGAGTGTGAAGCCGTCGTGTGCAATGACGAAGTTGATGGACGCGACCGGGCGGCGACCGGAAGTCTCGTAGAGGTCGGCCGACCCGGTCAGCCGCGAGGCGAACTCGCCGAGCGTCGCCGGCTCGCCACGCCAGAAGTCGCGCACCGTGTCGCGGTACTTTCCGTTCCACTCCGTCCACTGCGGCGGGAAGTTGCCGACCTGGTAACCGCCGGGTCCCAGATCCCAGGGCTCGGCGATCAACTTCACCTGGGACACCACCGGGTCCTGCTGCACCAGTTCGAAGAAGGTCGAAAGCCGGTCAACGTCATAGAACTCGCGGGCCAGCGTGGCCGCGAGGTCGAACCGGAAACCGTCGACATGCATTTCGGTGACCCAATAGCGGAGTGAATCCATGATGAGCTGCAAAGAATGCGGGTGCCGGACGTTGAACGAGTTGCCGGTACCGGTGTAATCCATGTAGTACTGCTGGTTGTCGTCCACCAGCCGGTAATAGGCGGCGTTGTCGATGCCGCGGAAGGAAATCGTCGGCCCTAGGTGGTTGCCTTCCGCTGTGTGGTTGTACACGACGTCCAGGATCACTTCGATACCGGCTGCGTGCATGGCCTTCACCATCGCCTTGAACTCCTGCACCTGTTGCCCGCGATCCCCGAAGGCCGAATACGCATTGTGGGGCGCGAAGAAACCTATGGTGTTGTAACCCCAGTAGTTCGAAAGGCCTTTGTCCACAAGGATACTGTCCTGCACGAACTGATGCACCGGCATCAATTCGATTGCCGTCACGCCGAGTCGATTCAGGTGATCGATGACAGCCGGATGGCTCAATCCCGCATAAGTGCCGCGCTGACTCTCGGGCACCTCCGGATGTAATTGGGTCAGACCCTTCACATGCGTCTCGTAGAAAACGCTCTCGTTGTAGGGGATACGAAGCATCCGGTCGCCGGTCCAGTCGAAGAACGGATTGATCACCACCGACCGCATCGTATGGGCAGCGGAATCTTCGTCGTTCCTGGAGTCCGGGAAACCGAGGTCGTAGGAGAAGACGGACTGATGGCTGTCCACCTGCCCGGTCACCGATTTTGCGTACGGATCGAGCAGCAGCTTGTTGGGATTGCACCGAAATCCGTTCGCTGGATCGTACGGTCCGTGCACCCTGTATCCATAACTTTGTCCCGGCTGGACGGTCGGCAGATAGCAGTGCCAGACGAAGGCGTCCACCTCGGGCATGGTGATCCGGGTCTCGGTCCCATCGTCGTCGAGCAGGCACAGCTCGACCTTGTCGGCCACCTCGCTGAAGAGCGCGAAGTTCGTCCCTGTTCCGTCGAAGGTCGCCCCCAGAGGGTAGGCAGTACCAGGCCAAACTTCCATTTCCAGACTCCTTGATCAGCAACAACGACTCGAAATTGACGCAAAGCGGCTCGGTCCGGATCGCCAACGAGTGCCGACCGAGCCGTGCACACAGTAACCATGGGTGGTGAACCGCGGGCCGCGTGCCGCAGGGTCACGCGGCCCGTTCGCCACTTGCCGTTCCCTCGAAACGTGTCACTCCTTACGGTGCTCTGCGCGGCGAACGCGCTCGGCGAGGAAGAAGTACCGCCGGTCGGGCTCGGGCTCGCCGGTGAGCTGCCTCGGGTGTCGGTCACCTCGATTACCCTCGCAACTGTGCCCGATCCGTCCACCTACCGACCCGCTCTCGGAACCATTCCGGATTCCCCGGGCGTGTACAAGTTCCGTGACTCGGACGGACGGGTCATCTACGTCGGCAAGGCGAAAAGTCTGCGGTCCAGACTGAACTCCTACTTCGCAGATCTCGCCGGACTGCACCCGCGGACAGCGCAGATGGTGACCACAGCGGGCTCCGTGGAGTGGACGGTGGTGTCGACGGAAGTCGAGGCGCTGCAGCTGGAATACAACTGGATCAAGGAGTTCGATCCCCGATTCAACGTCCGCTACCGCGATGACAAGTCCTATCCCGAACTCGCAGTGACCCTCGGCGAGGAATTCCCCCGGCTGCAGGTGATGCGTGGCCCTCACCGGAAGGGGGTTCGGTACTTCGGGCCGTACGCACATGCCTGGGCGATCCGGGAGACCCTCGATCTGCTGCTGCGGGTTTTTCCGGCGCGGACCTGCTCCTCCGGCGTTTTCAAACGGTCGGCTCAGATCGGACGTCCGTGCTTGCTGGGCTACATCGGCAAGTGCTCCGCGCCGTGTACCGGAGCCGTCTCCGCCGAGGAGCATCGCGACATCGTCACCAGCTTCTGCGACTTCATGGCCGGCAGAGCCGACCCGCTGATCAAGCGGATGGAGCGGGAGATGGCCGCGGCCGCGACGACGCTGGACTTCGAGAAGGCCGCGCGCCTGCGGGACGATCTCGGAGCTCTTCGGCGAGCAGTGGAGAAACAAGCCGTGGTGTTGGGTGACGGTACCGACGCCGATGTGATCGGGATCGCCGCCGACGACCTGCTGGCCTCGGTCCAGGTCTTCCACGTTCGCGGCGGGCGGGTTCGGGGACAGCGCGGGTGGATCGTGGACGTTGACGCCGAGACGGCCGGAAACAGCGCCTCCTCCGACCCGAGCGACAGCGGCGGAGCCGAGGACGAGGGCACCGGCCGGCTCGTCGAAAACTTCCTGTTGCAGTTCTACGGTGCTCGTGCAGCGGACGAGGGCGGGGCGGCAGTGCCCAGGGAAATCCTGGTTCCGGCCGTTCCGTCGGACGGCGAAGAGATGACCCAGTGGCTCGCAGACCTGCGCGGCGCGCGGGTGTCGCTGCGCGTGGCGCAACGGGGCGACAAGAAGGATCTGGCCCTGACCGTCAGGCGCAACGCTGCGGATGCGCTGACCCAGCACCGACTCAAGCGGGCCAGTGATCTGACCGCCCGATCCGCCGCCCTGATGGAAGTCGCCGAGACGCTCGGCATGGATGCAGCGCCATTGCGGATCGAGTGCATCGATATCTCACACGTGCAGGGCACCAACGTGGTGGCGTCGCTGGTCGTGTTCGAGGACGGACTTCCCAAGCGGAGTGACTATCGCCGGTTCGCCATCCGGGAGAAGCCAGGGGACGACGTCGCCTCCATCGCCGAGGTGGTGCGCCGGCGTTTCACCCACGGAGTGGGTGGGCGGGTGGCCGACCTGGAGACCGAGTTCGTCGCCGGTCCCGAGGCCGCGCAGAACAGTGACCCGGTTCTCACCGAGCGTCCCCCCGGGATCGATCCGGAAACCGGCCGGGTCCGCCGATTCGCCTATCCACCGCAGCTGCTGGTGGTCGACGGCGGTGCGCCGCAGGTCAATGCCGCCGCGGCCGTGCTCGCCGACCTCGGTATCGCCGACGTGACGGTGTGCGGGCTCGCCAAACGGCTGGAGGAGGTCTGGGTGCCGGGGGAGGACGATCCGGTGATCTTTCCGCGCACCAGCGAGGCGCTCTACCTGCTGCAGCGGTTGCGGGACGAGGCGCATCGATTCGCCATCACCTATCACCGCGCCAAGAGGTCCAAATCGATGACCCAGTCCGCTCTCGATGGCGTTGTCGGACTGGGACAAACCAGACGCGCCGCGCTGGTCAAGCATTTCGGATCGCTCACCGCCCTCCGGCAGGCCGAAGTGGAACAGATCGCCGAGGTGCCGGGAATCGGCCGGCTCACAGCGCTTTCGGTGCACACCGCGTTGCGCAGGGTCGGTGCGACGACTCCGGGAGTCCAACCTCGGGCTGCCGCAACCACCACTGAAGAAGGCTCCGAAACCACCATTCTTGGCGAGCTCATCGGTCCGGCCGGCGCCGTGACGGCATACCCGCCGATCGCGCCGGTCGACCGGTCCGGGAAGGTGTAAGCCGTGGACCCCGATACCCAGCCCTCCCGTCCTGCGGACGACGTCGCTGCGGACCAGGGACGAAGCGGCATAGAGGTGGCCATCGTCTCCGGTCTCTCGGGCGCCGGGCGGTCAACGGCCGCCAAGTGCCTGGAGGACGTCGGATGGTTCGTCGTCGATAATCTGCCGCCGGAACTGATCGCCACCATGGTGGACCTCGGCGCGCGGGCCAGCGGCGGCCTGACGAAGATCGCCGTGGTTCTCGATGTGCGGTCCAGAGCGTTCACCGAAGACCTGGCATCGGTGATCAAGGATCTGGACGCCGCCGGTTATCGCCCGAGGGTGCTGTTCCTGGAAGCAACTGACGCCGCACTGATCCGCCGATTCGAGGGGAACCGGCGGGAGCATCCCCTCCAGCGCGGCGGCCGGTTGGCCGATGGAATCCGGACCGAACGAGCGCTTCTGAGTGCCCTTCGGGACGAGGCCGACCTCATCATCGACACCTCCGACCTCTCGGTGCATCAGTTGCGCGAGCAGGTCGAGCGTGGTTTCACGGTCGGGCCGAGATCGGCCTCCTTGACCGTGCTCAGTTTCGGCTACAAGTACGGACTCCCGCTGGACGCCGATCTGGTCATCGACATGCGGTTCCTGCCCAACCCGTTCTGGCTTCCGGCACTGCGCGAGCTGACCGGCCGCGACGAACCCGTCTCGGCCTACGTCCTGTCCCAAGAGGGCGCAGGAGAGTTCCTGGAACGCTTCACCGAACTGTTCGGCTTGATCAGCGGTGGCTATCGGCGCGAGGGCAAGCGATATCTGACGCTCGCGGTGGGGTGCACGGGAGGAAAGCACCGCTCCGTCGCCGTCGCGGAAGAATTGGGTGCTCGATTGGGCACCGACAACCTCTCGGTTCAGGTGGTCCACCGCGACTTGGTTCGGGAATGACGTTCGCGGATCGCGCCGCAGTGCAGCCGACCGTCCCCGGGCGACGGCCGAAGGTCGTCGCCCTCGGTGGTGGGCATGGCCTGCATGCGATGCTCTCGGCATTGTGCAGGCTCGACGCGGATCTCACCGCCATCGTCACCGTGGCAGACGACGGGGGCTCGTCGGGCCGGCTCCGCCGAGAGGTACCGGGAATCGTTCCCCCGGGTGACCTCCGGATGGCGCTCGCGGCGCTGGCCGAGCCCGGCTCACAAGGGCAACTATGGGCTGACACCTTTCAGCACCGATTCGCCGGACAGGGTGCGCTGGCGGGGCATCCCGTCGGCAACATCGTCCTGGTCGGACTTACCCAGGTGTTGGGCGACACTGTTGCCGCGCTGGACGCGATGGGGGCGGTGCTGGGGGCACGCGGGCGAGTACTGCCGATGTCCAGCGAACCGCTGGACATCGTCGCCGAGGTGGAGGGCCTGGAGGACGACACCACGGTGATCCGCAGGATCAGGGGACAGGTGGCGGTGGCCGCAACGCCCGGTCGGGTTCGAACCGTCGCACTCGACCCCGCCGATGCTCCCGGGTGCCCGGCGGCCGTCGAAGCCATCGGTGCCGCCGACCTGGTCATCCTTGGACCGGGTTCGTGGTTCACCAGTGTGCTGCCGCATCTGATGCTGCCGGACATCGCCCGGGCGCTGACCAGCTGTCGTGCGCATCGGTTGGTGGTGCTCAATCTCGTGCCACAACCGGGTGAGACCGAAGGATTCTCGCCCGAGCAGCACCTGGACGTACTCTCTGCACACGCGCCGGAATTCCGGATCGATACCGTGCTCGCCGACGTCGCGGCGGTCGCCCTTCCAGGGCGGTTGGCCGCGGCGGCGACGCGACTGGGAGCTCGGCTGGACCTTGCTGCGATCGCAGTTCCCGGCCTTCCCCGGCACGATCCGGACGCGCTCGGGAAAGCGTTGACACCGGTACTTTCGCGAGCGCTGGCCAGATGATCACGGCACGACGACGGATGGGATGTGGCGCCGCATGGCGATGACCGCGGCGGTCAAGGACGAGCTGAGCCGAGTGACGGTGGCCAAGGTCTCCGCACGCAAGGCAGAGGTGTCGACGGTTCTGCGTTTCGCCGGCGGTCTGCACATCGTTGCGGGCAGGGTCGTCGTCGAAGCAGAGCTCGACACCGGCGCGGTGGCTCGACGGCTACGCCGCGACATCGGTGAGCTCTACGGCCATACCGCCGAGGTGCAGGTATTGGCCGCTTCGGGTCTGCGCAAGAGCACCCGGTTCGTGCTGCGAGTGGTCGCCGGCGGCGATCAGCTGGCCAGACAGACGGGACTGCTGGACCAGCGAGGGCGGCCGGTCCGGGGGTTGCCGGCGCAGATCGTGGCCGGATCCCTCGCTGACGCCGAGGCTGCCTGGCGCGGCGCCTTTCTGGCGCACGGTTCGTTGACCGAGCCCGGTCGGAGCGCGTCCCTGGAAGTCACCTGTCCGGGGCCGGAAGCCGCGTACGCCCTGGTGGGCGCGGCCCGCCGGATGGGGATCGCCTCGAAGGCACGCGAAGTTCGCGGGGCCGACCGGGTGGTGGTTCGCGACGGCGATGCCATCGCCGCTCTGCTCACCAGGCTCGGTGCTCACTCGTCGGTGTTGGCGTGGGAGGAACGCAGGATGCGGCGCGAGGTCAGAGCGACCGCCAACCGGCTGGCCAACTTCGACGATGCCAATCTGCGGCGGTCGGCGCGAGCTGCCGTGGCGGCAAAGGCCAGAGTGGAACGCGCGCTCGCCATTCTGGGCGACGGCGCTCCCGACCACCTCTCCGAGGCCGGTCGGTTGCGAATCTCGCACGGCCAGGCCTCGCTCGAGGAACTCGGACAACTCGCAGATCCGCCGATGACCAAGGACGCCATTGCCGGCCGGATCCGCCGCCTGTTGACCATGGCCGACAAACGCGCCCACGACGACGGCATTCCGGATACAGAGTCGGCCGTCACCGCGGACATGCTCGACAGTTGACGCCGCACCGCGCGAGTGGATCGGGTGAGCTGCCGCCGGACAACACGTCGGCAGTCACCGCGGACATGCTCGACAACTGACCGCCCGAAGCTGCTGTCCGTCCCTCCCATCATGTTTCGATGATGTTTCGAGGACGATTTTCCGTAGCACTGAGCAGCCGATACAGTAGGAGCAGTCGCCCCCGGCGCTGTGGGCGGTGTCACTTGATCGATCCGGTACGGGTCAGCAGGACGCGGCCGGGCAACCACGAAGAAGGGCTGACACACGTGACTGTGCGCGTCGGAGTGAACGGATTTGGCCGAATCGGCCGCAACTTGTGGCGGGCGCTCGACTCGCTCGACCACGATGTCGAGATCGTCGCCGTCAATGATCTGACGGACACCAAAACGCTGGCTCATCTCCTCAAGTACGACACCATCCTGGGCAAACTCGGGCACGAGGTTTCGGCCGGCGACGGCGTCATCACCATCAACGGCAAGGATCTCAAGGTACTGTCCGACCGGAACCCGGGAGCGCTGCCCTGGGGCGATCTGGGCGTCGACATCGTCATCGAGTCGACCGGTCATTTCACCAGTGCCGACGGGGCCGGCAAGCACCTGGCAGGCGGTGCCAAGAAGGTGATCATCTCCGCGCCGGCCACCGGAGAAGACCTCACGGTCGTCATGGGAGTCAATGACTCGGCCTACGACGGCAGCCAGACGATCCTGTCCAACGCCTCCTGCACGACCAACTGCGTGGCTCCGATGGCGAAGGTTCTCAACGATGCGTTCGGCATCGAGAAGGGCCTGATGACCACGATCCACGCGTACACCAACGATCAGGTCATCCTGGACTTCCCGCACAAGGATCTTCGTCGCGCCCGCGCTGCCGCACAGAACATCATTCCGACCTCCACCGGCGCCGCGAAGGCCACCGCACTGGTGCTGCCGGAGCTCAAGGGCAAACTACACGGCTACGCCCTGCGCGTCCCGGTGATGGACGGTTCCGTCACCGACCTGACCGTCGAACTGTCCAAGAGCGTGACCGTCGACGACGTGAACGACGCGTTCAAGGCAGCGGCGACGCAGGGCCCGCTTGCGCCGTACATCGACTACTCCGTCGATCCGATCGTCTCCTCGGACATCGTCGGCTCCAAGGCGTCGGTGACCTTCGACTCCCCGTTGACGCTGGTACTCGGCGACAACATGGTCAAGGTCGTCGGTTGGTACGACAACGAGTGGGGCTACTCCAACCGCCTGGCGGACTTCACTGCGCTGGTCGCGTCCAAGCTCTGACCGGCGGCGCTCGTTGCGCCGTTCGGGCGGGTGGCTCGGACGCCATGATCCCGGTCCCGGCTCACCCGCCCCTCGGCGCTGCCCATCGTTCGGCTCTGACCTGCTCCAACAGGCAATGATCCGAGTTCCGCGCTGCTGATGTCGATTCGAGTCGATGTCGATGTCGGGAGCGCAACCGAGCGGAACCGAACGCCACCGATCATCGGCGCCACCCGCGCCCCGAAGACCCGCGCCCCGAAGACCAAGGAGCTCCAACACTGTGCAAACACTCGACGATCTGCTCGCCACCGGCGTATCCGGCCGTACGGTCCTGGTCCGGTCGGACCTCAACGTCCCGCTGGACGGCGCCGCGATCACCGATGACGGCCGCATTCGGGCGTCGGTGCCGACTCTGCAAGCTCTGACGTCCGCGGGCGCCAAGGTGGTGGTCATGGCACACCTCGGGCGTCCGAAGGGTGCGCCCGAAGACAGGTACTCGTTGGCGCCCGTCGCCGCCCGGTTGTCCGAGTTGCTCGGCGCCCCGGTCTCCTTCGCCACGGATCTGGTCGGACCTTCGGCCAGGTCGACCGTCGCCGGCCTGGCTGCGGGCGCGGTCGCGTTGCTGGAGAACGTTCGATTCGACGCTCGGGAGACATCCAAGGATGACGCCGAACGGGTGGACCTGGCTCGTGACCTGGTCGGGTTGCTACCCGGCGAGGCCGCATTCGTCTCGGACGGCTTCGGGGTCGTGCACCGCAAACAGGCCTCCGTATACGAGGTGGCGCAGCTGCTTCCGCACTACGCCGGCTATCTCGTCTCCGAGGAGACGGCCGTTCTGCACAAGCTGACCGTCGATCCGGCGCGTCCCTATGTCGTCGTGCTGGGCGGCTCCAAGGTCTCGGACAAGCTGGGTGTCATCAAGGCGTTGCTTCCCCAGGTCGACTCGTTGCTGATCGGCGGCGGCATGGCGTACACGTTTCTGGCCGCTCAGGGCCACGAGGTGGGGGACTCGCTCCTGCAGGCCGACCAGATCGACACCTGCAAGGACCTGCTCGAAGCATTCGGCGACAAGATCGTCCTGCCCCTGGACCTGGTCGTCGCCGACGCGTTCGCGCCGGATGCCACCACCGACATCGTTGCCGCCGACGCCATTCTGACCGGCTGGCAGGGCCTTGACATCGGCCCGGCCACCCGCCAGGCGTTCGCCGCAGTGCTCGCCACCGCTGCCACCGTCTTCTGGAACGGCCCGGTAGGTGTGTTCGAGATGGAGGCCTTCTCCGCCGGTACGAAGGCAGTCGCGCAGGCGATCGCCGCCGGCTCTTCGTTCTCCGTGGTCGGCGGCGGCGACTCGGCGGCAGCCGTCCGCACCCTGGGAGTGGACGAAGCGGGCTTCTCGCACATTTCCACCGGAGGTGGTGCCTCGCTGGAATTCCTCGAAGGCGCAACGCTCCCCGGCCTCGCCGTCCTGGAGGACTGAAATCATGGCTAGAAATGTCGGAACCGGAAATGCCGCTGCATCTGCCGCGCAGGGCCGCAAGCTCCTGATCGCCGGTAACTGGAAGATGAATCTCAATCATCTCGAGGCGATTGCCCTCGTGCAGAAGATTGCTTTCACGCTGCCCGAGAAGTACTACGCCAAGGTCGAGGTCGCGGTCTTCCCACCGTTCACGGACTTGCGGTCGGTACAGACGCTGGTGGACGGCGACAAACTGCACCTCCGTTACGGCGCACAGGATCTGTCACCGAAAGATTCCGGTGCCTACACCGGGGACGTCTCGGGCGCCATGCTGGCCAAGCTGGGCTGCAGCTATGTACTGATCGGCCATTCAGAGCGTCGCGAACTACCCGGCGAATCCGACGAGTTGCTCGCCGCCAAGGTCGAGGCCGCCTACCGCAATGGCCTTGTTCCGATTCTCTGTGTCGGCGAGGGTCTGGAGGTCCGTGAGGCGGGGGAGCAGGTCAGCCATGCGGTGGCTCAACTTCATGCCGCGTTGAACCATGTGACCATCGACCAGGCGGCGAACCTGGTGCTCGCCTACGAGCCGGTGTGGGCCATCGGGACCGGGCGGGTGGCCACGCCTTCGGACGCCCAGCAGGTGTGCGGGGCGCTGCGTGCGGCCCTGGTTGACGCGTACTCCTCGGAGGTCGCGGCCGGCACCAGAATTCTGTACGGAGGTTCGGTGAAGTCAGGCAATGTCGCAGAGATCGTCGGTCAACCCGACGTCGACGGGGCGCTGGTGGGTGGGGCGTCGCTGGACGGCACCGAATTCGCCTCGCTCGCAGCCAATTCGGTCGGAATTTTGAGCTGACTCGCCGCCCGGCAGGATAGACTCCCCGGGTTCCGCCAGATCGACCGTTCATTCGACCGACACTTACTAGCAACCTGGGCACTCATGAAAACGTTCCTGGATATCCTCCTGCTGATCACCAGCGTCGCCTTGATGGCGTTGATCCTGTTGCACCGAGGCAAGGGCGGCGGGCTGTCGTCCTTGTTCGGCGGCAGCATGCAGAGCTCGCTGTCGGGTTCGTCCGTGGTGGAGAAGAATCTGGACAGGCTGACCTTGTTCGTCACCGCGATCTGGATCGTTTCCATCGTCGGCATCGGCCTGCTGATCAAGGTCGGCGTCTGAGGTAGCGCGGAGTCAACCCCCGCGAGACGGGGTCGGCCGCGTCGGGAACGCAACTGGAAGTCGAACCGAACCGAAGAGAGTGCGAATGGCCTCAGGGAACCCGATCCGCGGTTCGCGGATCGGAGCGGGTCCCAGCGGGGAAGCCCGCCGTGGAGAGGCGGCTCCCCGCCGAACTCTCGAGTTCCATTGCGCCAAGGGTCACGTCACTTCGCATTCTTTCTCCGAAGACGCCGAACTCCCGGAAACCTGGGACTGCGCCCATTGCGGCAACCCGGCCGGGCTCGATCGGGCAGCACCGCCGCAGGCCCACCGCGTCGAACCGTACAAATCTCATCTCGCCTACGTCCGTGAGCGGCGCAGCGACGAGGACGGTGAGGCGTTGCTCGCCGAGGCCCTGGCCAATATCACCGCGAGGCGCAACCCGAACCCGTGACCGCCTCAGCGGTGCTTGGACCTCAGAGGTGCTTCAACATCCTCGTGTTGCCCAGGGTGTTCGGTTTGACGTACGGCAGATCCAGGAATTCAGCGACTCCGGCGTCGTAGGACTTTCGAAGTTCGGTGAACGCCTCGGGGGTCAGATCCAACTCCTCGATCGGCTCGAAGCCGAGCCCCGAGAAGAACGAGACCTCGAAGGTCAGCACGAACAGCCGCGTCAGTCCCATTCGGCGGGCTTCCGCGATGATCGTCTCGCAAACTGCTCGACCCAGCCCACGCGACTTCACCGACCGATCGGTCGCCACCGTCCGGATCTCACCGAGGTCTTCCCACAGCACATGCAATGCACCGCAGCCGAGAACCGTGCCGTCGATCTCGGCTACCCAGAACTCGGTGACGTCCTCGAACAGGTTCGCCAGGGTCTTCTCCAGCAGGATCGCGCCGGCATAGCAGTCGACCAGTTCCTTGATGCGGCGCACGTCGGCTGCTCGGGCGCGGTGCACCACGATCGGGGCTGGGTCGGCCGCACCGGGAGCAGGTTCGGGGAGCGTCCCCCGTCCGGGAGGGTTGGTAGACGGGAGCCTCGAAGACGCGGGCGAACTCACAACTGAGCACCTTATCGAGTTGCCCGGGGTCCACCGTGCGGAAGGTGGCTCCACTCCGCCGGTCCGAGCGGCTCATGCGCGCCGCGTGCGAGGGTCTGTCACCGGTCCGGTGGCGGCTACGCTGAGGTGGTGCCTCCCTCGTCCGCCGCAGTCCTGAATTCGTCGACCGACTCGCAGTCGTCGACGGAGCAGTTCGGGCGACCTGCGGATCACGGAACTGCGCACGATCGGCCGGCGACCGGATCCAGGGTTGCGCTGGTCACGCTGGGCTGCGCACGCAACGAAGTCGACTCGTCGGAGATCGCCGGTCGGCTCGCCGGGAGTGGGTATCAGCTGGTCGAGGACGGCGACCCGGCGGACGTGGTCGTCGTGAACACCTGCGCTTTCGTCGCCAGCGCGAAGAAGGATTCGATAGACACCGTCCTGGCTGCCGCGGACACCGGCGCGAAGGTGGTCGCCGTCGGTTGTCTGGCCGAGCGCTACGGCAAGGAACTCGCCGAGGCCCTGCCGGAAGCCGATGCGGTCCTGGGGTTCGACGCCTATCCCGACCTGGGTGCACTGCTCGGCGACGTACTCGACGGTCACCGGCCGACATCGCACGTGCCGGTGGACCGCCGGACCCTGCTCCCGATCTCGCCCGCCTCCCGTCCGGCCGCCGCTTCTGCAGTCTCGGTGCCGGGCCACAGTCGTTCTCCGGCGAAGGCCGGCCAGGGCACGACCGACGGTCCGGCCAGCGGCCCCGTGCTGGTCCGCAAACTGCTGCACGCCGGTCCGGTTGCGCCGCTCAAGATTGCGTCGGGTTGCGATCGGCGTTGCACGTTCTGCGCCATCCCGGCATTCAGGGGCTCCTTCGTGTCCAGGGCCGCCGACGAGATCGTGGCCGAGGCCAACTGGCTTGCCGGCCAAGGTGTTCGCGAGATCGTGCTGGTCAGCGAGAACTCGACGTCCTACGGCAAGGACCTGCCGGGGGACGGTCAGCTCGAGCGGCTCCTTGCCGCCCTCGCTCTGGTACCGGGCATCCTTCGGGTGCGACTGTCCTACCTCCAGCCCGCGGAGACGAGGCCGAGCCTGGTCTCCACCATCGCCGCGTTGGACGGAGTGGCCGACTACTACGACATGTCCTTCCAGCATGCGTCGGAGACCGTACTGCGTCGGATGAGGCGGTTCGGTTCCAAGGATTCGTTCCTCGGGCTGACCGCCCAGATCAGAGCAGCCGCGCCGGACGCCGGCATCAGGTCGAACGTCATCGTCGGATTTCCCGGTGAAACTGGGCAGGAGCTTTCCGAGTTGGAGGAATTCCTGATCGGTGCGCGGATGGACGCCGTAGGCGTGTTCGGCTATTCCGACGAGGACGGGACGGCGGCGCTGAACCTCGCGGGCAAGATCGATCAGGACGAGATCGACTCTCGCGTCGAGCGCATCACCTCCCTGGTCGAGGAACTGACGTCCCAGCGTGCGCAGGATCGGGTTGGCAGCGACGTCCTGGTTCTGGTCGACGATCTGAGTGACGGCGTGGTGGGCCGGGCCGACCCTCAGGCTCCGGAAGTGGACGGAAGTACGACGCTGATGGGGGCCGAGGGAGTACTGCTCGGTGATCTGGTGCGCGCCCGCGTGGTTGATACGGACGGTATTGATCTGATCGCCGAGCTCGTCCAGGTCCTGCCCGCCCCGGCTCCCGCCGGCGGGATCGATGCGCTGCGGGCAGCCCGCTGACATGACCGAGCAGCCGCGGGTTTCGCTGGTCAACCTGCCGAACGCGCTGACAGTCCTGCGGTTGGTTCTGGTTCCGGTCTTCCTGTTCGCCCTGTTTGCCGCTGGTGGCCACCAGAGTTCGTACCGGTGGCTCGCCTGGACGATTTTCGCAGTGGCCGCGATCACCGACCGATTCGACGGTCACATCGCCCGCAAGCGCGGCCAGGTCACCGACTTCGGCAAGATCGCCGACCCGATGGCTGACAAGGCGCTGACCGGTTCAGCGCTGGTCGGGCTGTCCATGCTGGGAAATCTTTCCTGGTGGGTGACGATCGTGGTCCTGGTCCGGGAAATCGGAATCACCCTGCTGCGTTTCGCTGTCCTGCGGTACGGCGTCATCGCAGCAAGCCCGGGCGGCAAGGCGAAGACGCTGGTGCAGATTCTGGCGATCGGGCTCTATGTGCTGCCGCTGGGGGCTTCTCTGCACTGGCTGGCGGTCGTCTTCATGATCGCCGCGGTCGCGCTCACCGTGATGACCGGTGCGGACTATCTGGTCCGTGCGGCCGCGCTGGTCTCCAGGTCCAAGAACCCTGCGCCGCCCCGGTGATGTCCGGGAGCAGCTTCCCGGATTCCGTCGGGCTGATGGACGTGGACCTGCCCAGCCTGCTTACGGGTCTGGCCAGGGCGAAGATCACCGTCGCTGCGGCGGAGTCGTTGACCGGCGGTCTGCTGACGGCCATGCTGACCGCGGTCCCGGGAGCGTCCGAGGTGGTGCGTGGGGCGCTCGTCGTCTACGCAACGGACCTCAAACATTCGCTGGCGGGGGTGGACGCCGACCTGCTGGCATCGCGTGGCCCGGTGGATCCGGACGTCGCACTGGCCCTTGCCCGGGGGGTCAGGAGCGTCTGCGGTGCCACCGTGGGAATCGGCTTGACCGGCGTCGCCGGTCCCGATCAGCAGCACGGTATCGCGGTCGGCACCTGGTATGTCGCCATTTCCCGCGACAGCTTCGAGCAAGTGCTCTCCAATCATTTCGGCCAGGTGGACCTGAGGACGATGCCCGACGGCACGAAGCAGGAGCCGGAACGGAACCAGGTCCGGATGGATGCAGCCCGTGCTGCCATCGGCCTCTTGGCCGCATTGATCTAGTGGTCCGCGTCAAGGGGTTCGGCGCGAAGCGGTACGACGACCCGTTCCAGCCGGCCACACCGGAACATTCCGCTGGCCCGATACGTTTTCCCAGAGCGAAACCCCAACCTGTGCCGGGTCGTCGGGGTTCCGGAGTAGTTTGAAGTGACCGTCGGAAAAATTTGAATCAGGTGGGAGGAGGTGCGACATGTTGCTTCGTGACGCATTGGGGGGAACCCTGCGCGATGCGAGAACGAGTCAGAACCGGACGCTGAGGGACGTGTCCATGGCGGCGAACGTGTCGCTGGGTTACCTCTCCGAGGTCGAACGGGGACGCAAGGAAGCGTCGAGCGAATTGTTGGCATCGATCTGTGACGCGCTGGACCTGCAGATGTCCGACGTGCTCGATACGGTCAGTCGGAACCTACGGGTGGATTCCCAGATTTCCGCGGCCAAGAGCCGGGTCATCGGCAACTCCTCGAAGGTGGGCTTGGGCAGTGCAGGTGAGAGGCGGTCCGGGTCGGAAAAATCGCTTCGCATCGTCCTGCCTTACGGAGCCGGGCGACCGGAGGCATCGGTTGCTTGACGCCGGCCGTAGGTAGACCAGCTGAACCCGTTCTGCTGGTCTACCGCGGCCCTTTCCCAACATTCGGGAGCAATGGCCGGAAAGTGGGTGTCGCCGGCTGGTTCCGCATCGATGTGCGTGATCTCGAGCCGGTCCGCGAGCGAAATGCTCTGTCGGTAGATTTCGCCACCGCCCAGGATGAAGACGTCCTGCGCCCCGGCCATCCCGAGAGCCTCCGGCAATGAATGGGCGACGTCCACGCCGTCGGCCGACCAATCGCCCGAGCGGGTGAGGACGATGTTCCTGCGGCCGGGAAGCGGCCGGCCGATCGATTCGAAGGTGCGACGGCCCATCACGACCTGATGGCCCAGCGTCAATTTCTTGAACCGGCGCAGGTCCTGTGTGTTGCGCCAGGCCAGGTCACCGTCGACGCCGATCACGCCGTTCGTGCACACAGCTGCGATCAGGGTGATCGTCATACGGCAATCGGCGCTTTTATCCCGGGATGGGGGTCGTACGCCCGCACCTGGATGTCGGCGTACTCGAAGCCGTCCATCTCGGCGATGCCATCGGTCAGGATGAGTCGGGGCAGTGGACGGGGCTTCCGGGTGAGCTGCAGTTCGGCTTGTTCGAAATGGTTCGAGTACAGGTGCGCATCGCCCAGCGTATGGACGAAGTCACCCGGTTCGAGGCCGACGACCTTGGCCATCATTTCGGTGAGCAGGGCGTACGACGCGATGTTGAACGGTACGCCGAGAAAGACGTCCGCGGAGCGCTGATAGAGCTGGCAGGACAACCGGCCGTTCGCGACGTAGAACTGAAACATGGTGTGGCACGGCGGAATCGCCATCTCGCCGACCTCGGCGACGTTCCAGGCGGAGACGATGTGTCGTCGCGAATCCGGGTTCGTCCGAAGAGAACTCACCACTGCCGCGATCTGGTCGATGGATTCGCCGTTCGGCGTCGGCCACGACCGCCATTGATGTCCGTACACGGGTCCCAGGTCGCCGTCCGCATCGGCCCATTCGTCCCAGATCGTCACGCCTCGGTCCTGCAGCCAGCGCACGTTGGTCGAGCCCTGCAGGAACCACAACAGTTCCACCACGATGGAACGAAGGTGGACCTTCTTGGTCGTCACCAGTGGGAAACCCTCGGCCAGATCGAACCGCATCTGGTGGCCGAAGATGCTGCGGGTGCCCGTCCCGGTGCGATCCTGCTTGTCGACGCCGGTGGTCAAGATTCGATCCATCAGATCGAGATACTGCTGCATGTGCAGAGCCTAGCTGCCGGACGTTAGGTAAAGACGCCCTGCTTGCCGACCGCGGGCGTCACCGCGCTCCATCATTACCCAACTGAGCCGAGGCCGGCCGGCGATACTTGCGAAGGTCGATACGGTGAGCACAGTTACCATTCCTCGGTTCGGGTAGCAGGAGGCCGGTGTGAACGATCGTCAGAACGCTCGCCTCGCCGAGGACATCTCAGCCGTGGATCTGCTGGGCGAGGAAGCTCACGCTCCGACTGCGAATGTCCGGCTGGCCAGGCGGTTGGCCGGAACCGGCATCGCCGGGGTGGTGGTCGCCACCGTGTTCATCGGCCTGCTGCACCTGCTGCCCACCAGTCGCGTGCTGAACCCACTTCGGAGCACGATCAGCGAATACGCCCTCCTGCCGGACGGCTGGATGTTCAATGCGGGGGTGCTCCTGCTGTCGGTGTCCTCGGCCTTGATCCTGCTGGCGATGCTGACCAGAGAAATGGTCGGTGCACGCACCTGGGGCGTCCGGATGATGCTCCTGTGGTGCATCGGTCTGGTCGGACTGATCCTCTTCCCGAAGCAGGGCCTTGGGGTGGACTCTTCGCTGGCCGGCAGGGTGCATTGGAGTTGGACCCTGCTCGCATTCTTCAGCCTGCCGATCGGGACTTGTCTGGTGTGCTGGCGCCATCGAGCCGTCCCAGGTCGGTATCCCCGCTGGGCTATCCGCCTCTCCATGGTTGCGGGCGGATGGTTCCTGGTGCTCACGGCCCAGACCGTCCTGTCCGCAATCACCCCGGTCAAGGCCTATCTGATCGTTGGATTGGTGGAGCGGGCACTCTCGCTGACGGAGATGATCGTCGTGGTTGTCCTAGGCCTGTGGGTGCTCCAGAACTCGGGTTCGCAGGGGATTTTCGTCCCCCCGGTGCCCGCTGCCCGCGACTGACCGCTGCTCGTCATGACGTCACCGGCACCTGGACGCTCACCAGAGGCCGGTCAGCTGCTCCGGAGCCGGCTCGGCGAATCCGGGAAGGGTCCCGCTGTAGACGACGCCGAGTCGCTGGGTGGCCCTGGTGATCGCCACGTACAGATCGTTGCGGCCCCGGGGCGACTCCGAGACGATCAGGTCGGGTTCCACCAGGATGACGGAGTCGAATTCCAGACCTTTCGCTTCCCGAACGGTGAGAACCACGACGGGTTCGTTGACGTCAGCCGTCGAGCCGGCACCGGACACCCGGGCAGCGACCGCTTCGCGGACGTGCAACTGCAGCGCCTGTGGAACCAGGACTGCGAGGTGCCCTTCACCCGCAGTGGCGGCGTCGGCGGCTGCCGCCTCTACCGTCCGGTTCACGACATCGCTGCGGTCGGCGCGCACCCACCACGGCTCCACCCCGGTCGAGCGCACCGAGGTCGGCGGTGTCAGCCGTGGGTTGATCAGGGCCAGCACGCGATCTGAGACGGCCGTGATCTCCGACGGAGTCCGGTAGTTCACCGTCAACTCTTCGAAGCGCCAGTCGCGTCCAACGTAGGGCCGCAGAACGGTGCCCCAAGAGGACGCTCCGGCCGCGTCGCCGGTCTGGGCCAGGTCGCCGACCAACGTCATCGACTTCACCGGGCACCGGCGCATCAACATCCGCCAGGCCATCGGTGACAGCTCCTGCGCCTCGTCGACGACGACATGTCCGTAGGTCCATTCTCGGTCTGCGCCGGCCCGCTCGGCGGTCGAGGTCAGCAGCACCCGATCGTCCTGGAGGTCAACAAGGTCAGCGGCGCTGACCATGCCGAGCAACGGCTGATCGCCGTCGTCGGCTCCCAGGTCACCGCCTGCGGAATCAGCGCCGGCAGAGCCGTCGTCCAGCATGTCCAACACGCTCTGCGCATATTCCTGTCGCCGCCGGCGATCCGTTGCGGCGGCGGTCACCGTGAGCCGGTCGTCATGTCCGAGCAGCTCTGCCGCCTCATCCAGCAGCGGCACGTCCGACTCCGAGAATTCGTAGGCGGACCCTTCCGCCGTCAGGAGTCGGCGCTCGACATCGGTCAAAAATGGGGCGGCCACGCGCAATCGCCGCGCAGAGGTGAACAGGTCGCGGACCAGAGTCTGTGCGTTGAGCGCCGGCCACAGCCCGACCAGCACCGCCTGCAGATCCTCGTCGGCCCGCAGATCTCGCCGAATGTCCTCGAAGTCCTCGGACGTCATCGGCACGGCCGCCGCGAGGCCTTCCCGATGACGCCTTCCGACTTGACGGGCCAGCTGATCGAAGATCGTCCTGAGAAATACGTTCCGAGCTCGGTTGTGCGGCAGCCGGGACTGCCAGCCTCGGGCTTGCGCTCTGGCGAGCAATTGCTTGTCCAGGCGGAGGTTGGATCCCTCATACGGAACCTCGAGTGGGCCAGGTGGCATCCGCTGGCGATCCAGCACCGCGTTGGCGATGACCTTCGCCATGTTGACCCGGCTCTTCAGCACCGCGACGGCGCCGGTTTCGATCCGCGCCGCCCGGACGCCGGGAAACAGGTCGCCCATGGTGGAGAGCACCACGGCGTTCTCGCCGAGCGAGGGCAGTACCTGCCCGATGTAGTTCAGGAAGGTGCGGTTCGGTCCGACCACCAGAACTCCGCGGTTGGCCAGCTGATCCCGGTAGGTGTAGAGCAGATACGCCGTGCGATGCAGCGCGACCGCGGTCTTGCCGGTACCGGGACCACCCTGCACGACCAGAATCCCCGCCCGGTCCGCCCGGATGATCCGGTCCTGCTCAGCCTGGATCGTCTCGACGATGTCGCCCATCCGGCCGGTCCTGGGCGCATTGAGGGCGACGAGCAACGCCGCCTCACCGGTCAGCCCAGATCCGCTCACCGATGCCAGTGCCGGGTCGTCCGCGGCCAGGCCGGTCAGATCCAGGTACTCGTCGGAGATCGACTCGACGGTTCGCCGCCGCACCCGGAGGTGGCGCCGTAGCCGGATGCCGAGCGGCGCAGCAGCGGTTGCGACATAGAAGGGCCGAGCCGACGGTGCCCGCCAGTCCATCAGGAGTTGTTCGCGTTGCTCGCCTTCGGAGAAGATTCCCATCCGGCCGATGTGCATCGATTCGCCGTCGGTACGGTCCAGCCGGCCGAAACACAGTCTGTCCTCGGCGACGTTCAGATCGATCAGAGTGCGGGAGTGACCGGCATAGGCGATGTCCCGTTGCACCCGACCGCCGGGCGTTCCGTCGCTGTCCCGCAGGTAGGTGTCGCGAAGCCGCGTCGTTTCCTCGCGCATCCGATCCAGCCGCACGTACAGCGCCGTGATGAACTGCTGCTCGGCGAC
>JBPCPG010000054.1:0-8566 GCA_050999445.1 Nakamurella sp. | reverse complement strand
GGCCCGGCAGCCTCGGTGACGACCTCATCGATGTCCATCGCGGTGACGCTCCTGGCGCGTACCGCATTGGAGAAATCGCACCAACCCGCACCCATCTCCAGTACGTCGCTGTCGACGGCGATCCAGCGGGTCAGGTATTGGCAGATGTGCTGCCATACCGCGCTGCGCTGGTCGTTCTTGGTGAACCGGGTGCTGAAGTACCCGGAAAGCTTCTCCGGATCCGACCTCGCGCCCTTGGCTGCGGCGCCGTTCTGGGGAACCGACAAGACCTACTCCTCGAGTGATGCGATGGCGCAGACGACCACCACCGCGTGCGCGGGGCAGGTCGAGCACCATTGGCGCACCTCCGCAAGCGTGGCGGTGCGAGGAAACTACCGACCGGCGCTGCTGGGGGTGGCCTGAACGAACATCCCCAACGGCGTAAGGCTCCTCGCCCGGCGTGATCCTACCTGCCGACGTAGCCGCGGCCCCGGCGTCGCCGCGGCGGGTCCCGGAGTGCTCCTGCAACCTCGCGGGCATCACCGCAGCGTATCGGCCGGCAACCGGCGGATAGCATCTGCTCACGCCGGAAGCCCCCGCGCCACCGTCCCGAGGAGCCATCATGACCCGAATCGCCGCACATCTGCTCGACCCCGTTCCGGATCCACGCGGTTCGTCGCTGTCCGCATCGATCTGGGACAGCAAAACCGGCACCGTCATCGAGACCTCGCGCAAGCTTCCGCACCCCGCGAAGCAGGGGTGACCAGCCGTGTCACCTCTGCTTCCAGCCGGCCGTTCCAGGTCCCGGGCAGTTCGCCATTCGCTGTCCGATGCCGAGCCGATCTGTTGGTGGCTCGACGACGTCGATGCGCCGCAACCACGGGAACGACTGGCCGGGCAGGCGCGCACCGACCTCGCGATCATCGGCGGTGGTTACTCCGGCCTTTGGACCGCCTTGTTGGCCAAGCAGGAGGATCCCGCCCGTGAGGTCGTCGTCCTCGAAGGGAAGACGTTGGGCTGGGCCGCTTCCGGGCGAAACGGCGGATTCTGCTCCGCATCCCTGACGCACGGCCAGGCCAACGGCATGGATTGGTACCCGGCGGACATGCCCCGGCTGGAACGCCACGGACGCGACAATCTCGCCGAGATCGTCACCACGATCGAGGAATATCACATCGATTGCAAGCTGGAGAAAACCGGTGAGCTGAAGGTCGCCACCGAAAGCTACCAGTTGGCCGATCTGGCGGCCGATTACGAGCGAATGCTCGACTTCGGTGATGACGCCGAACTTCTCGATCAGGCGGCCACCAGAGCATTGGTCAATTCGCCGACGTACCTCGGCGCGATCGACGGCCGGAACAAGACCGTTCTGGTCGACCCGGCTCGCCTGGTGTGGGGACTCGCCGCGGCCTGCGAATCGTTGGGCGTCAAGATCCACGAGAATACCTACGTCGCCGGCATGGTCCGCGACGGTCGGGACATGCTGCTGACCACCCAGCACGGATCGATGCGCGCGAACCGGGTTGCGCTGGGCACCAACGCGTTTCCCTCGTTGTTGAAGCGGGTTCGGCCATACGTGGTGCCGGTCTACGACTACGCCATGGCCACCGAACCGTTGACCCAGGCGCAGTTGGACACCATCGGCTGGAAGGGGCGGCAGGGTGTCAGTGATTCCGGGAATCAATTCCACTACTACCGGCTCACCGACGACAACTGCATTCTGTGGGGCGGTTATGACGTCATCTATCACTACGGCAATCGCATCGACCCGGCGCTGGACCAGCGGCCGGAGACGCATCGGATGCTGGCCGAACATTTCTTCGCCACCTTTCCGCAGCTGGAGGGGATTCGATTCAGCCATACCTGGGGTGGGGTGATCGACACCTGTTCACGGTTCTTCCCGTTCTTCGGAACCGGGTTCGGCGGCAAGGTCGCGCACGCGACCGGCTACACCGGCCTCGGGGTGGGAGCGACCAGGTTCGGGGCGCAGGTCATGCTCGATCTGCTCTCCGGCGAACGAACGGCGCTGACCAGCCTGAAGACCATTCGGGAGAAGCCGGTGCCGTTCCCACCGGAACCGCTGCGGTCTGCCGTCATCGGGATGACGCGCTGGTCCATCGCCCGGGCGGACGCCCGCGCCGGCCACCGCAACCTCTGGCTCCGCGCCCTGGACCGGTTCGGGCTGGGTTTCGACTCGTGAGCGCCGGGCAAGTGCACCCGCGTGGATCAAACTGCCACGCGTGGACACAGTGACGACTCCGGGCCCACCGAGCCCAATATCGCAATGGTGATCCGCGCAGCCTCATCGGGGCGTCGGATCGATGTGCGTGCATCGTTCGTCAGGTACTGCAGGCAGTTCGTTGCACGATCTGTCCGCGGGCTTGCCCCGGCGGTGCTCGGCTCGTCAAGCTGATGAGGAAGAGCGAACAGTCGACGCGTGGAGCACCGGACCGACGTACGAGCAGCACACACCGAAGCGGCCGCGCGACCTCGCGCATTGCGCACCACTCACAGGAGAGTTGAATTCAATGGCGCGCTACGGCGCAATGTACGGACCCGATGTCACTTTCACCGGGGTGCCGCGCTGCGATCTGTCCGATCCCTCCACGTACGCCGATGCGGCGGCGGTGATCGTCGGGGCGCCCTACGACTCCGGCACCTCGTACCGGTCCGGCGCCAGGATGGGCCCGATGGCCCTGCGGAGTTGCGACTATTCGGAGCACACCGGCTCGCGTCCGCACCTGTCGCTCCGCGTCGACCCGCTGCTGGACCTCGGCGTGGTGGATGCCGGCGACGTCGAGATGGCGCCGACCGAGACCATTCGCTCGCTGCGGGCGCTGCAGAACGTCATCACGCAATTGGCCGGGGCCAACAAGATTCCCATCGTCCTCGGCGGCGATCACACCATCGCAATGGCCGACATCACCGGTCTGGCAGAGCATTTCGGCTATGGTCGAATATCGGTTCTGCATTTCGACGCGCACGCCGACACCGGCGACCTGCAATTCGGTTCGCTGTACGGTCACGGTCTACCAATGCGCCGGGTCATCGAATCCGGCGCGGTCCTTGGCAGCAAATTCTTCCAGATCGGCTTGCGTGGCTACTGGCCGGAGCCGCCCGAGCTGACCTGGATGGCCGAGCAGGGGATGCGGGGATTCGAAATGGCCGAAATCGCCCGTCGGGGCCTGGACGACGTGCTCACCGAGGCGATCCGGCTCGCCGGCCAGGACACGGACGGCGTGTTCCTCTCGGTCGACATCGATGTGGTCGACCCGGGAATGGCGCCCGGCACCGGCACTCCAGAACCCGGCGGCCTCACTCCGAGGGAATTGCTCGACGCGGTCCGCCGGATCGGACGGGAGACCAATCTGGTGGGACTGGAGATCGTCGAGGTCGCGCCGCCCTACGACCACGCGGACGTCACCGCGATGCTCGGGAACCGTGTCGTTCTGGAAACCCTCTCCGGCATCGCCCGCCGACGGGCGGACGCTGTGGCCGGAACGACCTGGGACGAGTCGACACCGGTGCTCGCCGGGCGGAACTCGCCAAGCGTCCGATCGGCTGACGGCAAGCTGCGGGTGCTGTTGGTGGGCGCCGGCGGCGTCGGCGCGGCGGTGGTGGCGACCGCTGCCAGGCGCGACTACATCGAGGCCATGGTGGTTGCCGACTACGACCTTCGCAAGGCGCAGCAGGCCGTGGACGCGGTGGGTGACGGCCGGTTCGTCCCGGCGCTTCTCGACGCGACGAACGTCGGGGCCGTCGTGGAGTTGCTGCAGCGCTACCGCTGTGACCTGCTGCTCAACGCGACAGACCCGCGATTCGTGATGCCGTTGTTCAACGCGGCGCTGCAGGGAAAGGCGCACTACCTCGACATGGCCATGTCGCTGTCCCACTCGCATCCCACCGACCCGTTCAATACGCCGGGGGTGATGCTCGGCGACGAACAGTTCGCGATGGCAGCGCAATGGGAGGCGGCGGACCGAATCGCCCTGGTCGGCATGGGCGTGGAACCGGGACTCTCCGATGTGTTCGCCAGATACGCCTCCGACCACCTCTTTCGCCGAGTCGACGAGATCGGCGTGCGTGACGGCGGGAACCTGCAGGTCGCCGGCTACGACTTTGCTCCGACGTTCTCGATCTGGACGACGATCGAGGAGTGCCTGAATCCACCGATCATCTACGAGAAGGGTCGCGGGTGGTTCACCACCGCGCCGTTCAGCGAGCCGGAGGTCTTCGAGTTCCCGGAAGGCATCGGGCCGGTCGAGTGCGTCAACGTGGAACACGAGGAAGTCCTGTTGATGCCCCGATGGCTGGACGTCGGTCGGGTGACGTTCAAATACGGACTGGGCCAGGAGTTCATCGAGATGCTCAAACTGCAGCGCAAGCTGGGCATCGACTCGGCCGAAAGTCTGCAGGTCGGTTCCGTGATGGTGTCGCCGCGCGACGTCATCGCCGCGCTGCTGCCTGACCCGGCCACACTCGGCAACAAGATGCAGGGCAAAACCTGCGCCGGAACCTGGATCAAGGGAATCGACAAACAGGGCGACCCGCGCGAGGTCTACCTGTACCACGTGGTGGACAACGAATGGTCGATACGGGAGTACAACTCTCAGGCTGGGGTGTGGCAGACGGCCGTCTGCCCGGTGGTGGCGATGGAACTGATCGCCAGGGGAGCGTGGTCGGGGGCCGGCGTTCTCGGCCCGGAGGCCTTCGACGCGGTTCCGTTCCTCACGCTGCTGACCGAGTACGGCTCACCATGGGCGATGCGCGAACAGGGACCAGCCGCTTTGGACTCCGGCGGGGTTCGGGACACCGGGCCTGCACCGACGAAGCCGGGCGATCCGCACCCGGAACCGGTGCGTCCGCAGACGAATGCACCGGGGACACCGCACAGTCGGGCCCTGTAGGCGCCCGACAAGCGATTGCGGCCGGTACCGGTGCGGTCGTCCGCAACCGGCACCCGCCACCACCACCGGGTTCGGATCAGTCAGACCCGAGTGCGTCCGCGGCCGATCACGCCCATCACGATGCCGACGATCAGCAGAATGACGGCAATGACGAAAAGCCACCACAGCGCGTGCGCGATGAGCCCGCCGATTCCGAAGAGAATGGCCAGGACGATGAGTACGATTGCAATAGTCATGGGTTGATCATGCACCCATGGCCGGGCATTCCAATCCATGACGCAGACTTCTCTGGCGCGAAATCATCGCACCGTTCAATTCCCCGCTACCGTGTCCTCGGTTTGATTCGACATCAGGGGGGACCAGGCGCCCGGGTGCGGTCGTCAGCGGTTCCACCATGGCGGAGGTCAAAGATACTGGCCGGTACCGCCGACCGCCGGACCCGAACCGACAGACCTGTCGCTACCGGCGGTTCCGGGCGGCAACGCTCCGCGCCGCATCTGATCCAATTGGGATCTTGCGGCAAGTTGCTGTGCGACCAGCGCCGCTTGCAGACCATGGAAAACGCCCTCGAGCCAGCCGACCAATTGGGCTTGCGCAATGCGTAATTCGGCATCGCTGGGAACTGAATCCTCGGTGAACGGAAGGGTCAGCCGCTCCAATTCCTCCCGTAGATCCGGTGTCAGGCCGGATTCCAGCTCCTTGATCGACGCCGAATGGATATCCTTCAGCCGAACCCGGCTGGCTTCGTCCAACGGGGCAGCGCGCACCTCTTCGAGCAATTGCTTGATCATGGTCCCGATCCGCATCACCTTGGCAGGTTCGCCGATGCCGTCGGCGGCATCCTGGACGCCCGAGGTCGATTCACCCTCGGGGCGCTCGCCGGCGATCGTGCCCACCGGTTGACCGTCCGGCCCCACCACGATGAACTGACCCTGTTGCTCCGTCATCAAGCACTCACTCCTATGTTCGGTTCGAGCCATATTACGGTCAGGACCGGTGACGGCCGGCAGAGCCGGAACGAACCAGCACCGGCCGATCAGACCTCGAGCACAATCTTGCCGACGTGCCCACCTTCGGCCATTCGGCGATGGGCCGATCCGGCCTCCGCCAACGGAAAGGTCGAATCGATGACCGGCTTCACGGAACCCACCGCGATCAGCGGCCATAAGTGTTGTCGCACGGCATCCACGATCTCACCCTTCGAGCCAGGCCCGGTGATGCTGCGACTGCGCAGGGCGGTCGAGATCACGGCGCCGCGCCGCGCCATCAGCTGTCCGAGGTCCAGTTCGGCGTTGCGTCCGCCCTGCAGGCCGATGATGATCAGCGATCCGTCCAACGCCAGAGCCGAAATATTGCGCTGCAGATATTCGGCACCGATCACATCGAGGATCACGTCGGCGCCCCGGCCGTCGGTCGCGGTCATCGTCGCGGCGACGAAGTCCTCGTGACCGTAGTCGATGCCCAGATCTGCGCCGAGCTCCCGGCATCGCCGCAGGGATTCCGTCCGGGAGGCCGTCACCACCACGGTCGCTCCGATAGCCTTCGCCACCTGGATGGCCATGGTGCCGATGCCGGACGCGCCACCGTGAATCAGAACTGTCTGCCCGGCTCGCAGACCGGCGCGCATCATCAGATTCGACCACACGGTGCAGGCGACCTCGGGCAATGCGGCGGCGTTCACCGACGCCATTCCCGGCGGCAACGGAAGGAGTTGAGCGGCCGGCACACTCACCAGTTCTGCGTAACCGCCGCCGGAGAGCAGCGCACAAACCTGATCTCCGGGGTGCCACGTCGACACCTGCGAACCGACCGCGGCCACCGTTCCCGAGCATTCGAGCCCGAGGATCGCCGATGCCCCGGCCGGCGGCGGGTACTTGCCCTCCCGCTGCAGCAGGTCCGCCCGGTTGACCGCGGTCGCAGCGACCCGGACCAGCACATCCTGCGGACCGACCTCGGGATCCGGTACCTCCGCCAACCGGAGCAGCTCCGGGCCGCCGAACTCGTCCTGCGTGATCGCCAACATAGGTCGAAGGGTAGTGGAGCGATGTTGGGTACGTTGGGGCATGACCGCGATGTCCAGAGATTCACTGTGCCGGCTCTGGCCGCTGTTCGGCCTGCGGTTGGCCACGCCGAGGCTGGTGTTGCGGCCGCTGTCCGACGATGACCTGGCCGAATTGGTGGACCTGGTGCTGGCGGGGGTGCACGACCCGTCGGTGATGCCGTTCGCGGTGCCCTGGACCGATGCTCCGCGGGACGAATTGATCGAGGCAACGCTCCGATTTCATTGGAATGCGCGGGTGGCCAGCGTGCCGACGCATTGGGCTGTGCATTTCGGCGTCCGGTCGGGCGGGACGCTGCTCGGTACTCAGGAGATCAGAGCAAACAATTTCGCGGTGACCAGGACGGTGTGCACCGGCTCCTGGCTGGGTCGGGCTCGTCAAGGTCAGGGATACGGCACCGAGATGCGCTGCGCCGTCATCGATTTTGCTTTTGATCATTTGAAGGCGATTCGGGCGGAGAGTTCTGCGTTCGCCGACAACCTGGCCTCGTTGGCCGTTTCTCGAAAGGTGGGATATCTACCGAACGGTGAGGTCACGGTCCAGCGGCGCCCGGGTGAGACGGCTCGCGACCTGCAACTTCTGCTCACGCCGGAAACATTCCGACGGCCCGGTTGGGCGGTGCAGGTAGCGGGATTGGACGCATGTCGGACGTCGTTCGGCTTGTGAGCGCGCCGTGCGGATCACGATATGCTCGATCGAACGACGCGCTCCGCGAGCAGATCCAATGGGCTCCAGAACTCGACCGGCACCTGAGTACTTCCCGTTCCACGAGTAGGAGTCCAGGATGAGCCCGGGTTCTCGGTCTGCAGTGGACCGGATTCCCGCTCCCGCCCTGTTTATCAGCTCCGGTCTGATCCAGTACGTCGGAGCCGCCGTTGCCATCGGTCTGTTCGCGATCATGCCGGCGACCGCGGTGGGTTGGTGGCGAATGGCCGTCTCGGCCCTGGTGTTGCTGGCCTGGCGGCGGCCGTGGCGGCAACGGTGGACCAGGGGCACTCTCGGTGCCGCAGTTCTGTTCGGTGTGGTGCTGACCACCATGAACATCGGGTTCTACATCGCCATCGATCATCTGCCACTGGGCACCGCGGTCGCGATCGAGTTCCTGGGTCCGGTCGGTGTGGCGGCGGTCGGCGGTCGCGGTTGGCGTGACCGGCTGGGCATCGTGTTGGCGGCCGCCGGCGTGCTGGCGCTCACGGGGGTGACGTTGTCCGGCGGCGGTGGCCGCAGCGTTCTGATCGGTCTGGTCGCGATCTTTGCGACCGCGGTGATGTGGGCCGGCTACATCCTGCTCGGCCGCAAGGTCGCCACCGGCGGTGACGGCGTCAATTCGCTGGCCGTCGGCATGACGGCGGGCGCGATCGTCTACAGCCCGCTGGCTTTCGGAACGACCGCGATCGTCATCGATGACGTGCGCCATCTGCTCGCTCTGCTGGTGATCGCCATTGCCAGTTCGGTGATTCCTTACGCTCTCGAGCAACAGATCATGCGACGGGTGACCGCGGCCCAGTTCGCGATCATGTTGTCGCTGCTGCCGGTCACCGCAACACTCGTCGGCGCGGTGGTGTTGCGACAGTTTCCCGGTGTTCTCGACATCCTCGGCGTGCTCGCGATCTGCGTCGC
>JBPCPG010000053.1:0-5056 GCA_050999445.1 Nakamurella sp. | reverse complement strand
CGTTCTGGGTTCCGGACTTCCTCTTCAAGCGTGACGTCTTTCCGGACCCGAAGGCGAACAACACCAACAACGTGTTCCAGAACAGCATCGACAAGCCGCTCGCAATGGTGGGCCGGTGCGCAGAACTGTGCGGTACCTACCACTTCTCGATGCAGTTCGAGGTCCGAGCCGTTCCGCAGGACGTGTACCGCGAATACATCGGGCTCCGTGCACAGAAGAACCCGTCCACCGGTCGGGGATACACCACATCGGAAGCGCTCACGAAGACCGGCGACGACATCAAGTCGTGCAGCCACCTGTGCGATCCACTCGCGACGACGACGTACCCGATCGACCCCAATCGTCAGGCCAGATCGGCCTCTGAAAGAGGAGGCAGCTGATGGCGGTCGAACACTCACAGACTCCGGCGCCCGCCACGCGCGGACTCCGGGTGGAGGCCATGATCTTCTTGGCGTTGACCGGCTTCTTCGTGGTCGCCGCGCTCATCTACGCATACTTCGCGGGAGCAGATGAGCCGGTCGGGGTCGTCGCGCTCGCACTGACCGCAGGTCTCTCGTTGATCGTCGGCACATTTCTCGCCTTCTCCTCGCGCCGTTTGGACGGGCCTCGGCCCGAAGACCGCGAAGATGCCGAAGTTTCGGATGGAGCGGGCGATCTCGGCTTCTTCTCGCCGGGCTCGCTCTGGCCCTTCGGAATGGCGCTGGCTGCCGCCTTCACGGCAGTCGCGACGGCATTTCTACTGGTCTGGATGATGATCATCTCGGTTGGTTTCTTGCTGGTCACCATCTGCGGCCTGCAGTTCGAATATCACCGCCGGCCCACCTCGCACTGATCCCGCCAGGCTCACCGCACGGTTCCGGAGGTCGCCTTCTTCGATGGCGACCTCCGTGACGCCACGCAGTTTGTTGCTGGAACCGCGCCTAGATGACCCAGTGCTCGCCAAGATCGATCCATTAACGCGGCACACGTCCGGGTTCGCAGTGCCATCGCCTTCCAGGACGCCACCTGTGCGTTTGATCGCCTTGACCAACGCCAGGGCAGTATTGCCCGCGTTGCGCGCCATGAGCCAAATCCTCTCGCCGGGCGTCACTTTTCGAGGGTGCCGGACTCGATCTGCCGGAGGGCCGCCGATGCTTTCACCCCGCCACGCGGGCCGATGTGATGCCGCCGGATTCGGTGGCCGCCGTTGGCGAGCGCGATGCGGTCAGAACGAGCGTCAGCTGTTCTCGGCTTGTCGCTGAGAAGCGTGTCACCAGCCGCCACCCGATATGGGTCGTGGTGGGCCCAGCTGTCATCTCGCTGCCGAAACCGGCGCGCCATGGCGAGCGGAGTTGAGCGGTTGCTGTCAATCGCACGCCTAGCGTCCTTGGTGGCAACGCTGCAGCGTCGGTGCCGCTCTCCAGAGTTGACGGACGCCTCTGTGGGGCGCACCGGTAGTTCCGGACAGTGCGCGCCCAGGAGGGTGGTGTGTCGGGTAGATGAAGAAGATCCGCCGCCCAGACAGTGAAGAGCCCGATCGACTGGGCCAAGTGGCTTGGCGCTACCAGCTCAGTCGTCGGGGCAACCGCTGCGGTGGTCCGGTCCCTGAGAGGGCGCCAGCCCCGAATCAGGGGAGATCATCGGCGTCGGACCCGGCCTCCCCGCGAGAACAGCCACGTGTCGGTTAATCGTCCAGCGTCCGCGTTGACTCTCCTCCAAAAGTCCGGGGAGGTCGGTGAGCGGCGGTTTCTCGTTGCGCTGGTCCGAAAATCCAACAACGTTAGGCAACGTGTGCCCGATGGTCGCTTCCACACCGGAGGTGCAGCGGCAGCGGGCCCCGAAACGTGCTGGCACCCGGTCGTAGGACCGGGTTACCAACACCACAGGTCGAATGGGTGCAGCGAGCTAGCGGGGAGCGCTGCCGCTGCTCACCTCGAGCGCGCTCTGACCGGCATGGTCGGAATGCTCGATGATGCCGGTCTCGTCGACGGGCCACAGGGTGCCCCTCGCTGCCAATCCGGCTGAGCCCAACTGGTTCATGCGCTTGGGTACCGGCGCACCCTGGTAAGCGAGCGGAATGGGATGGTTGTGCTCGTCGACGGGGCCAAGCGGCTGATGGATCTCGACAAAGGCGCCGTTGGGCAGCCGCTTGATGATGCCGGTCTCGATTCCGTGTTCGAGGACATCACGATCGGAATGCTGCAGCCCGAGGCAGATCCGATAGGTGATGATGTACGCGATGACCGGCAGCACGATCGACCCGACCCGGCCAACCCAGGTCATGACGTTCAGCGAGATGTCCAGCTTGAGGGCGAACAGGTCGTTGGCGCCGTTGATCAGGTTCATCACATAGAACCCGAGGAAGGCTGCGCCCAGCGAAGTGCGAACCGGAACGTCCCGGGGGCGTTGCAGCAGATTGTGCATCGCATTGTCCTTGGTGAACTTCTTCTCGATGAACGGGTAGGCCATCACCAGCATCATCAGCACGGTGGCGCCCCCGATCGCGGGGAAGAACACGGCAGGCACCATGTAGTGACCGAAGAGGTTTCGTATCTCCCAGGCCGGCCAGACCCGGACCATGCCGTCCAGGAAGCCCATGTAGAAGTCGGGCTGGACGCCGGCGGAAACCTGCGAGGTGTTGTACGGACCTATGTTCCAGACCGGGTTGATCTGGAACAAGCCGGCCATCAGTGCGATGACGCCGGTGACGACGGCGAAGAACCCGCCTCCCTTGGCCGCGAACGTCGGTAGCACGCGCACGCCGACCACGTTGTTCTCGGTGGCTCGCGGCCCGGGGAACTGGGTGTGCTTCTGGAACCACACCAGCGCAACGTGTACAGCGATCAACGCGAGCAGCACACCCGGGATGACGAGAATGTGCAGAGAGTAGAACCGGCCGATGACGATGGTTCCGGGATAGTCACCACCGAAGACGGCCCAATGGGCCCAGGTGCCGATGACCGGGATGGACAGGATGAACGCGGAGACAGCGCGCAGGCCGGTACCGGACAGCAGATCGTCGGGCAGCGAATAGCCGAGGAACCCTTCTGCCATGCCCAGCACGAGCAGCAGAACCCCGATGAGCCAGTTGGCTTCGCGAGGCTTGCGGAACCCACCGGTGAAGAAGATCCGCATCATGTGCAGCATCATCGACCAGAGGAAGATCAGCGCTGCCCAGTGGTGGATCTGCCGGACCAGCAGGCCGCCCCGCACCTCGAAGGACAGGTCCATGGTGGACTTGAAGGCCAGCGACATCGGAACGCCGCGGAGCTTGTCGTACACCCCGTTGTAGACGGTTTCGCCCATCGAGGCGTCGAAGAACAACGTCAGGTAGACGCCCGAGAGCAGCAGGATCAAGAAGGAGTAGAGCGCAACTTCGCCGAGCATGAACGACCAGTGCGTCGGAAAGACCTTGTTCATCGCCGTTCGAAGCGGCCGGGCACCGTGATAGCGGATATCGGCGCCGTCCAGCGCACCCTGGATGGGGCCGGCGGTCTTCTTCTTCGTGCGGGTGGTGAGCCGACTCATCAGGAGCTACTTCCTTTCGGGTGCGATCCCCATTTGCGCGATCCTTGCGTCGACTCCCAGAATCCCGGGCCGACGGCTTCGATGAAGTCGCTCGTGGCGACGAAATACCCCTCGGCATCCAGTTCGATGGGCAACTGGGGGAGCGGCCGTGCGGCCGGTCCGAAGACCGGCTTGGCGCCGTCGAAGACATCGAACTGAGATTGGTGGCACGGGCACAGCACCCGGCCGGTCTGCTGCTCGAACAGCGACACCGGGCATCCGACGTGGGTGCAGATTTTCGAGTAGGCGTAGTAGTCGCCGTATTCGAAACCGTCCTGGCCGTCCCGGATCTTCACCTGGTCATTGGGCCGCAGTCGGAAGAGCATGACCGCGGAGTCCGACGCCTTTGCGCCGCCAGGCACCCCGGGGAACACCGTCGCCAGCGCCCCGGCAGCCAGATCGGACGGACGAACCGGCGTTCCGTCGACCTGGGTCAAGCGCACCTTCTTGCCGTTGACCGGCTTCCAGAGGGTCACCCACAGGTCGGAGTTCCCTCGCTTCTCCCAGGGATTCTTGATCAGGCCGCCGAGTACCGGAATCAACGTGACCAGGCCGACGGCTCCGCCGGCCAGCACCATCGAGCCCTTGCGCACTCCGCGCCGTTTGAACACAACCCTCTTGGCGCCTATGTCGGTGCTCTCCGCACCGAGGGTGCTCCGATCGACCTCGTCCGACATGCCGATGTGTCGTTGCTGAACCGCGACCTCGTGCGGAGTGAGCTTCTTCGCCAGCGCCACAACGCCGATTCCGAAGAACAGGATGCAGGCGCCGAGGGTGATTCCGATCAGCGGCGTGTAGAGGGCGTATACCGTCTGCTTGCCGCCGGAGTAGGCGTCCTGGTACCCGGCCGGCCACACGATGAAGAAGACGGCGAACGCGACACCTGACAATGCGGCCAGCAGAAACCACTTGGCGACGCTCCGCTCGGCGCGCCGGTCGGCGGGCGAGCCCGGCACATATCGCTCGCCGTACTCGACCAATTCGACACCGTCGAGTGCGGCGCCGAGACGGGCCAGTTCCTCCTTCGACATGGTGTTCAGCTCATCCTCGGAGGGGGTGACGACATCGCCATGCGCGCTCATGCCCGAGCTCCCATCCACAGGGTCAACGCAACGATTGCTCCCATACCGACAAGGAAGGCGAACAGGCCCTCGGGAGCGGGGCCGAACCCGCCGAGTGCATAACCACCCGGGTCGACCGTCGCCTTGTTGTTCTGCACGAACTTGACGATCGCCGCCTTCTCGTCGGGCGTCAGCTGCGCATCGGAGAAGCGAGGCATGCTCTCCGGCCCGGAAGCCATGGCTGCGTAGATCTGCTTGTTCGTGGCTTCGTCCAGGTTCGGTGCGTACTTCCCCTGGGACAGCGCACCACCCTGACCAGTGAAGTTGTGGCAGGACGCGCAGTTCAACCGGTACAACTCGCCGCCCTTGGCCAGGTTGGCCGAAGCCAGCGCCTGCTTGATCTGGTCGTCACCTGGAACGACAGGACCGCCGCCGTTCGTCTCGATGTA
>JBPCPG010000240.1:0-11377 GCA_050999445.1 Nakamurella sp. | reverse complement strand
TCGAGCACATCCTGGAACTCGCGGTCCAGGTCGAGTTCCACGTCGGCATCCGTGTCGAGCATTTCCACGTCGGTATGGGTGTCCGCGCGGACCGAGGTGTCGGTGTCGAGCGAGGTGTCGGTGTCGAGCGAGGTGTCGGTGTCGAGCGTGGGGTCGGTGAGCGCGGTGTCGAGCGAGCGGTCGGTGTCGAGCGCGGAGTCGGTGGGTGAGGCGTCGTTGTCGAGCGAGATGTCGAGCATCAGGTCGTCGTCGTGTTCCAGGATCGATTCAGTAGTAGTCGCGGAAGGGGCAGCAAGGGGCGCCATGGTGGCCAATCACTTCGAGGCAGGAGCTTCGGGAACCCAGCCGGTTGGCGGGATCCGGTCGCAGCCGTCGATTGATGTGACATCCCGGCGAAACTTCCACCGTCGAGAGCGCGCGACACACTCCAAGAACTTGTTGATCTTATCGCATGGCCGTGGATCGTGCCGGTGAGCTGAGGCACACGGCCAGCGGTGCTCACCCCATTCCGGTCTCCGATGGCGAATTCCTCCGGGCCGGTGTCGAATTGTCTGCAGCCCGCTCGTCCTTGGTTGCAGAGGTGGGCAACTCGCCCGGCTCCGGCCCGTTGCGGGTCCACCAGCTCGTCGACTCGAGCGCCGATCTGTCAGGAGAATCAACGATGCCCCAGTATTTCCTGTCCATCGTGGAGAACGAAAGTGCCTACCAGGCCGAGGGTGCGGCCAGTTTCGACGAGGTGATGCAAGCCCACCGATCGTTCGCCGAAGCAGTGTCGGCGGCCGGCGCCAAGATCATCTCGAGCGAGGCGCTCCAGCCGATCGCGACGGCCACCTATCTTCGTGGCGCCGGATCGAAGGAGGTAAGCGTCGTCGACAATCCGTTGCCCGAAGCCAAGGAAGTCGTCGGCGGTTACTACCTCGTCGATGCTCCCGACGACGAGACGGCGTTGCAATTGGCCAAATTGTGCCCGGCTGCATACGGCTACATCGAGCTGCGTCCGATCTGGGACATAGCTGATCGAACCTGATGAACGAACAGGTCGCCGAGGTGGCAGCCCAGGCCCGTCGAGAGCTATCCGGTCGGGTGCTGGCTGCCACCCTGCGGTCGGTCCGCGATCTGGACATCGCGGAGGAGTCGACGGCGGATGCATTCTTGCTGGCGCTGCAGAGCTGGCCGACCGCCGGCATTCCGGCGTCGGTGGAGGCATGGCTCATCACTGCGGCCCGTCGACGGGCAGTCGACCGGATACGGCGCGCACAGGTGGCCCGCCGATCGCTGATCACCCTGCGCGGGGGCTGGTCCGGCGTGGTGGCCGGGTCCGACGTCGTTGCCAATGCGGCCCTGGTCGGTGACGACGAACTCCGGATGGTGGTGCTGTGCTGTGATCCGCGGTTGCCACCACAAGATCAGGTGGCCTTGACGCTGCGACTTGTCTGCGGCATCAGTACCGCCGGAATCGCTGCGGTGCACGGAATTCCGACGTCCACCATGGCAGCCCGGCTGACCAGGGCCAAGGCGCGTCTGGCCGCGGCCGGGCCGATGCTCGACCTTCCCGACGACGCCACCGTCGACGCCCGCCTCCCCGCGGTCGCACGGGTGGTGTACCTGGCGTTCACGCTGGGCCACACCGCGACGCAGGGTGCGGAGTTGATGGACGACGACCTGGCCGATCACGCCCAATACCTTGCCGCCGTCCTCCGTGCCCTGCGTCCCGCGTCGGCATCGTTCGCGGCGCTGCTGGCACTCATCGTGCTGACCCGGGCGCGCTCGGGCGGCCGATTCGACGACGACGACGACCAGCTGACCCTGCCGGCCGCGGACCGCTTCAGATGGGACCGGACGTCGATCAGGGCGGGCGTCTCGTTGTTGACCGGGTTCGTTGATCGGGTCGACGCCGATCCACTGGTTCTGCAGGCGGCCATCGCGGCCGAACACTCCACCGCGTCGTCGTTCGAAACCACCAACTGGCTTCGATTGACGCAGTTGTACGCCCGTCTCCTGGAGCTGGACCCATCGCCGGGTTTCGCACTCGGCCGCTGCATCGCGGTTTCCTATGCGGCCGGTCCCGCGGCGGGGCTGGCGGATCTGGATGAGGTACTGCGCCTCGGCGGCCTGGACCGGTACCCCTACGCATCGGCCGCCCGCGCCCAGATGCTCGAACGGCTGAACCGGGTCGCAGACGCGGTCCCGGAATGGTCGCAGGCTGCGGCACTGGCCCGCACCACCGCCGAACGGGAATTCTTCCAGGCCAATGCAGACCGGTGCTCGTCCTACCAGGAACAGACGAAACGGCCGGAGCGCTCGGGGAAATGAGCGCTCCGGCCGTCGAAGTCAGGGAAGGTCACTCCTGCGAGGTGCTCCGGAACTTGTGGTTGCGCACGTGGACCGGCAATTCGGCGAGCCGATCCTTGCGGCTCTGGGCCGCAGGTTTGGCGAGCCAATTGACGTAGGCGAGCTGATCGTCGTGACGCAGCGACTCGAAGATCGACTGCACTTCCTCGTCCTGGGAAAGGGCGGCAACCATGTCGTCTGGCACGGCAACACCGGTGGTGGTGATCATGAAGGAACTCCTCACGTCATTGGGAAGGCGTCTCCCCAGTGTGCGCCGCTTCTCACTCGAATGCCCCGCACGACGCGAGGCTCCGACGTTCGACCCGCCCCCGGAGTCATCGAGTTCTCGGCGGGGTGGGACAGGACGAGGGGCCATCTGGCGCACCGTACGATCAGATGGTTCTCACTACGGGCCGATCAGTTCGTCGGCCGACCCCAACCGAAGGAATTGCCTGTGCTCCGCGACCGTTCTGCCGGTTCACTCCGCCCCGCTGACGCCCCCGGCGCCACTGCGGGCATCGCGAATTCGGCGGCCGTGGACGCAACGGGTGGCGACACCGTCACGCTGGCGGGATGGGTGGCCCGTCGGCGGGACCACGGCGGCGTCATCTTCATCGATCTCCGTGACTCCTCCGGCATCGTGCAGGTCGTCTTTCGAGAAGGCGAGATCCTCGAGCAGGCACACCGCTTGCGCAGCGAGTTCTGCGTGCAGGTCACCGGCGTCGTCGAGGTTCGTCCAGCGGGCATGGACAACGCCGAGCTGAGCACCGGCGGAGTCGAGGTCAACGCTACGAGCCTGACGGTGCTGAGCGAGTCCGCTCCGCTGCCCTTCCAGATCGAGTCCGATTCGGAGATCGGGGAGGAAACCCGGCTGAAGTACCGCTATCTGGACCTGCGACGAAGCGGTCCGGCCGCAGCCCTTCGACTGCGGTCGGCGGTGAACAGAGCTGCGCGGGAGGTGCTGGACGGGCACGACTTCGTCGAGATCGAGACGCCGACGCTGACGAAGTCGACTCCGGAAGGCGCGCGCGACTTCCTGGTGCCGGCCCGCCTGCGCCCGGGCAGCTGGTACGCGCTGCCGCAGTCGCCGCAGTTGTTCAAGCAGTTGCTGATGGTGGCCGGCATGGAGCGGTACTACCAGATCGCCCGCTGTTATCGGGACGAGGATTTCCGCGCCGACCGCCAGCCCGAGTTCACCCAGCTCGACATCGAGATGTCGTTCGTCGACCAGGACGACGTGATAGCGCTTGCCGAGCAGGTGGTGAGCTCCATCTGGAAGCTGATCGGGCACGAGATCTCAACGCCCATACCGAGAATGACGTTCCGCGACGCCATGGACCGGTACGGCTCCGACAAGCCGGACCTGCGCTACAAGGCCGAGCTGATCGAACTCACCGACTACTTCAAGGACACCCCGTTCCGAGTCTTTCAGGCCCAGTACGTCGGGGCGGTGGTGCAGCCGGGTGGCGCGGCCACCCCTCGGCGCGGCTTCGACGCGTGGCAGGAGTGGGCCAAGCAGCGGGGCGCCAAGGGTCTGGCCTACGTCACGGTCGCGGACGACGGCACGCTCGGTGGCCCGGTCGCCAAGAACATCTCCGAGCCGGAGCGGGCTGGGCTCGTCGCTGCCGCCGGCGCGAAGCCCGGAGACGCCATCTTCTTCGGGGCCGGCACCCGGCGCACCTCGCAGGAGCTGCTGGGCGCCGCTCGGTTGGAGATCGCCCGTCGGGGCGGTCTGATCGACGAAGGCGCCTGGGAATTCGTCTGGATCGTCGACGCTCCGCTGTTCGAGCTGGTGGCCGAGTCCTCGGACGATGCAGCTACCGCGGTCGGCGGGGCCGACAGCACCTGGACCGCGGTGCACCACGCCTTCACGTCGCCCAAGCCGGAGTTCCTCGACACCTTCGACACCGATCCAGGCAGCGCGCTGGCCTATGCCTACGACATCGTCTGCAACGGCAACGAGATCGGCGGTGGATCGATCCGTATCCATCGCCAGGACATCCAGGAACGCGTCTTCGCCATCATGGGCCTGACGCAGCGCAGCGCTCGGGAGAAATTCGGTTTCCTGTTGGACGCCTTCACCTTCGGCGCTCCGCCGCACGGCGGAATCGCCCTGGGTTGGGACCGGATCGTGATGCTGCTGGCCGGGGCGGACTCCATTCGCGAGGTGATTGCGTTCCCGAAGTCCGGCGGTGGCTACGACCCGTTGACGTCGGCGCCCGCGCCGATCACCCAGGCGCAGCGCCGGGAGGCGGGCGTGGACACCGTGCCGGCGAAACCGAAGACAGCCGACTGATCGCGCGGCCGACGGGTGTTGCATCTGCGTCTTCTGGTTCCGACGGAACTCAGTGCTGCAGTTCTGGCGCTGTTGGGGCGGTCTGCCGGCGTCAGCAATGTCAGCGCAGTCGCGGGCGCGGCTCGGGAGCCGCGCGGAGATCTGATCGAGTTGGAGGCCACCCGGGAATGCGCCGACGAGCTCATCGAGGAGCTGAAGCATCTCGGGCTGGGCGATGCCGGCGCCATCTCGGTCAGCCCGGTGGGGCTTTCGCTCTCCGTGCTGTCGGACAGGGCGCAGCGGCAGGCGCCCGGCAATTCCTCGGACTCGGTGATCTGGCACCAGATCGAGGCCAGAGCTGCTGAGGACTCCTTGTTGTCCGGAACATTCCTGGCCTTCTTGACGATCGCCACCCTGTTGGCCGGAATCGGAATCATCGAGAATTCGCCCATCACCGTCGTCGGCGCCATGGTGGTCGGCCCCGAATTCGGACCGCTCGCAGCACTGTCCGTGGGGTTGGTCCGCGGTCGGCCGAAGCTGACCAGGCGGGGCGCGGTAGCCCTGTTGGTCGGATTTCCGATCGCCATGGTCATCGCCGCCCTTGGCGCCTGGATCGCGCTGCGCACCGGCCTGTTCACCAAGCAGAGCCTCGACCGCAATGCCCAGGTGGAGTTCATCTACGAGCCCGGAGTGTTCTCACTGGTCGTGGCGCTGCTGGCCGGCGCGGCCGGCATGCTGTCCACGACGAGCCAGAAATCTGCTGCACTGGTCGGCGTGTTCATCTCGGTGACCACGGTTCCAGCCGCCGGTTATGTCTCGGTCGCCATCGTTCTCGGAGAGTGGCGGCAGGTCGGTGGTTCCGCGTTGCAACTGCTGATCAATCTGCTGGGAATCGCGGTGGCCGGGGTCGTCACGCTGTTGATCGTCCGACGTGTCGATGTGTACCGGGCCGATGTCCGCGATCGCCGAGCAGCTGCCGCCACGGATCAACTCGGACCCGGCTGAACTGCTACGACGCGGCTTTTTGCGCATTGTGTCCGGATTGGCGCTTTCGTGGAAGCGTTGTGCGACGGAAATGCCCGGGCCGGATCCAGCCCGTTCGGTCGCGGTAGATCCCCAGAACCGAGATTCGCGGCGCAAGATGGCTCAGGCGCAGCCCAACCGGAGCACATCTACCGGGCGGCTCAAAGTGCAGGCGCAGCCGGAGCACGACAGATTGCGGCGGTAGCCTGCCTGACGTGACCGATATCGAGCCAGGCCTGTTCGGCTCGGAGCCGCACCCCGGACCGGAGGACGACGGCGCGCAAATCTCCCGGAATTCTGCCTTCGACCCGAAGGCGCCACTTGCGGTACGGATGCGGCCCAGGACGCTGGACGAGGTCGTCGGTCAGTCTCATCTGCTCGGTCCGGGCGCCCCGTTGCGGCGGCTGGTCGAAGGTGGTTCGCCGTCCTCGATGCTGCTCTACGGGCCGCCGGGCACCGGAAAGACAACCCTGGCCACCCTGGTGGCCGGCGCGACGGGCCGTCGATTCGCGCAGTTGTCGGCGCTGTCCGCCGGGGTCAAGGAGGTCCGAGCGGTCATCTCCGACGCGACCGCGGCACTGCGCCGCACCGGTGAGCAGACGGTGCTTTTCATCGACGAGGTCCACCGGTTCTCCAAGACACAGCAGGACTCGCTGCTGGGTGCGGTCGAGAACCGCACGGTGATCCTGATCGCGGCCACCACCGAGAACCCATTCTTCTCGGTCGTATCGCCGCTGCTGTCGCGGTCGTTGGTGCTGCAGTTGCAGCCGCTGACCGACGACGAGATCGGAGCGCTGCTGGACCGCGCAGTCCTGGACGCACGGGGGCTTGCGGCCGGGTTCGTGCTGGCCGGCGACGCCCGATCCCACCTGCTGGCGTTGGCCGGTGGTGACGCCCGGCGGGCGCTCACCGCACTGGAAGCCGCCGCGGATTCCCTGGCAGACGCGGACCCGAGCCCGAACCTGGAACCGGACCCGAGCCCGGAAGCGAACCCTGCAGCGAACGACCATCGCGGCGCCGCAGCGGTCATCGACCTGGACGCGGTCGAGCGTGCCGTAAATCGGGCGGCCGTGCGCTACGACCGCGACGGCGACCAGCACTACGACGTCACCAGCGCCTTCATCAAGTCGATCCGGGGCAGCGACGTCGACGCCGCGCTGCACTATCTGGCCCGAATGATCGAGGCGGGGGAGGATCCGCGATTCATCGCCCGGCGGCTGATGATCCACGCCTCCGAGGACATCGGCATGGCCGACCCGACCGCGCTTCCGCTGTGTGTGGCCGCCGCTTCGGTGGTGCAACTCGTCGGTCTCCCCGAGGCGCGGATCGCCCTTGCGCAGGCGACGATCCACCTTGCCACCGCGGCGAAGTCCAACTCGGTGATCACGGCGATCGACGCGGCGATGGCGGATGTCCGTTCCGGTCGGATCGGCACCGTTCCGCCGTCGTTGCGCGACGGTCACTATCCGGGGGCGAAGAAGCTGGGCAACGCCCAGCGTTACCTCTATCCGCCCGATGTCGCCGGCGGGGTGGCGCGACAGCAGTACCCCCCGGACGAGCTGGTGGGGCGCGACTACTACACCCCGGCGGGCAGGGGTGCGGAGCGGGTGATCGCAGAGCGATTACCGCTGCTGCGCAAGGCTGTTCGGGGGCAGGATCATTCGGAGAGTGCCCCCTCCGAAGGAGAGGAACGACCATGACGAAGGCCATTCGAGTCACCGAAATCGGCGGCCCGGAAGTGTTGCGCGTCGGCGAGATCGACCTGCCCGCGCCGGGGTCGGGGCAGGCGACGGTGAAGGTGACTGCGGCCGGCGTCAACTTCATCGACATCTATCGGCGCAGCGGGGTGTATCCGGTTCCGCTTCCCCACATTCCGGGCACCGAGGGCGCCGGGGTGATCGACGCAGTGGGGGAGGGCGTGACCGACGTCGCCGTCGGCGACCGAGTGGCGTGGTCGGACGTCGCAGGCTCCTACGCCGGCGCGGTGACAGCCCAGGCGGATCGCCTGGTTCCCGTGCCTGCCGACGTGAACGATCAGCAGGCCGCGGCGCTGCCCTTGCAGGGAATGACCGCCCACTACCTGGCGGGCGACTCCTATCGGATCCGGCCAGGGGACTCCGTGCTGATCCACGCCGGCGCCGGCGGGGTCGGGCTGCTGCTGACCCAGATCGCGAAGATCAGGGGCGCCAGGGTCATCACGACGGTCTCCACCGCGGCCAAGGCGCAGTTGTCCGAGCAGGCCGGCGCGGACGACGTGCTGATCGGATATGACGACATTCCGCACCGAATCCGGGAACTGACCGGCGGTGCCGGCGTACAGGCCGTCTACGATGGGGTCGGCAAGGACACCTTCGACGAGTCGTTGGACTCCCTTGCCAGGCGGGGATTTCTGGTCCTCTTCGGCGGTTCCAGCGGACAGGTGCCGCCGGTCGACCCACAGCGACTGAATCGGGGTGGTTCATTGAGCCTTACCCGCCCTACCCTCGCCGATTTCGTGACGACTCGGGCCGAGCTGCTGGCCAGGGCTGCGGAGCTGTTCGAATGGGTCGGTCAGGGCCGGCTGACGGTGCACATCGGCGGCACCTACCCGCTGCCCGACGCCGGCCGCGCGCACGAGGATCTGGCCGGCCGGCGCACCACCGGGAAGCTGCTGCTGTTGCCCTGAGAATCGATCTTCCAGTCGCCTGGTGAAATCGATCCTCACCTACCGGGACAGGTGTCCCCGACGTACGGCTGCGTGCAGAAGTTCGTCGACCACGAGGCTTTCGCTCCGGCGTCGCCGATCCGGTACACCTGGAACGTCGTGACTGCGGCCAGGCCGACCGCGAGCACGCCGACGGCGATCCGGATACCTGCGGTTTCCAGCGCGGCCCGGCGCCGACGGGCGGCGAGCAACGGAAGACCCCAGGCGAGCACCGCCGCCAGGAACAGCCCGAGGGCCCACGGGAGCAACTCGTCACCGAGGTGCGCATGCCGGACGATCAGCGGATTGGTGAAACCGCCGAAGACGCGGGCCTGCAACCATTCTCCGGCCGCAGTGGTGATCGGAATCGAGATCAGTGCCAGCAACGCCACGATCGGCGTGATCACGCCAAGACGGCGGCGAGCGGCCGGCCATACCGCCGACAGCACCGTCAGGAGCGCGGCCAGCGGTATCCCGGCGACGACCAGGTGGATGAGCAGAATGTGCACCGGCAGTCCGTTGAACTCGTTCACGTCTCCAGAATGGTGCATGAGCGTTCGAATCTCGTTCAGGCACGGCGACGGAGTTGCGGATGCGCAAATGCGACCACGCAGGGCCGAAGTCGCCGGGTACGCTGGCACCGGCGCACGACCGGCGGTGGGCCGTGGCCGAACCGAGCAGCCGTGAAGCATTCGAAGGGACAGCGTCGACCGTGAAGCGCATGTACTACTTCTCCGCCGGGGTCGCTCTCGGCGCTGTGGCCACCCGGCGCACCCGCCGGGCGAAGGACGCCGCCCGCGCCGCGCTGGCCGCAAGGTTGACCCCGTCCGCGATCGCCGCCGATGTTGCAGACGCGATCGCGGAGATCGGGAACGCCGTCGGATCGTTCGCGGCCGACGTTCGGCAGGGCGCCGCGAACCGCCGGTCCACCTATCGACCGATGATCGACAACGCCACCGGTGCGGTGGCCCTGCTCGCTCCCGACCAGGCCGGTCCGGTCCGGCCGATAGAAGCCGTCATCGCGATCGAGCCGGACGAATCGGCCGAACTCGGCCGGCGTACGGCCTGACAGCGGCCGTAGCTGCGCGAACGGACGCACCAGGGTGTGATCCCGGGTTCCGGCCACATCTGTTCACCGCATCAGCCAGCGCAGAGAAGGACACCTTGCAGACGCACGAGATCAGACGTCGATTCCTCGACCACTTCGAGCGGTCGGGCCACACCTTCGTGAGGTCGGCCTCGCTGGTATCCGATGATCCGACCCTGCTGTTCACGGTGGCCGGCATGCAGCAGTTCAAGCCGTACTTCCTCGGCCAGACCACGCCGCCCTTTCCCCGAGCCACCAGCGTGCAGAAGTGTGTTCGGACGCTGGACATCGACAACGTCGGCCTGACGACCCGGCACAACACGTTCTTCCAGATGGCCGGCAACTTCTCGTTCGGGGACTACTTCAAGGCCGGTGCGATCAAGCACGCCTGGGAGCTGCTCACCAATTCGCAGGACGACGGCGGGTACGGCTTCGATCCGGAGCGCCTGTGGATCACGGTGTACGAGACCGACGACGAGGCCCACCGCCTGTGGCAGGAAGTCGCCGGCGTGCCACCGGAGCGGATCCAACGGCTCGGAATGGTGGACAACTTCTGGTCGATGGGTACGCCGGGGCCCTGTGGTCCGGATTCGGAGATCTTCTACGACCGTGGTCCGGCATTCGGACCAGGTGGCGGTCCGGCAGTCTCCGATGGTCGCTACATCGAAATCTGGAATCTGGTCTTCATGCAGGACCAGCGCGGCCCCTCCGACGCCGCCGGCGACTTCGAGATTCTCGGCCCACTGCCGAAACAGAACATCGACACCGGAATGGGGGTGGAGCGGGTCGCCTTCCTGCTCCAGGAGGTCGACAACGTGTACGAGACCGACCTCTGCCGCCCCATCATCACCGCGATGGAAGAGTCGTCGGGAGTCCGGTACGGCAATGCGGTAAACCCTGACGGAACAGCTCACATCGACGACGTGCGGATGCGGATCATCGCCGACCATTCGCGTTCCGCGGTGATGTTGATTTCCGACGGCGTGACGCCGGGCAACGAAGCTGGCGGCTATGTGCTGCGTCGACTGATCCGGCGGGCGGTCCGATCAGCGCGGTTGCTGGGTGTGACCGAGCCGGTGATGGCGCGTCTGGTGAAGGTCGTCACGGAACTGATGAGCCCCTCCTATCCCGAGATCGCCGACGACTACGCCAGGATCGAGCGGGTGGCGATCACCGAGGAGAACGCGTTCCTGCGAACGATCGCGTCCGGTTCCAAGTTGTTCGAGACCGCCGCGTCCGAAACGAGAGCGGCCGGCCGGAAACAGGTTTCGGGTTCCACTGCGTTCGTGCTGCACGACACCCAGGGCTTTCCGCTCGACCTGACACTCGAGATGGCGGCCGAAGCCGGCCTGACCGTGGACACCGGAGAATTCGACCGGCTGATGCAGGAGCAGCGAGCACGGGCTCGCGCCGACGCGAAGGCGCGCAAGGGCGGCTTGAACGACCTCACGGTCTATCGCCGGCTCCTGGATGCCGGACCGACGGAGTTCACCGGCTACGACGAGCTGGAGTCGGAGGGCACCGTCCTCGGGCTGATCGCCGACGGCGAGCTGATTGGTTCGGCCGGCACCGGTCGAACGGTGGAACTCGTCCTCGACCGCACTCCGCTCTATGCGGAATCCGGTGGTCAGGAATCGGACGCCGGACGGATCGTCGGAGCGGGCTTCGCCGCGCAGGTTCTCGACGTGCAGAAGGTGGACCGCAAGTTGTACGTCCACAAGATTCTGATCACCGACGGCGAGTTGATCCAGGGCGGTTCGGTGCTCGCCCAGGTCGACCCGGAGTGGCGGCTGGGTGCACGGCAGGCGCACAGCGGTACCCATGTGGTGCATGCGGCTCTTCGGCAGGTGCTGGGACCGGAAGCGCTGCAGGCCGGCTCGTACAACAAGCCGGGGTATCTGCGCCTGGACTTCTCCGCCAACAACGCTTTGTCGGCGGAGACCAGGAGCGAGATCGAGGAGGTCTCCAACCTCGCGGT
>JBPCPG010000235.1:0-6618 GCA_050999445.1 Nakamurella sp. | reverse complement strand
GGTCTGCGCAGTAGATCGCCGCTCAACTGCTCGCTGATTCGGATTCGAGCTCTGCCAGAACGGCGCCGGTGGTCACTGCGTCCCCGACAGCGACGGCGACGGACTTGACCACCCCGTCACGTGGGGCGATGACCGGGTTCTCCATCTTCATCGCCTCGATCACTGCAATCGTCTCCCCGGCTTGAACCGACTGGCCCTGTTGCGCAGTCACTTTCACAACGGTGCCCTGCATGGGTGCCCGTACCTGGTCGCCGCCGCCGATCGGAATCGACGCTGCCGCGGTCGATCTCTGCCTGGTCGGCCGACGCACCGGGGTACTGGGGGGATTAGCTGCGGCGAACAGATCGCCGGGCAGCGTCACCTCCACCCGGCGTCCGTTCACCTCCGCCACCACAGTGCGGCGCTGCGGCAGGTCGGTCGTCGCTGCGACGGGTTCGGTCGCGGCGGCGAACGGCGGAATGGTGTTCTCGAACTCCGTCTCGATCCAGCGAGTGTGGACGGCGAATGCGCCATCGGGTGCGGTGAACGCCGGATCGGACACCACGGCCCGATGGAACGGCAGGGCGGTTGCCATTCCGGAGACTTCCATCTCGGCCAGCGCGCGCCGGGAGCGCTCCAGGGCCTCTCGACGGTCCGCGCCGGTGATGATCAATTTCGCCAGCAGCGAATCGAAGTTTCCGGAGACGACCGAACCGCTTTCCACACCGGAGTCCAGGCGGACGCCGGGTCCACTGGGCGCAACGAATTTCGCAATGGTGCCAGGAGCGGGCAGGAAGCCACGTCCCGGATCCTCACCGTTGATCCGAAATTCGAAACTGTGCCCGCGCGGATCGGGATCGCTCTGCCAGCGTAGTTTTTCGCCGTCGGCGATCCGAAACTGCTCCCTAACCAGGTCGATCCCGCTCGTCTCCTCCGAAACCGGATGCTCCACCTGGAGTCTGGTGTTCACCTCGAGGAAGGAGATGTCACCGTCGGCACCGACGAGGAATTCCACCGTGCCGGCCCCGCTGTAGTCCGCCCGACGGCAGATGGCCTTTGCTGCCTCGGAAATGGTGGATCGCTGGGCATCGGTCAAAAAGGGCGCGGGCGCTTCCTCGACCAACTTCTGGAACCGTCGCTGCAGGGAACAGTCCCTGGTGCCCACCACGATGACGGTGCCGTGCTGATCGGCGAGTACCTGCGCCTCGACGTGACGCGGTGTATCGAGGTATTTCTCGACAAAACATTCGCCGCGGCCGAACGCCGCGACGGCCTCGCGGACCGCCGAATCGAACAACTCCGGAATTTCCGCCATCGTCCTGGCAACCTTCAAACCCCGGCCGCCGCCTCCGAAGGCCGCCTTGATCGCCACCGGCAGACCGTGCTCCTGGGCGAAAGCGACGATCTCGTCGGGGCCTGACACCGGGCCTGGAGTTCCCGGCACCAGTGGGGCACCGGCCGCGACCGCGATTGCTCTGGCGGTCACCTTGTCACCGAGATCGCGAATGGCGGCGGGGCTCGGACCGATCCAGATCAGCCCGGCATCGAGCACGGCCTGCGCGAAGTCGGCGTTCTCGGACAGGAAGCCGTAGCCGGGGTGGACGGCGTCCGCGCCCGATCGATGGGCGACGGTGAGAAGCTTCGAGCTGTCCAGATAGGTCTGCGCGGAAGTCTCTCCCTGCAGTGAATACGCTTCATCAGCCGTTCGCACGTGCAGCGCATCGGCATCAGCATCGGCGTACACCGCAACAGATCGGAGTCCGGCGTCGCGACAGGCTCGGGCGACCCGAACGGCGATCTCGCCCCGGTTGGCGATCAATACGGTGTGCATGCAGCCGACCTCCTTCTCAGTTTTCTCGCCAGAGATCGACGACAGAAATGCCGACTCGACGCAACAGTCGCCGGGTGAGCGGCAGCGAAATTCCAATGACCGAGGAATGGTCGCCGTCCAGGCCCTCGACGAACCACCCGCCGTACCCGTCGATGGTCAGACCGCCCGCGACCAGCAGCGGTTCACCCGTCGCCAGGTAGGCATCGATCTCGGACTCGGTCGGGGTGCCGAATCTGATTATCGTACTTGCCGAATCCGCGGCGCGAGCAACGATCTCACCGTCACGCACCACTACAACAGCATGGCCGGTCAGCAGATCGCCGGTAGCGCCGGACATCTCCAGCCAATCCCGGCGGGCCTGCGCAGCGTCGACCGGTTTGCCGCGGAGGCGGCCGTTCATCAGCAACATCGAATCGCAGCCGATCACCACCGAATTCGGATGGCGAGTGCACACGGTGGTCAGCACTGAGTCGGCCTTTGCTCGAGCCAGCGCGCTGACTGTGCCGGCCGGCCCGAGATGTGCGTTCGCGGCCTCGATGGACGGTTCGTCGACGCCGGAGACCAGGACAACGGGATCAATGCCGGCCGCCTGCAGCACGGATAGTCGGGCCGGAGATGCCGAGGCGAGCACGGCCTGCAAGCGGCCGGTGCTGGGCTCACCCCGTCCGACGCCTCCGGGGTTCGACGTGTCGGAAACCGCCGGCGTCATCGCGGCAGACCAGAGGCCCACCAGGCCTGGGGATCCGGCGACCAGGAAACCGGCCGACAACCCCACGACGAGCGGGTGGGGATCGCCGACGCCGGTGATCGTGGAGTCGTTCCCGCCGATGTCGAAAGGGCCGCGAGAACGGTCAGCACGACCGCGACGTCTTCGTCGGTTGGCTCCTCGGCATGCTCCCCGATCACAGCGGAATGTTCCCATGCTTGCGCGGCGGCAGTGTGCGACGCTTGTCCCGCAACATCTTCAGCGCGCTGGTGACGGCGGTGCGCGTCTCCCTCGGGCGAATCACGCGGTCGACGTAGCCGCGTTCGGCAGCCAGATACGGGTTCACCAGAGCCTCCTCGTAGGCGGACTCCAATTCCCGTCTGCGGGCCTGGACGTCCCCGCCGCGCTCCGCTTCACCGACCAACTCCTTGCGGTAGAGGACGTTCACCGCTCCCGCCGCTCCGACCACCGCAATCTGAGCGGTCGGCCAGGCGAGATTGACATCCGCACCCAGATGTTTGGATCCCATCACGTCATAGGCACCGCCATAGGCTTTCCGGGTGATGACGGTGACGAGTGGAACTGTGGCCTCCGCGTAGGCGTAGATCAACTTGGCGCCGCGATGGATGATGCCGTTCCATTCCTGGTCGGTTCCCGGCAGGAAACCGGGCACGTCCACGAACGTCAGGACGGGAATGTTGAATGCGTCGCAGGTACGGACGAATCGGGCCGCCTTTTCGGCGGCTTTGATGTCCAGGGTGCCGGCCAGCTGCATCGGTTGATTCGCGACGACTCCGACGCTTGCCCCGTCGACACGACCGAATCCGGTGACGATATTCGGCCCGTACAATTCTTGAACCGGCAGGAAGTAGCCGTCATCGAGCACTGCGGTGACGACGACCGTGATGTCGTAGGGCTGGTTCGCCAGATCCGGAATCAGGGTGTCCAGCGCGAGATCTGTTGCCGTGCGGTCCTGCTCGCTCTCGGGTGGTTCGTGGGGGGCCAGGGACAGATTATTCGACGGAAGATAGGACAGTAGTTCCCGGACATGGTCGATGGCCGCCATTTCGTCGGCCGCCAGATGATGCGCGTTCCCCGAACGTTCATTGTGCGTCCGGGCGCCCCCGAGGTTCTCCAGCGTGACGTCTTCGCCGGTCACGGCTTTGACGACCTCGGGTCCGGTGATGAACATCTGCGACGTCTTGTCCACCATCGACACGAAATCGGTGAGCGCGGGGGAGTAGACATGGCCGCCGGCCGCGGCGCCCATGATCAGCGATATCTGCGGAATGACGCCGGAGGCGTGAACATTGCGCCGGAAGATCTCGGCGTACAGGCCGAGTGACACGACGCCTTCCTGAATTCTGGCCCCGCCACCTTCGTTGATACCCACGATCGGTCGCCCTGTCGTGAGTGCGAAGTCCATCACCTTGACGATCTTCTCGCCGTAGACCTCTCCGAGCGAGCCACCGAAGACGGTGGCGTCCTGCGAGAAGACACAGATATCGCGTCCGTCCACGGTGCCGTAACCGGTGATCACACCGTCGCCGGCCGGATGGCTGTTCCCCATGGCGAAGTTGCTCGATCGGTGGACCGCCAGCGCATCGAACTCGACGAATGATCCCTCGTCGAGTAGTAGCTCGATCCGTTCGCGGGCAGTCAGTTTGCCCTTGGCCCGGTGCCGTTCCACCGCGGCGGCGCCACCCGGCTGCTGCGCCGATTCCTGGCGGCGGTCGAACTCGGCCAGTTTGTCCGCAGTGGTGACCGCGTGTGCTGCACCGTCCGACACTGGCTGATTCGCCACCGGTCGCTCGTCCTCTCCGTTGCCCGCGCATCGACGACCCCTGTCGAGCGATCTGTGCACCCGACGACGGCTGCCACTTCGGCAACGAGCGCAGGGCCGCAGCCTACCGCCAGCCTAGGCTGGCCGGAATGACCACGGACCGGATGGACGAACCCGCCGCCGATTCCCAACGAGTGCCGACGCGCCGGCGCATGGATGCGCTGCTGGTGCAGTCGGCCTGTCGCCACCCGGAGCGCTGGGACGTGCGACACGTCGACTCCACCGGTTCCACCAATGACGATCTGACCGCCACCCTGGGGTTCGACCGTGAATCGGGCCTCGAGGCCCGGGCCTGGCCCGCCGGTCGCCCGAGTCCGGTACTCATCACCGAGGAACAAATCGCCGGACGTGGTCGATCCGGGCGTCAATGGGTGAGCCCGCTGGGCGCCGGCCTGATGTTCTCAGTCGCCTTGCACCTGCCCGCAATTCCGCCGGCTCGCAGGGGATGGGTGGGGGCCATCCTGGGTGTCGCAATCGTGCGCGCGCTCCGGTCACCCGCCCTCCCGGCCGTTGCCGCGGGTTCCGCCGGCCCGGCAGACGGCGTGCGGATGTCGTTGAAGTGGCCGAACGACCTGCTGGCCAACGGTCTGAAATGCGGGGGCATTCTGGCCGAGATGACGAACGATGCTGTGGTGGTCGGCGCGGGCCTGAACATCTCGCTCACCTCCGCGGAACTGCCGCGTCCCGACGCGACCTCGTTGTTGCTCGCCGGCCACCCGGCCGTCGATCGGAACCTTCTGCTGGCGGCGATCCTCGACGAGTTCGGAACCTCGCTCGACGCCTGGTGCGCAGCCGCCGGGAACGTCCAGGTGAGTGGACTGCGGGCGGAATACCTGCAGGAGTGCTCCACCGTGGGTTCCAGGGTCCGGGTGCAACTTCCGGGTGGCCGGGTCGTGATCGGCACGGCAGTCGACGTCGACGTTGATGGCGCCATCGTCGTCGAGACGGCAGGCGGCGGCAGATCCCGGTTTTCCGCAGGTGACGTGGTGCACCTTCGGCCCGACCCGTCGGCCGGCGCCGGGTAGCTCATTGGATAGCCTGCCTCGGTGACCGATTTCGGAAATCCTGCGGGCGAGCAAGGCGATCCCGACCTCCCGAACCGGCTGTCTCGGATGGCCCGACTGGTGCAGGAGGCCACGGGGGCGGCCGGTCGTCCGGTGGCAGATGTGCGGCTGTTGCTGGCGACCAAGACCATCGAACCGGCAAGAATTCGGCAGGCGCTGGCGGCTGGCTTCACGTTGATCGGGGAGAACAAGGTCCAGGAGGTGGTGGCCAAAGCAGGCCTACTGGCCGATCTAGAACATGAATGTCATCTGATCGGACATCTGCAGCACAACAAGATCAACCTGCTGTTGCCGCATGTGACATGTGTACAGACCGTGGACTCCGGTGAATTGGCCGACCACCTGGACACCAGGATCACGGCACCGGGTCGGACGCTGAATGTCTTCCTCCAGGTCAACGTCTCGGAGGAACCGACGAAGTCGGGTGTGTCCCTGGCCGACCTGCCGGCGCTGCTGGAGCAGGTGAGCCGATGCCGAAATCTTCGGATCCGGGGATACATGACGATCGGTCTGAATTCGACCGATCGGAATGCGGTGCGGGCCGGGTATCGCGCCTTGGCGACTTTTCGAGATGACGCGCATCATCGCGGGCTTCCGGGAGCGGAACAGGCGACGGAACTGTCGATGGGCATGAGTGCCGATTTCCCCGAGGCCATCGCCGAGGGCGCCACCATCGTGCGCCTCGGTTCGGCTGTGTTCGGCCCGCGGCCGTCGACCTGATCTGTGGATCGAGCGGCTCTGACGGCACCGGCAGGTAGCGTGACCCGAAGCTAGCTCGCTTACGAACTTGAGGGGCACCAATGGCCTACCCCGACAACCTCCTGTCCCGCGGCGAGCAGGTCGTGCTGCACAAGCATCCGCATTGGAAGGTGCTGGTGTTGCCTACGCTGATGTTCGTCCTGTTCATCGGTGGGGGGTTCGCGCTGGCCGCCGTGCTGCGGAACTGGCAGAACCACGTGATCGCGTGGATCGTCATCGGCGCCGTCGCACTGCTCGGGTTGATCTTCCTGACGATCGCGCCGTTCATTCGCTGGCGGACCGAGCATTTCGTGATCACAAATTTCCACGTTTTTTTCCGCACCGGAATTCTGCACCGTCGCGAGCACCAGATTCCCCTGGGGCACATCCAGAACATGGAAACGTCGGTGTCGTTCTGGGGCCGGCTGCTCGGCTTCGGATCGTTGATAGTCGAGTC
>JBPCPG010000149.1:0-16918 GCA_050999445.1 Nakamurella sp. | reverse complement strand
GGACGAACGGGTGCGAGCCAAGGCTGTCATCGCGGAGATCGTCGCGCAGGAGGGCCTGGAACTGTTGGGCTGGCGCACCGTTCCGACGAATCCGGTCGAGTCCGGCGTCGGGCGGATGGCGTTGGGCGTGATGCCCGCATTCGAGCAGGTCTTCCTGGCCGCGCCCGCGGGCGCCGACGGTCGGCGTCCGTACGGCGTGGCCCTCGATCGCCTCGTGTACGCCGTGCGCAAGCGCTCCGAGCACGAAACCGCCGGCGACGATGGCCTCGGAATTTATTTTCCGTCCCTGTCGAGTCGCACCCTGGTCTACAAGGGCATGCTGACCACCCGGCAGCTGCCGGCCTTCTTCGACGACATCCGCGACGAGCGGGTGGAGAGCGCGATCGTCATCGTGCACTCTCGCTTCTCCACCAACACCTTTCCGGCCTGGCCGCTGGCACATCCGTTCCGGTTCATCGCGCACAACGGCGAGATCAACACCGTTCGGGGCAACCGCAATCGGATGCGTGCCCGCGAGGCGCTGTTGGCCACCGACCTGATCCCCGGCGACCTGTCCAGGGTGTTCCCGATCTGTCAGCCCGGGGCATCGGACTCGGCGTCCTTCGACGAGGTGCTGGAACTGCTGCACCTCGGCGGACGAACGTTGCCGCATGCGGTGTTGATGATGATTCCGGAGGCGTGGGAGAACAGCCGGGAGACGATGGATCCGGCCGTGCGCGGCTTCGCCGAATTCCATGCTTCGCTGATGGAGCCCTGGGACGGCCCTGCCTGTGTCACCTTCACCGACGGTCGACTGCTCGGAGCGGTGCTCGACCGCAACGGGTTGCGCCCGGGCAGATGGTGGCTGACCAGCGACGACACCGTCGTACTGGCCAGCGAAGCCGGCGTGCTGCCGATTCCGCCGGAGAAGGTCGTCGAGCGGGGCCGACTGCAGCCCGGCCGGATCTTCCTGGTCGACACCGTCGCCGGGCGCATCGTGGACGACACCGAGGTCAAGGCCTCGCTGGCCGCAGAGCATCCCTATGCGGACTGGGTCCATGCCGGCCTGGTTCCCCTCGAGACGCTACCGGCCAGGGAGCACGTGGTCACCGCCCACGACGCGGTACTGCGACGCCAGCAGGTGTTCGGTTACACGGAGGAGGATCTGCGTCTGTTGCTGTCGCCGATGGCGGCCAACGGCGCCGAAGCCATCGGGTCCATGGGCACCGACACGCCGGAGGCGGTGCTGTCGGCCAGACCGCGTCTGCTCTTCGACTATTTCTCGCAGCTGTTCGCCCAGGTGACCAACCCGCCGTTGGATGCGATTCGCGAGCAGGTGGTCACCAGCTTGGCGAGCATCATCGGCCCGGAGATGAACCTGCTCGAGCCGTCGCCCAGCTCCTGCCGGCAGATCGCGCTGCCATTCCCGGTCATCGACAACGACGATCTCGCCAAGCTCATCGGCGTCAACTCCGACGGCAACATGGCCGGCTTCGCGGCGGCCGTCATCTCCGGCCTCTACGACGTCGACGGTGGCGGGGAGGCGCTTGCGTCTGCTCTCGAGCGATGCCGCAAGGAAGCCGACGACGCGATCGCCGCCGGCGCCCGGATCCTGGTGCTCTCCGACCGCGACTGCGACGCCAGGCGCTCACCGATCCCGTCGCTGCTGCTGACCTCGGCAGTGCACCAGCACCTGGTTCGGCAGAAGTCCAGGACGAAGGTCGCCCTGATCACCGAGACCGGCGACGCCCGCGAGGTGCACCATGTGGCGCTGCTCCTGGGATACGGAGCGGGTGCGGTCAACCCGTATCTGGCGCTGGAATCCGCCGAGGACCTTGCTGCGACCGGACTCATCGGCGAAGTGACACCGGCTCGGGCCGCGAAGAACCTGATCTACGCCCTTGGCAAGGGCGTGCTCAAGGTGATGAGCAAGATGGGCATCTCCACCGTCGGTTCCTACCGGCAGGCGCAGGTCTTCGCGGCCTTCGGCATCGACGAGAGCGTGTTGTCGGAGTACTTCACCGGAACCACTTCCCGGACCGGCGGCAGCGACCTCGGCGTCCTCGCCGACGACATCCTGCAGCGGCATTCCCTTGCCTTCGTCGACAACGCGGCGGTCCGGGAACACCGCGGCCTGGAGACCGGCGGGCAGTACCAGTGGCGCCGCGAGGGCGAGATCCACCTGTTCAATCCGGAGACCGTCTATCTGCTCCAGCACGCCACCAAGACCAAGCAGGTCTCGGTTTTCCGCCGCTACGCCGACACCGTCGACGAGCTGTCCCGCAAGGGCGGAACGTTGCGGGGGCTGTTCGGTCTGCGCACCGATGTCCGGACCCCGGTGCCGCTGTCCGAGGTCGAGCCGGTCGAGCAGATCGTGAAGCGCTTCGTCACCGGCGCGATGTCCTACGGTTCCATCTCCATCGAGGCTCACGAGACGCTGGCCATCGCGATGAACAGGCTGGGCGGTCGGTCGAACACGGGCGAGGGTGGCGAGGACGTCGAGCGACTGCTGGATCCGCGCCGGCGCTCGGCGATCAAGCAGGTCGCCTCCGGCCGGTTCGGCGTCACCAGTGCGTATCTGGTCAATGCGGACGAGATCCAGATCAAGATGGCGCAGGGCGCGAAACCGGGGGAGGGCGGCCAACTTCCCGGCAACAAGGTCTATCCCTGGATCGCCAAGACCCGGCACGCGACGACCGGCGTCGGACTGATCTCGCCGCCGCCGCACCATGACATCTATTCCATCGAGGATCTCAAGCAACTGATCCACGATCTGCGCAACGCCAACCCGCGGGCCGCCGTCTCGGTGAAGCTGGTCGCCGAGCCCGGCGTCGGAACGGTCGCCGCCGGTGTGGTCAAGGCGCACGCCGATCTGGTGATCATCGCCGGATACGACGGCGGTACCGGCGCTGCTCCACTGACCTCCCTCAAACACACCGGCCAACCCTGGGAACTGGGATTGGCCGAGGCGCAGCAGACGCTGCGGCTGAACGGTCTGCGCGAGCAGGTGCGGCTGCAAGCCGACGGTGGTCTCAAGACCGGCCGCGACGTGGTCATCGCCGCGTTGCTCGGTGCGGAGGAATTCGGCTTCGCCACCGCCCCGCTGGTCGTCGCCGGGTGCGTGATGATGCGTGTCTGTCATCTGGATACCTGCCCGGTCGGCATCGCCACCCAGAATCCGGTGCTGCGGGAGCGCTTCACCGGCACGCCCGAGTTCGTCGAGACCTTCTTCCTTTTCCTGGCGGAGCAGGTGCGTGAATATCTTGCCGCCCTTGGCTTTCGATCGGTCACCGAAGCCGTCGGCCATGCCGAGCTGCTCGACATCGCCCCGGCGGTGGACCATCACCGGGCCCGCGGGCTCGATCTGGCGCCGCTGCTGGCGGTTGCGGACGTGGATGCAGGCCACTCCTGCACCAATCCGGCACAGCACGATCTGTCGAACACGCTCGATTCCAGGTTCATCGCGGCCGCGGCGAAGACTCTTGAGGACGGCAGCGAGGTGGAGCTGACCTTCGACGTTCGCAACGTCGACCGCACCGTCGGCACCATGCTGGGTTCGGAGGTGACTCGGCGCTTCGGGCCGGACGGTTTGGCGCCCGACACCATCCGCATCGCGTTGACCGGGACCGCCGGGCAGTCGCTCGGTGCGTTCCTACCAGCCGGAATCAGCATTTCCCTGACCGGCGACGCCAACGACTACTTGGCCAAGGGGCTGTCCGGCGGCCGCATCGTGGTGCGGCCGGCGGAGAACTCGCCGGCCCAGGCCCCCGGGTCCAAGATTCAGGTGATCGCGGGTAACACCATCGGCTACGGCGCGACTTCAGGCGAGCTGTACCTGCGCGGTCGGGTGGGCGAACGCTTCGCCGTCCGCAACTCCGGTGCGCTGATGGTCACCGAGGGCGCCGGCGATCATGCGCTGGAGTACATGACCGGCGGGCGGGTGGTCATTCTCGGCCGTACCGGGCGCAATGCCGCAGCCGGGATGAGTGGCGGGATCGCCTATCTGCTGGACGCCGACCCGGCCACGGTCAATACCGAGCTGGCCGATCTGGACGAGCCGGGGGACGACGATCTGATCTGGCTCGGCGAAGTGGTCGCGGACCACGCCCGCTACACCGGATCCCCGATCGCGACGGCCCTGCTCGCCGCGTGGCCCACGGCCTCGAAGAGGTTCTCCCGGGTGATGCCAAGGGACTACCGCAAGGTGTTGGCTCTGCAGGCCCGTGCCGTGGAAACCGGCGCGGACGCCGACGATTTGATCATGGAGGCTTCCCGTGGCTGATCCATTCGGTTTCCTCAAATATGAGCGCGCGACACCCGCTCGGCGCCCGGTTCCGCTGCGATTGCGGGACTGGAACGAGGTCTACGAGCCGTTCGCGGAACCGGAAACGAAGGTGCAGGCCGCCCGCTGCATGGACTGCGGAATCCCGTTCTGCCATCAGGGATGTCCGCTGGGCAATCTTATTCCGGAGTGGAACGAACTGGTCCGTACCGGGCGTTGGGACGACGCTTCCGAGCGTCTCCACGCGACGAACAACTTCCCGGAGTTCACCGGTCGGTTGTGCCCGGCGCCGTGCGAGGGCGCGTGCGTACTGGGCATCGGTGACGAGCCGGTTGCGATCAAGGTGGTCGAGCAGCAGATCGCCGACCGGGCGATCGCCGACGGGAATGCCCTGGTACCGCATCCTGCTGCTGTCTCCACCGGAAAGAAGGTGGCCGTCGTCGGATCCGGGCCCGCCGGCTTGGCCGCGGCGCAGCAGCTGGCCCGCGCCGGGCACGAGGTCGTCGTTTTCGAACGCGACGGTCGCATCGGCGGCCTGATGCGTTACGGCATTCCGGAGTTCAAGATGGAGCGCGCGGTGCTGGATGCCCGGCTGGCTCAACTGGCCGCCGAGGGAGTGCGCTTCATCACCAACTGCGCAGTGGGAATCGATCTCTCCGTCACCGATCTGCGCCGGAGGTTCAACGCAGTCGTGATCGCGACCGGCTCCACCGTTCCTCGCGAGTTGCAGGTGCATGGGCGCCGGTTCGAGGGGGTCGAGCTGGCGATGGCTTATCTGGTCCAGGCGAACAAGGTGCTGGAAGGTAGTCCAGCGGTGGCTTCTCTGAACGCGTCGGGCAAGCATGTGGTGATCATCGGCGGCGGCGACACGGGCGCCGACTGCTACGGCACTGCGTTGCGCCAGGGCGCCGCTTCGGTGACCCAGCTCGACATCCACCTCCAGCCCCCGATGACGCGGCATGCGTCGACGCCCTGGCCGGTCTACCCGTTGCTGTTGCGTAGTTCGGCGGCCCACGAAGAAGGCGGCCGGCGGGTGTTCGGAGTGAACTCGACGTCTTTCGAGGGCGAGGCGGGACGGGTGACCGGCCTGCACCTCGTGGAAGGCAGACGGGTCGGTTCCGGGTTCATCCCGTCGGCCGGCACCGAGACGCACCTGCAGGCCGACCTCGTGCTGTTGGCGCTGGGTTTCGTCGGTCCGGAACAGGCAGGGCTGCTGGACGATCTCGGCATCGACATCTCCGATCGCGGCACGATCAACCGCGACGACGACTACATGACCAACATTCCCGGGGTCTTCGTGGCCGGTGACGCCGGTCGTGGTCAGTCGTTGATCGTCTGGGCGATCGCCGAGGGTAGGTCTGCGGCGGCGGGAGTCGATGCGTACCTGTCGGGCGGATCCAGCCTGCCGGATCCGCTGGTTCCGACCGCGGTCGCTCTGCGCTGACCGATCGTCGGACCGGCGCCGGTCGGATGAAGTGCCGGTGAAGCCTGTGAGCCCGATGACGGAATCGGTTCAGAAAGCGGTTACGCTCCTCCCATGGATCGTCGCGCAAAAATCGTCTGCACACTGGGCCCAGCCACCTCTTCGGAAGAAGCCATCACGTCCCTGATCGAAGCGGGCATGAACGTGGCCAGGATGAACTTCAGCCACGGCGACTACGCCGATCATCAAGCTGTGCACGGTCATGTCCGGGCCGCGGCCGAGAAGTTGGGCCGGACCGTCGGCATCCTCGCCGACCTGCAGGGACCCAAGATCCGCCTGGGTCGCTTCGCGGACGGTCCCCATGTCTGGGAAACCGGAACCACCGTGACCATCACCGTCGACGACCTTCTTGGTACCGCGGATCGGGTGTCCACCACGTACAAGGGTCTGGCGAATGATGCCAGGCCGGGTGATCGCCTGCTGATCGACGACGGCAAGGTCGGTCTCGTGGTCACCTCGGTCGAGGGCAACGACGTCCGTTGCACCGTCACCGAAGGTGGCCCGGTGTCCAACAACAAGGGCATCTCGCTTCCCGGGATGAACGTCTCGGTCCCGGCCATGTCCGAGAAGGACATCGCCGACCTGAAGTTCGCTCTTTCGCTCGGCGTCGACTTCATCGCCCTGTCGTTCGTCCGGTCACCTGCCGACGTCGACCTCGTGCACGCCGTGATCGACGAGGTCGGTGCGACTCGGGTGCCGGTGATCGCCAAGTTGGAGAAGCCCGAGGGCGTTGCCAATCTCGAGGCGATCGTGCTCGCGTTCGACGGCATCATGGTGGCGCGCGGTGACCTGGGCGTCGAGCTTCCGCTCGAGCAGGTTCCGCTGGTCCAGAAGCGCGCGGTTCAGATCGCTCGGGAGAACGCCAAGCCGGTCATCGTCGCGACCCAGATGCTGGAATCGATGATCGAACACTCCCGGCCGACCAGGGCGGAGGCGTCCGACGTGGCCAATGCCGTACTCGACGGCGCCGACGCCGTCATGCTCTCGGGCGAGACTTCGGTCGGCAAGTTCCCGTTCGTCACGGTCGCCACCATGGCCAGGATCATCGAGGCGGTGGAGGCGGAGAGCACCGTCGTGCCGCCGCTGACCCACGTGCCCCGCACCAAGCGCGGCGTGCTGTCCTACGCGGCACGGGACATCGGAGAGCGCCTCGAGGCGAAAGCACTGGTCGCGTTCACCCAGTCCGGTGACACGGTGCGCCGGCTGGCCCGGCTGCACACGCCGTTGCCTCTGCTGGCCTTCACCCCGCTGGAAGCCACCTGTCGACAGCTGGCGCTGACCTGGGGTACGAAGACCTTCCAGGTGGAGTCGGTCGACTCGACCGACGAGATGGTCACCCTGGTCGACGCCGCAATGCTGCAGGTGCCCGGTTATTCCGAGGGCGACACCGTCGTCATCGTGGCCGGTTCGCCGCCCAACACGTCCGGATCGACCAACCTGATCAGGGTGCACCGCCTCGGCTACAAGGACTGAGCCGCTGCGGTTACGGTGTTGCCGTGAATGAACCGAATGCTCGGACGTCCGGCGAGATGTCGGCGGACCAGGGTCGGGCCGCCGTCGCCGGCCTGATCTCCCTGCTCGATCTGGAGCGGTTGGAGGACGACCTCTTCCGCGGGGTCTCGCCGGAGAACTCGACCATGCGGGTCTTCGGTGGCCAGGTCGCTGCGCAGGCACTGACGGCGGCCGGACGCACGGTTGCCGCCGAACGCCGGGTGCATTCGCTGCATGCCTACTTCCTTCGCCCCGGCGATCCGGCCGTTCCGATCGTCTTCGAGGTCGACCGGACCAGGGACGGTCAGTCGTTCACCACGCGCCGAGTCGTCGCGATCCAGCACGGAAAACCGATCTTCACGTTGTCCAGTTCGTTCCAGCTGGACCAGGACGGTGTGGACCACGGCGATCCGATGCCGACGGTTGCTCCGCCCGAAGAGCTGCCCACGTTCGCCGAGCGCGTCGCGGCTGCTTCGGCGCCGCTGGCGGCCTTTCGTCGTATTCCCCGGCCCTTCGACGTCCGCTACGTGAACGAACCGCCGTGGAACACCGGCGCCGAGCCGGAATCCGGTGCGCGCAGCCAGGTGTGGTTCCGCAGCTACGAGCCTCTGCCCGACGATCAGCTGCTGCACGTCTGCATGCTGGCTTACCTGTCCGACCTGACGCTGCTGGACTCCATCCTGACCACTCATGGTCTCGGCGGTTCCTGGAAGACCGTCAAGCTCGCGTCGCTGGACCATGCGATGTGGTTCCACCGGCCCATTCGGGTCGATAAATGGGTGCTGTACGACACGCACTCGCCGAGCGCTTCGGGCTCTCGCGGGCTGGCCAGCGGCCACTTCTTCGCCGCCGATGGCTCCATGCTGGCCACCGTGGTCCAGGAAGGTCTGGTCCGCGTCGGCTGACGCAGCGTTACCCGGGAGCCGGCGGTGCCATCTGGAGGAGGTCGTGCCGGGACGCTCGCCGGCTTGGCTCTCGTGCTGGCGTCGGGCTGGCGCTGGCCGCGCCGTCCAGATTCCGGGTTCCGTTGGTGGTCGGCGCTGGGGGTTTCCATCATGCTGGCGGGGTTTCTCGCCGGAATCATCCTCGCCGTCCAGGGGCCGCCCAGAAGGCTGGCCAGGCAGCTGTTCTCGGTCAGCGACGGATTCCTGTCGCCGGTGTTCTTCGTCTGGCTAGGAGCAACTCTTGACCTGCGTGCCATCGGCAGCCATACCAGGATGTTGGGCGTCGCGCTGCTGCTGGCGTTCGGTACGGCCGTGATCCACGGCGCCGCCAGACTGGTGGGCCAGCCGTTGCCGCTCGCCCTGCTCGCCGGCGCGCAATTGGGCGTTCCGGTCGCCGCCGTGACGATCGGTACCCGCACTGGGCTCCTCGCACCGGCGGAGGGCGGCGCGATTCTGGCTGCCGCGCCGATCAGCATCGCGGTGACCAGCCTGGCAGCGGCTGCCGCAGCCAGAGGTGTGCCCGGGAAACCGAAGTCGAAGCAGATCTCGCAGCCGGTGAGCGATCCCGAACCGGAGCTGTAGGGGCAAACTGTGCATTGAACGCCGGCCAACAGGAGGACCCGATGACCCACGACGAACCGGACGCGATGTCTGCGCAGGACGTAGCGAACCTGAACAAGCTGCTCGATCTGAATGCGACCCATGCCAACCAGCGGCTTGCGGACCTACCCGCTCAGTGGGGCCTCGGCGGTCTGCGCAACGAATTGGACGATTTGCTCAAAGGTCTGCGAGAAGGTGATCGACCCGAGAGCGCCACCGCCCTGGACAAGGCACTGGGCACCTATCTGGCCGAGTTCGGCCCGGACGGAGTGGTTGGCCAGGCCGACACCTACCGCGACCATGCGTGATGTACCAGTGCGCCCATCTGGAACGCTTTCACCTCGGATGGGCACACTCCGGGCGGGGCCCGGCAATGCAACTGTGCCCCCGGTCAGACTCGAACTGACACTAAACGGGATTTGAATCCGCTTCCTCTGCCAATTGGGATACGGGGGCAGGCGACCCGCTGACGGGTCGGCCACAGCTTACCTGCCCACCGAAGTCCGACTTGCGCGAAGACGGACCAAGGTCGCGGGCCGGTGAGAGGCATCGCCGTCACACGGCGGTCACATGCTCTGGGTAGGCTCCGACAGCGGTCGACGAGCGACCGCGAAGTTGGTTCGTGTCAACCGGGAGGTGGCTGATGACCAGTCCGCGTCGCGTCCTCATCGCAGAGGACGAGGCCCTGATCAGGCTGGATCTTGCCGAGATGTTGGCGGAGGAAGGCTTCGAGGTAGTGGGAGAGGCCGGGGACGGCGAAGAGGCGGTAGCGCTGGCGAAGAAGCTCAAACCCGATCTGGTGATCCTTGATGTCAAGATGCCCAAGATGGACGGTATCGACGCCGCGGCCCAGATCGTGTCGGAGCAGATCGCGCCGGTGGTGATGCTGACCGCGTTCTCGCAACGCGATCTGATCGAGCGTGCCCGAGATGCCGGGGCCATGGCATATCTGGTCAAGCCGTTCTCGCCTGCCGATCTACTGCCCGCGATCGAGTTGGCGGTGGCCCGGTACGCGGAGATGATCGCCCTGCGCGAGGAGGTCTCCGACATCACCGAGCGCCTGGAGACCCGCAAGCTGGTCGATCGGGCGAAGGGACTGCTGATGACCAACCAGAAGATGACCGAGCCGGATGCCTTCCGCTGGATCCAGCGGACGGCGATGGATCGTCGGACCTCCATGCAAGCGGTCGCGCAGGCTGTTCTGGAGGGTCTGGGCAGCAAGGCCTGACCGGCTCCGGACCGGTTCGGCTGTCGGGTCATCCAATGGCGTCTCTCCGTTGGACGCGATTTGGTCACAATCGGGCGTAGCGCCGCGCCGAATGAGTTGTTACCTGCACCACAGACGCTACGGTGCAGCTTTGCAAGGGACCAGGACCAAAAGACACATGGCGGCAGTTCGGTCGCCATGCCAGATGACGCGACCTTCGATCGGAGAAGGCCGGAAGCGAAGGAGAAATGTCAGTGCGAAGTAGTTCTTTGGCGAAAATCGCCGCGATCGGCGTAGTCGGTGCGATGGCTCTGGCCGCGTGCTCCAACTCCACGACGGCAGGCACCAGCCCGAGTAGCGCGGCGCCGGCTGCTTCCGGAGCGCCTGCTGCCTCCGGTGCGCCTGCTGCCAGCAAGGCGTCCGGCGCAGCCCCGGCGCCGGCGGGCAACAAGACCTACAAGATCGGCTTCGAGGGCCCGCTGTCGGGCGACAACCAGCAGCTGGGCATCAATGAGGTCAACGCGACCGAAGTCGCCGTCGATCAGGCGAATGCCAAGGGCGACCTCGGGTTCAAACTGGAACTCGTCAAGTCCGACGATGTCGGGCTTCCGGACAAGGCGCCGGCCGCGGCAACCACGCTGCTGCAGGATCCGCTGGTCCTGGGCGTGATCGGCCCAAGCTTCTCGGGCGCCACCAAGGCGGTCGGCAAGACCTACGGTGACGCGAATCTCGCCGTCATCAGTCCGTCCGCGACCAACGGAACGCTGACCAGTCTCGGATTCACCTCGTTCCACCGGATCGTCCCGCCGGACTCCGTCGAAGGTCAGCAGGCCGCTGACTGGTTGGCCAAGAAGGCCAAGAAGGTCTTCGTCGTCGACGACCTGTCGGACTACGGCAAGGGCGTGGGCGACGACGTCGAGAAGGAGCTCAAGTCCAAGGGCGTCACCGTCCAGCGTCAGGGCGTCGATGCCAAGACGACCGACTACAGCGCGATCTCGCAGACCGTGAAGTCTGCGGGCGTGCAGGCCATGTTCTACGGCGGCTACGACGCTCAGGCCTCGCTCTTCGCGAAGGCGCTGAAGTCGGCCGGGTTCACCGGGTTGACCGTGACCGGCAACGGCGGCAAGTCGACCGTGTTCACCAAGGGGGCCGGCGCGGCCGGCGACGGCTGGTACTTCTCCTGCGGCTGCCTCGATGCCACCGTCGCGCCGGCCGCGAAGGAGTTCGAGGCCGCGTACAAGAAGAAGTTCAACATCGCGTCGTCGACGTATTCGCCGGAGGCCTATGACGCCGCCAATGCGCTGATCTCGGTGATCAAGACCCTGGCAGCCAAGGGCGCGGTAACCCGCAAGGATGTGCTCGCCGGTGTGAATGCGCTCGATTACAAGGGCATCACCACGCAGATCAAGTTCCAGAAGAACGGTGAGGTCCAGCAGCAGGTGATCAACCTGTATCAGCAGAAGAAGGGCAGCATCCAGCTGGTCGGAGACATCAAGTCCCAGAGCTGACGCCCGACTCTGGCTGATCGTCACCTGTCGAGTTCTCGGGGCGCCGCCGGCCGATTTCCGACCTGCGGCGCCCCGTTCGCTGTTCTCCGGACAAAAGTGGTCGCCCCTGCACCCACGTCTGGTCTGTCCGACTGCCACCTGCTCGACTGTTCGGAAGGCGCTCGATGTCTGATTTCATGACCTATCTGATCTCCGGGCTCACCCGCGGATCGATGTACGCGTTGATCGCCCTCGGCTACACCCTCGTCTACGGTGTGCTGCAACTCATCAACTTCGCGCACAGCGAGGTCTTCATGTCCGGCGCTTTCGGCAGCTACATCATCGTCTCGTGGGTGACCGGTGACGGGTCGTCGACTCCCGGTTGGGCGGTGCCGCTCATCTTCCTGCTCGGCCTCGGTACCGGTGGTCTGGTCGGTGCACTGGTCGCCTGGGGTTTGGAGCGGGTGGCCTATCGACCGCTTCGAAAGCGCGGCGCGCCGAAGCTGGCCTTCCTCATCAGCGCCATTGGGATGTCCTTCCTGCTGTTCTCGCTGTCGGGCAAGTTGTTCAACCGCTTCACCAACAACCAGTTTCCAACTTATTTCAACACGGACTACGTCCTGTTCCGGTTGTTCGGAGCCGAGGTGAAGATCCTGCAGGTCGTCATCATCGTGTCCGCGCTGGCCATGATGCTGTTCCTGGACCGGCTGGTGTCGGGTACCAAACTCGGTCGTAGCATCCGCGGAGTTGCCGAGGATGCGCCGACGGCCGCGCTGATGGGTATCGACATCGACAAGACCATTTCTCGCACCTTCATCATCGGCGGGGCGCTGGGCGGAGCAGCCGGCTTCCTCTTCGGCACCGCCTTCGTCTTCTCGAACACCATGGGCTTCCAGCCGGGCATCAAGGCCTTCGCCGCGGCTGTTCTCGGCGGCATCGGGAACATTCGAGGAGCCATGATCGGTGGTCTGTTGTTGGGCGTCGTCGAGGTTCTGATACCGACGCTGCCCTTCATCGGGACGGCTTGGACCGACGTGGTCGCCTTCGTGGTGCTGGTGCTCGTGCTGGTGTTCCGACCTACCGGCATCCTCGGCGAGCGTCTTGGGAGGGCCGCATGAGTTCGATCGCAACCAAGACCGTGCGACGAAGGGAAGGATTCCCCTCGCCCACGATCAAGCGACTGTTTGCCTGTCTGTTTCTCGGCTTCTTCCTGGCCCTGATGATCGGCCCACAGGAAGGCACCCAGGACGACTACGGGTACGCCTTCCGACAGGCGATCTTTGCTCCGCGCATCTTCCTGTTCCTGGGCATCGGGTTGCTCGTCTTCGTCCTGCTCACGTTCTGGCCGAAGATCTCGCCCTACCTGCACCGGCCGGGGGTCCGACCGCTGACCATCGGTGTCATCACCGTGCTTGCGGCCCAGACCCTGCTCAAATGGAACGACTCGGTCGGCACCGGAAAGTTCAGCGACGTCAGCGACATGGCGGCCGCCGCCAACGGGCTGGCGCCGCTGGCGAAGCTGTTCTTCGGCTGGTTGGCCTGGGCGCTGCTGGTTCTGGTTCTGCTCATCGGTGGCGCGGCGATCGTGCTCAGAAAATCCGTTCTGGCCTGGGCGACTGCGGCACTCGCCCTGTTCGGCATCGTGCTGGCGGTGGTCTCCCATTCGGCGGTCTCGGACCTGGTGCAGGGAATCGATCATTCGCTCGGTGCCGGGTCGGCGGTGATCGGGTACCTCACGGTGTTCTGCGCCGCAGTGACCATTGCGCTGTCGGAGGGTGACGTCGCCGACTCGCAGGGGTTCCTGGGCCGCGTCCTGAACTGGCGACCTGGTTTGGTGCTGGCTGCGCTGGGGGCGGTCGCGGGCATCATCGGACTGGCATCGGCCACCTGGTTCTCGCCAGGCAACTCCAACGCGACGCTGGTCGACACCGGATCCACGTTCGCCGGCCAGGGGCTAGCGCCGATCGCCGCGCAGTACCTGAGCTGGCTCGGCTTCGTTCTGTTCGGAGCCACCCTGATCGCCGCTGCCGCTGCTACTTACCTGCGCATTCCCGTTCTCGGCTGGGCGGCGGCCGCGCTCGGCGTCGTCTCGCTCGTCATCACCCTGAACACCATGTACGCGGTCAGTGCGCTCGGTGCTACCAAGAACCTCGATCAGGCGACCGGGCCATGGCAGAACCTGGGAACCGGTGGGTGGATGACCTGCGGTGCGTTCTTCCTGCTGGCCGGTGCCGGGGTGATCGCAGGTACCAGCGGCCGCATGGCAAAAGGCGTCCGATCGGGATTGTCGGGCGGATCGCCCTCGGCCGGCTCGCTGCCGGCCCGGTCGACACCCGCCGGATCTGCGTCCTCGGACAAACTCGGCGGAGTGCTTTCCGGTCTCGGCTCCGGTAAGACGGTGTTGTTCGCCGTCTTCGCCGTTGCCCTTTTCTATCCGCCGACTGCAACCGCCTTCTGGCAGTCCGTGCTGGTCTCGCAGATCGGAATCTATGTTTTGCTTGCCGTCGGCCTCAACGTCGTCGTCGGCTGGGCCGGTCTGCTCGACCTAGGATTCATTGCCTTCTACGCCATCGGCTCGTACGTCACGGCGTATCTGGTCGGCTCGTTGCCGATCAAACCGCCATCCTGGTTACTCATGACACCGTTGCTGGCCATCCCCTTCGCCATCGCGGTCTGCCTACTCGCCGGTTTGGCGCTCGGTGCACCGACGCTGCGGTTGCGCGGCGACTATCTGGCCATCGTCACGCTGGGCTTCGGCGAGATCATCCGGATCGTCGCCGTGAACGCGGACAGCGTGACCAACTCCACCCGCGGACCGTCGCCGCAGGTTCCGCACCCGGTGATCGATATCGGTTTCGTGCGGCTGCAATGGGGGCTGAACCAACTCCAGTACTGGTATCTGCTGTTGGTCATCATCATTCTGGTCGTGGTGTTGTTCACCAGGCTGGAGAGGTCTCGGCTCGGAAGGGCCTGGGCGGCCATCCGGGAGGACGAGATCGCGGCCCAGGCGACCGGGGTGAATACCACCAAGATCAAACTGATGGCCTTCGCCATCGGCGCCTCCACCTCGGGTCTGGCCGGCGTCTTCTTCGCCAGTCAGGTGGGGTATTTCAACCCGGACAACTTCGTGCTCAACAACTCGATCCTGGTGGTCGCGTATGTCGTCTTCGGCGGCATGGGTTCGTTGCCCGGCGCCATGGCCGGGGCGGCGGTGCTGACCTGGCTGCCCGAGTTCCTCAAGGATCAGGTACCCCCGGTCGATCGCACCATCTGGATCGGCGCGGTCGTGCTGCTGATGATGATCTTCCGGCCGGCGGGGCTGTTGCCGGCACGGCGACGCGCCACCGAACTTCGCGGCCTGCACGGTGGAGCCGAGACGGAAGTGAGCGCGGTGCCGACCGGCGAAGGCATGGGAGTAAGGGCATGACGACCACCGCAGCAATGTCGGGAACGGCCGGCGCGCCGCGCGACGTGATCTACGACGTCGACGACGTGACCCTTCGATTCGGCGGCGTGACCAGCTTGAACAACGTCTCGCTCAAGATGTACCGCGGCGAGATCCTGGCGGTGATCGGCCCGAACGGTGCCGGCAAGACGTCCTTGTTCAATTCGCTCACCGGCGTCTACACGCCTCAGGAAGGCAGCATCAACCTGGCCGCCCGGGTCGGGGATTCGCCGGTGAGTGTCCTCGGGCAGAAGACGCACATCGTCAATAGGCTCGGCGTGGCTCGGACCTTCCAGAACATTCGGCTCTTCCCGGCGTTGACCGCCCTGGAGAACGTCAAGGTCGGCGTCGAAACGCGGCAGAAGTCAGGACCGGTCGCAGCGATGCTCGGCATGCCGTGGCAGCGGCGTGAGGAGCGGGAGAGCACGGCCCGTGCCTACCAGCTGCTCAAAGAGGTCGGACTGACGTCGAGGGCGAACGATCTGGCCGGTTCGCTGGCCTATGGCGAGCAACGGCGACTCGAGATCGCCAGGGCGCTGGGCACTGACCCCGGCGTGATCCTGCTCGACGAGCCGGCCGCCGGCACGAACCCCGCCGAGAAGCGGGACCTCGCCACCCTGATCACCAAGATCAATGCCGAGGACGGCGTCTCGGTGTTGCTGATCGAACACGACATGAAGCTCGTGATGTCGATCGCGCACCGCCTCGTCGTGCTCAACTTCGGCCAGAAGATCGCCGAAGGCACGCCCGAACAGATCCAGAAGAATCCTGCGGTCATCGCCGCGTACCTGGGCAGCAGCGAAGAAGAGGCAGCGACCGAGCTGGCCGAGGGCCACCTCTCGGCGGCGGGTCCGTCGCTCATTCATTTCGAGAAGGACCTGGAGGACGAATGAGCCTGCTGGAAGTCGACGCGATCGAGGTCCGCTACGGCGCGATTCGAGCGCTGAAGGACATCTCCTTCCGGGTGGAGGAGGGCGAGATCGTCGCGCTGCTCGGCGCGAACGGCGCAGGCAAGACCACCACCCAGAAGACGGTGTCCGGAATGCTCCGACCGGCGCTCGGCGAGATCCGGTTCGACGGGCAGCGCATCGACGGGATTCCGGCGCACGAGCTCATCCACATCGGCATCTGTCATGTGCCAGAGGGACGGCATGTGTTCCCCCGTATGACAGTGGCCGAGAACCTCGAGATGGGGGCATTCCGGTTCAAGAGGCCGGACGAGAAGGTGCTCGCCCACGTCCTCGATCTGTTCCCACGTCTGCAGGAGCGCTACAAGCAGCAGGCCGGCACCCTGTCCGGCGGCGAGCAGCAGATGCTCGCGATCGGCCGTGCCCTGATGGGCAAGCCGCGACTGCTGCTGTTGGACGAGCCGTCGATGGGTCTGGCCCCGCTGATCGTCAAGCAGATCTTCGACATCGTCAGGGAGATCAACAACGAGGGCGCGACCGTGCTGCTGGTCGAGCAGAACGCCGCCCAGGCATTGGCGCTGGCCAACCGCGGCTATGTGCTGGAAACGGGTGAGATCGTGCTCGCCGGTACCGGCCGGGAGCTCCTCGCCGACGACCGGGTGCGGGCGGCCTACCTTGGCGAGGAAATCGCTTCCTGACCGGACCGTCGGAAAGCTCAGCTCGGCGACCGAGTTTCCCGCTGGGGTCGCAGCAGGCAGGAGAGCCGGGCGGTGCAGATGCGACGGCCGATATCGTCGCGCAGCACGATGTCGAAGGACGCCAGGGTCCGGCCCACCTGCAGAGCGGTAGAAACGCCGGTAACGGTTCCATCCTTGGCGGACCGGTGGTGTGAGCAGCTCAATTCGATGCCGACGGCCGTCGCTCCGGGGCCGGCGACCAGAACCGCATGAATCGAACCCAACGTCTCGGCGAGGGCGGCGCTGGCGCCGCCGTGCAGTAATCCGAATGGCTGCCGGTTGCCCTGCACGGGCATCGTGCCGGTGACGCGGTCCTGGTCGGCGCCGGTCAGGACGATGCCGAGACGTTCGGCCA
>JBPCPG010000133.1:0-5771 GCA_050999445.1 Nakamurella sp. | reverse complement strand
CGGCCGCGAGTACCCATCGTGGTGAAGAGAACATCGAAGAAACCTTCCTATCGGGAAACAACGGAGCGCACCAACAAGATCAACCGGACAACGAATCCCGGGGTCAGACGGTCAAGTGGTCGGACGGCCATGTGGTCAGACGGTCACCCTGGAGATCGGTTCACCGGATGTCCCGCGGAGTTCGAACACAGCGATATCGGCGGGGGCGACGGTGCTGCGACCGGCGATCGTCGTCGAACCCTGCATGTCTGTCCATGCAGTGACCTCCACCTGATCCCCGCTCCGGGTCCACACCCACAACGACACCAACCGGGCGCCAGAGCCGTGAGTGCCCGACTGATCCAGCGCACCGGAACACAACACGCTCACTGCACTTCCTGTCGCCGCCGCACTGGCACTCACGCGGACGCTGGACGCGCCCAGGCCGGGGAAAGACCGGATTAACGGGGCAGCTGCGGCCGCGGGCGTAGCTGCCACCGGCGTAGCGGTTGACGGGTTGTCCAGCCGCGTGACGGCGAAGAGTCCCAAGGCGACGGCGGCAGCCACCAACAATCCGGCGGCCCACCGCACCGACCGTTGCCCCACGAAGCGCTTCCCACCGGCGCCCGAAGCAACCTTCGTCGCAGCGGGACCGGCGCCGACCGATTTCAGTGCCGGCGACGGTACCGGCAGTTCCAGCAGGGGCAGCAGGCCGGCAAACTCACCGATGTGACCCTGGCAGTCCCGGCAGCCGGGCAGATGCTCGGCGAACGCGGCGCGATCGCCCGCCGGCAGCACGCCCAGGACATACGCCGCGCTGTCCAGGCACCGCACGTTCTCGACGGCACTCACGTCTGCAGCCCCCGTTCCTGCAAGGCCGCGCGCAGCGCGCGCAAACCGTAGAACAGCCGGGACTTCGCCGTGCCGAGTGGAACACCCAATTCCCGGGCCAGGTCGACCAACGGGGTGCCGCCGTAGTAGCAGCGCACGATGATCAGGCGGTGGGGTTCGGCGAGCGAAGCCAACGCATCACCCAGCAAAGTCACCGTCAACATCCGGTCGATCTCATCCAACGGTGCCGGACGGTCGGCCAGCTCCGAGTCGTCGACCATCCGCCGGACACGAGGCGTCCGGGACTCATCGATCAGGATGTTCCGGACCACCGTGACCAACCAGGCGCGTGCCGAGCCTCTGGAGGGATCGAACACCTCCGGATGCCCCCAGGCGCGGGAGAAGGCTTCCTGCACCGCTTCCTCCGCCCGGTGGGTGTCGCCGGAGGTCAGCCGAAGCGCGTACAGAGCAAGCATCGGGGCACACTCCCGGTGCAGCTCATCGAGCAACTGCTCGTGGGTCGCCCGGTCGCTCATACACAGAACACGAACCAAGGGTCCCAGAAGTTCATCACCCACACGATGCTCTGGCCGGAAGGTCGGCACGACCGTCGACCGACTCGCCACGTGGACCGCCGCTCAGCACGCACAAAAGCCCGATCGTGAAAACGTGGCTGGCGGCCCACTCCCGCTTCCAAATGCACTTCCCCCCAACGTTGACGACCTTAAAACGGATCTCGGGCACGGGACACTAGGCGATCCTTTTCTGCCAGCGTCATGGGACCACTGTTCTGTCGGTAGGCACACCGTGGTCACCGCTTCTGCCACCCGGCGATCGCCAGCAGGTCGCGAGCAGGGCCGGTCGGCCGTTGACCGTGCGGCCAGACAGCGCGGAGCCGGCGGCTCAGATCTACCCCTGTCACTGGCACCCTGACCAGCCGACGAGCCGCCAGGTCGTCCTGGACGGCCATCGTGCTGAGCACTGCCGGTCCAGCTCCCGCGGCAACCGCCGATCGCACGGCACTGGCCGTCGACAGCTCCATCACCGGGGCGGCCAGCTCACCGGAGCCGGCGAGCGCGGCCTCCAGGGCCGTCCGGGTCCCCGAAGCCGGCTCACGGTGCACCAGCCTGGTCCGGGCCAGCTCGTCCCCGGTCAGCGGGCGGCGCCGGCGCGCCCACGGATGGCTGGGCGACACTACAACCACTAGCTGATCGACCGCGACCACCGCACTGTCCAGCTCCGCGGCGACCAGCGGACCTTCGACGAAGCCGATGTCGGCGGCGCCCGCCAGCACTGCCTGCTCCACGGCCGCGGAGTTCACCGCGTCCAGGCTGACCGCCGTCCGCGGGTGCTCGGCGGCGAACCGGACCAGCCAGCGCGGGACGAGGTACTCCGCGACGGTCAGGCTGGCGGCCACCCGCAGCCGCGCATTGCGGTCGGCGCGCAGTGAAGCGATTCCGGCGGCCAGCCCGGACGCCGCGTGCAGCACGTCCCGCGCCCAGTCCGCCAACAGGGCACCCTGCGGCGTCAGCCGCGATCCGCGCGCGGAACGCTCGACGAGCGGAAATCCCACCAACGTCTCCATGCCGGCGATTCGAGCGCTGACCGCCGGCTGGCTGATCCCGTGCGCGGCGGCGGCACGGCCCAAGCTGCCGGTCGCCGCCACCTGCAGCAGCAGCTCCAGCGAATCCAGGTCCGGAACCCGGGACAGGGCGGTGGCGGCGGAGCTGACAGTCATCGATCAAGCCTATGACCGGCCATAAGGATCGCTGATGGGTGCATCACCACAGGACCGCTAGCGCCGCGCGCTGGCCGGGCCCAGGATCGAGGCGAAGGGGGTCCCATGCCCAGGCACCTGAACCACCACCAGACGCCCGTCCCGCCCGACAGTCCGGAAATCGTCCGCACCACCAGCCGGTGCCGTCCGGACTGTGCGGCCGACCGGGGCAACTGTCGCACCGGAGCCGCTGGACGCTGGGTTAACTCGTTCAACCCGTTGCCCGCCCGCGCAGCTCTGCCCGGACTCCTGCTCGTGGCACTGGCCACGGCGGCAGCCACCGGAGTGGCCCGATTGGTGCCGTCCCTCAACGCTTCCACCGTTGCAGTCATACTCGGAGCGCTGGTGGTCAACGTCGGTTTGCACCGCCCGGTTGTGCACGCGGGCACCCACTACGCCGCCCACCGATTGCTGCGGATCGCGGTCGTCCTGCTGGGTCTGCAACTCGGGCTGCCGCAACTGCTTGACATCGGGGTCGGTGGGCTGGCGGTCGTGGTGGCGACCGTGACCATCACGTTCGCCGGTACCCGTCTGATGGGCCGGCTGCTGGGGCTCTCTCCGGCCAGGTCGCTGCTGATCGCGACCGGCTTCTCCATCTGCGGCGCCTCGGCCGTCGCGGCCATGCGCGAGGTCGCCGACGGCGACGACGAGGACACCGCAGTGGCCGTCGCACTGGTAACCCTTTGCGGCAGCATCGCGATCTTCCTGCTGCCAGCGCTGCGGGAACCGCTCGCGCTCGGTCCGGCGGCCTTCGGCAGTTGGGTCGGCGCCAGCGTCCACGACATCGGGCAGACCGTCGCCACCGCGCACCGGGTTCCCGGTTCTCTCACCGAAGCAGTCGTGGTCAAGCTGACTCGAGTGGTTCTGCTTGCCCCGCTGGTCGCCGGGGTCGCCGTCGCCGCGCGCCGACGGGGCGCTGCCCAGCCCGTTCCTGGCGCTTCCGGCCGCCGGCCTCCACTTGTCCCGCTGTTCGTCGCCGGATTCCTGGCCGCCATCGCGGTGACCAGCACGGGGGGGCTTTCGGCTGCCGTGGTCCACGGCGTCACCACTGTGCAGGGGTACCTGCTGACTGCCGCCCTGTTCGGGTTGGGGACCGGCATCCACCTCGGCAGGCTCGTGCGGACGGGGAGCCGGTCGCTGCTGCTGGCCCTGGCGTCATGGATCCTGGTCGCAGGTGTCGCCTACGCCGGCGTGCGGCTCGTCGCCGGGTGACTTCGACGAGGCCCGGTGGACCAGCCACCCGGTTGTCCTGTACGAGCGGTACGACGCCGCTGGACGGGACGGCGGGAACCCGCGCAACGGCACCCGGACCTGAACCGCCCAGCGCCGCCGTGGGCGCCATGGTGCGGCGGTGATCGAAAACGACAGCTTCCAGAACGTCATAGGTGGGCGCTGCGACGAAAATTTGTATTCGGCTGGTCCGTTCCGCGCGGCGCGCGGCGCCCCGAGGCAACCAGCCCGCGATCGCGCCGGCCGCCGTGATGGCTATCCGCAGCACTCCGGCGTATCGGCGGCGGCCGCGCGGCGTGCGGCTGCGGCTGCGGCTGCGGCTGCGGCTGGAGACAAGCTCATTGCACGGATCCCGCGGTGGTCACCGTCGGGTTTCTGCATGCCAATCAGAGTGCGAGCAGGTGAACCCACGCCGGCCCCCCGACGATCCTCGAGATGTCGACGCCGCCGAGCCTGGGAACCGCAAGGCCAGCCCACGGACGCCAACGTCCCGACTTCGTCGACAAGACTGGGGAAGGTCGCGCCGTACGGGGTGTACGACATCGCCGCCAACACCGGGTGGGTGAACGTCGGCACTGACGCCGACACCAGCCAATTTGCCGTCGAATCGATCCACCGGTGGTGGAACACCCTGGGCGCCAGGACCTATCCCGACGCCGGCAAATTGTTGATCACCGCCGATTCAGGCGGGTCCAACGGGTCGCGGCTGCGGCTGTGGAAAACCGAACTCGCCGTCCTGGCCGCCGAGACCGGCCTGGCGATCACCGTCTGCCACCTGCCGCCCGGCACCTCGAAGTGGAACAAAATCGGATATAGGTTGTTTTCTGCGATCAGCCGTAACTGGCGCGCCCGGCCCCTGACCTCACACAAAGTCGTCATCGAAACCATCAGCGCCACCACGACAACCACCGCACTGATCGTCGATGCCGAACTCGACCTCGGAACCTACGAGTAGGGCATCAAGATCCCCGACAGCCAGATCAAAGACCTTGAAGCCAACCAGCTACGCCGCCATCCCCGGCACCCCCCACGCTCTACGACACTGGTTCGGCTCCGCACTCCGGGAGGCCGGCGTCGACTCCCGGGTCATCAAAGAGCTTATGGGCCATGAATCCCTGGCCACCACTGCCATCTACGTCGATGTACCACTGAAGCAACGAAGCGCCGCCGTGGAGCGACTTGCCCGCATCAACTCGGGGTGGGCCCGATCAACTTTCGCGGACGAGCAAAGTCAACTTTCGTTGTTCGACTGACAAAGGGCTCTGGCTGGCGGGCGGGCGAAGGCGTTGCGTTGCGTGCCGGTTGCCGGTGTCATCGGCAGTTGATTCAATTTGATTACCGCAGAGGTCGATCCCCACCAGGGCGACACGGCGGACCGACTTTTGAGTGGCTGGCGCTGCGCCGGCCGCGCCGTGAGTAGCAACTACGGTGACACTGCCGCGGAACTCTGTCCGCGACCCTGTCTGGACGACCGCACGGATGGCCATGCCCGCGACGTGATGGGTACGGCTGCCGGCGGATTCTGCTTCACCGGAAAGATCCAGTTAACACTTCACATGATGAGGGTGCATAGATGAGTCAGGACTTGCTTGTCGCCGGTGTCGACGTGGGCGGCACCAACATCGAGGTGGGCATACCCGGTGTGGTCGATCAGGGCCAGGTACTGACCGTTCCCAATCTGGAGAACTGGCACGAGCACGTCGATCTCGTCGAAGAGTTGGGATCACGAATCGATCTGCTCATTGCTCTGGGCAACGATGCCAACGTCGGTCTGCTGGGTGAGTGGGTGGCCGGCGCGGCCCTCGGCGTCCGCAACGTGCTGGGACCGTGGATGGGCACCGGGATCGGCGGGGGCCTGATCCTGGACGGTCGGCCCTTCACCGGATCCCACGGCGGCGCAGGCGAACTGGGTCACATGATCATCCGGCAGGGTGGAGCGTTGTGCACCTGCGGC
>JBPCPG010000083.1:0-16404 GCA_050999445.1 Nakamurella sp. | reverse complement strand
GCCGGCGCCGCCCCGCCCCTGGTCCGGCTCAGTAGTTGCTGGCCGGCCAACTGATCCAGGTCGCGCCGAATGGTGGCCGGTGAGACGCACAGCTCGGCTGCGGCAAGGGCCACCTCCAGCCGGCCATCCCGGCCGAGAATATCCAGCAGCGCGGTCCAACGCTCGTGCGAGCCCATCAGCGCCCCTGTCCTGCTCGTTCCGGTGTGGTGGTGATCTTGCCCGACGAGGTCGTCCGACCGCCACCTGCGTTGTTGCCGGTGGCGCCGGCCGGGCCGGCTGGAAGCGGCTGTCGGTGGTGCCTGGCAGCATGTCCTTCGATGACCGTTCCCAGCGTGCCCACGCCAGGCCGGTCAGGCCGCGTCCGTGCCACGATCCGGACCGCGGCGCTGCCCGGGTTGAGCGCAGCTCAGGCGCGCCGCATCGCGATCGCGGCTCAGGGGCTGGACCGGCCGCTCCCGGTGCAGCCGGCGCTGTACAACCGTGGTCATCTTCGACGGATGGTCGACCGCATCGGTCTGCTGCAGATCGACTCGGTCAATGTGCTTGCCAGAGCGCACTTCCTGCCCCTGTTCGCCAGGCTCGGTGAGTATCCGGCGAGTCTGCTCGCCGGTGCCGCCTGGCCGCGCAAGGCCGCCGACCGACTGCTGCTCGAAACCTGGGCGCACGAGGCGTCCCTGGTTCCGGTCGAGATCCAGCCGCTGCTCCGCTGGCGGCAACAGCGGTTCGTCGACGGGCCGTGGTCGAGCGCGGTGAAGCTGCGGGCCGAGCACCCGCGGTTCCTCGAGGACGTCCTGGCCGTGGTCCGGGAGTCGGGCCCGGTGTCCGCGGGCGAGATCGAGAAACGGCTCGAGGCACCGGGGCGTGGCAGGCCGGGTTGGTGGGAGTGGTCGGCGACCAAGACGGCCTGTGAGTACCTGTTCTCGGTTGGCGCGATCGCGACCGCCCACCGGCGGGGCTTCGAGCGGGTCTACGACCTGATGGAGCGCGTTCTGCCACCGGCGATCGCGGCGGTTCCGACGCCGTCCGAGGCGGACGCGAAGCGCGCCCTGATCGCCCTCTCGGCGAAGTCCCACGGAATCGGGACGGTCGGTGACCTCGCCGACTACTACCGGATCCGCAACGATGATGCCAAGCGTGCGCTGGCGGAGCTGGCGGAGGAAGGGACCGTTCTTCCGGTACAGGTGCGGGGCTGGCGGGATGTCGCCTATCTGCACAAGGATGCGAGGTCGCCGCGCAAGGTCGGTGGTCGGGCTCTGCTGTGCCCGTTCGACCCGCTGATCTGGGAGCGCGCCCGAACCGAGCGGTTGTTCGGATTCCGCTATCGCATCGAGATCTACACGCCGGCCGAAAAGCGGATCCACGGCTACTACGTGTTCCCCTTGATGGTCGACGATCGGTTGGTAGGGCGGTTCGATCTCAAGGCGGACAGGGCCGGCGGCGACCTACTGGTCCAGGCGGCGTGGTGTGAGCCCGCGGAGGAACCCGCCGCGGTCGCAGCCGCGGCCGCTGGCGAATTGCGGCGGATGGCACGGTGGCTCGAACTCGGCGACGTCGTCGTCGTCGATCGGGGTGACCTGGCCGCGCACCTTCGTGCCGCACTGGCCCGGTGACGCTGCCGTACCTTGCTGCGTCCATGCCGTGCCGCCGCAACCGGAATCTCACGCGGCAGGCTGCTGCAGAGCCCCTGGGTAACCTCATGCGGTGATCAGAATGCCCGCGGGTGTCGCAGCCGGGCATCCGGCAACGGCTGCGGCCGGGGCGGCGGTGCTGGCCGCGGGGGGCTCGGCCGCCGACAGCGCCGCCGCGATGATCTTGGCGGGTTCGGTGTCGGAGACCATCTTCTGCGGGCTGGGCGGCGGCGGGTTCGCCACTTTGTACGAGGCCGAATCGGGCGTGGTCAGGTGTCTCGACTTCTTCGTTTCGGTACCCGGTCTCGACGGCACCGTTGCGCAGGAACCGCGGCACATCTCGATCACCTTCGGAACCGTGCCCGTTCCGTATTCCATCGGCGGTCCGACCGTCGCAGTAGGGGGCACGCCCTGGGGCGCAGCGGAATTGAATCGCCGGTTCGGCCGGCTGCCTTGGGCCGAGCTGGTCAGGCCGGCAAGAGAACTCGCCCGGCGCGGGGTTGTCTTTTCGCAAGCACATGCGGACCTGTTGCCGGAAGTGGCGCCCGCGATGCTGCTCGGGGCCGGAACCGAAAGCTATTCGGTTCCCGACGGAGCCCGCGGCCGGCGGTTGTTGCGGGCCGGTGAGAAGCTGCACCACCCTGGCCTGGCGGACACCCTGGACGCACTCGCCGTGAACGGCCCGAACGAATTGGCGACCGGCGATCACGGTCGCGCCATGGTGGATGCGGTCCGAGCCGATGGGGGCGCGCTGTCGCTGCGGGACATGGCGGCGTACCGGGTGCTGGAGCAGACGCCGCTACGAGTGCCGTTCGGACCGGACACGCTGCACGTCCGGGACAACGATTTGGACCGCTTCGGCGCCACTGCAGCAGCTCTGGATCTCCCGGCAGTGCGCCTCGGTGGTCTGGACCGGGCGCGGGCGTTGATCGACGTGTCGCGGATGCCGGCCCGGCGGTCGGAGACGACCAGTGTCGTGGCGGTCGATACCCAGGGTAATGTTTGCGCAGCAACACATTCACTCGGCCTGGGCGCTGGAATCTGGGTGGGCGGCGTGCACAGCAATTCCATGCTCGGGGAGGGTGAACTGCTACGTGGGGCGCTGATCCCGGGTCAGCGGATGCCGTCGATGATGGTTCCGTGCGTCGTCACCGACGCGGGCGGTCGGCTGCAATTCGCCGGTGGGGCCGCCGGCGGCAGCCGGATCCGGCACGCACTGTTGCAAGTTCTGGCCGGCGTCCTGGTCGAGGGGCGCGATGCTGCCGAGGCGGTGTCTGCGCCTCGCCTGTCGGCGACCGGAGAGTTCGTCCATCTGGAACCAGGATTCCCCGCCGAGGTGCTCGCCGGGCTGGAGTCGGCCGGCGAGCACCTGGTGCTGTGGCCCGGACCCCGGCCGTACTTCGGGGGAGTGGCGGCCGCGTCCCACGCCGGCCCGGCTGCGGACCCGAGGCGCGGCGGCGCGGCCCTGCGGCTGCCCTGACGACAGCGGACTAACGGGGCAGGGCGCGCCCGGGGGGAGTCGAGCCGCGAGGGTGAACCAGAGTGTGGTTCTCAGGCGGCGCGGCGCAGGCGGATGTCCCCTGACGTCGTCTTGACGGTGATCTCCAGCACTGGCGCGTCACCGTCGGGCGCATCCCCACTGACGGTGAAGTCGGTGTCCGTGGTGCCGCTGACCGTCGAGAGATTGATCGAGGCCAACGACCCGGCGTGCACGCCGATCTCCACGTCGCCGGAGACCGCACTGACTTCCGCCTGACCGCTCACCGCATCGCCCACCCGAACGTCGCCGGACACGCTGCGGGCGTTGATGTTGCCACCCACGGCGCCCAGCTGGATGTCGCCGGAGGTGGTGTGGATCAGCGCATCGCCGCCGACCGGGCCGACCGAGACGTTCCCGGACGCAGTGCGAATGTCAACCTCGGCGCCGGCCACAGCGAGTGTGACGTCACCAGATGCGGTCTGCAGCAACGCTTTTCCCTTTACCTCGTCGAGCTTGACGTCACCGGACGCGGTGCGGACATCGAGCAGTTGGGCCTGACCGGTCGTGGTGACGTCGCTCGACTGGGAATGGACCCTGACGTTCGTGCCGACCGGTGCGGTGACCGTGATCTGGAACGAGGCCCGCCAGCCATCGCGTGCCGGATCAGTATCGACGATGACGGTGGGGTTCTCGCCGGCACGGTGCTCGACGCGAACCAGATCGGTGACGTCGGCCGGTACGAAATCGACTGGCACGTCGTCGCTGTCGGTTTCCGGGTGCTCGCCGAACAGGTCACCACGGTGGCCGAACGAACGACCACGCACCATGGCTTCGAATCGTCGCACGCCGCGGCCACCTGCCCGGCCGACGCCCAGGGCGCTCATGACGTCGTCGAGAAAACCGAGCGGATGGCTCGTCCCCGCCGCGATGTCGACCGTGGTCGTCGCAGTGTCGGACAGGACGATCTGGATGTTCCCGGAGGCATTCCGGATCTCGAGGGTGATGGGTTCTGGTGTCAGGAAGGTATGCATGGCGTCCTCTGAAGGTGGTGGGTCGCGGTAGTGTCGATCAGGGAATGTCGATCAGGATGTGGCGGGTTCGCCGCTACTTCCAGTTCTCGGCGCGGTCGGTCTCCGAACGCGACCACGGTGTCGTCAACCGGTGGCGTCAGCCCTTGATGAATCCGGTGACGGTCCGGCCCGGCCGTCCGCCGTCGGCATCACGTCCGCGCTTGCCGCCGCGTCCCTGCGGAGCCGCACCTCGGACCGAATCTGACACCGCTCGGGAGATGTAGGTGTTCAGCGAGACGCCCTGATCGGAAGCGGCCTGCTCGGCCTGCGACTTCAGATCGTTGAAAAGGCGGACGGTGGTCCGGGAGAGCTCACCGCCGGCCTCCTGCATGGCGCGGCGGAGGTCGTCGGCGTGCAGGTGATGGCCCAGGAAGCCGGTGCCGGGGGCGTCTTCTGCGGGATCGGTGTTGTCACTCGTCGTACCTGGCCGGTCCGAGACGGATACCCGAACATCCCGGCCGTCGACCCGGATCTCGACCACGTGCCGATCGAGCGCTTCGGTGACCTCGGCGGCCAGATCGGATAGCGCATTCATGATGGCGAGCCGGCCTGCCGGTTCGATCGCCGCGCCGAGGAGGGCGGCCGCGCGACGAACTTCCTCGTCGCCGATTGCGGCTGCGGCGAGGAGATCCTCGCGCAGATTGCGGATGTAGGGAGTGAGGTCCATGACACCACTATGACACCACTTCTGACGCCGTGCAACCACGGACGACGTCAGATTTGGCGGCAAGGCCTGCGCCGGGTTCCCGACTGCACAACGTCAGGCGTTCTGAGCGCCGCTGGGCCGATCGCCGCTGGGTCGATCGCCGCGGGAGCGGGGAACTCACCCGGTCCGAGTCCCGGAGCGGTGAGCGCGCAGCGATTCCGTGAGATGGTTCGGACGTGATGGCCGCCGCAGTTTCGTCCGAATCGTCCAGGCTCCGGATCCGACTGATTGCCCGAACCGAGTTCTTGCCGCCGGCGGATGTGCCGTTCGAAACCGATGCCGGTGGTGGACAGGCACTGGCCGAGTTCGCCGGCCGGGCATGTTATCAATCCTGGGATCGCCCGAATCCGGCGACCGCGACCAACGCGGGGTATCTCCGGCACATTCTGCAGGTCGGGCACCTGTCGGTGCTGGAGCACAGTACCGCCACGTTCTATCTGACCGGGATCTCGCGCGCAGTCACTCACGAACTTCTTCGGCACCGGCACTTCTCGTACTCGGAATTGTCGCCGAGATTCCTTCCGGTGGGCGGCTCGTCGGTGGTCGAGCCGCCGTCAGTACTCGCGGATTCCCCGTTGCATCGACGATTCCAGGTGGCTGTCGATGCCGCCGCGGCCGCTCACGCGGACCTGCTGGCCGCGCTGGAGTCCGCGGCCGAACACGCTCCGGACGGGACCGTCGCCCGTAAGCAGGCCCGACAGCTTGCCGCCGGACTGCTGCCGGCCGCATCCGAGACTGCGCTGGTCATGTCCGGCAACTATCGGGCGTGGCGACATTTCATCGGAATGCGTGCGACCGAGGCAGCCGATGTGGAGATTCGCACTCTGGCCGTGGGTGTTCTACGCCAACTGCAGGGTTTGGCGCCGCACGTCTTCGCCGACTTCCGGATCAGCGAGCTCACCGACGGCACCGAACTTGCGGCCTCGCCACTGGTCGCCGACGCCTGATTGGTCGGTACGGTGCGGGGGTGACTCTCGCCCGCACGGAACGTGCAGCCCTCGCCGACCTTCTCGGCACACTGGGACCGGACCAGCCGACCTTGTGCGACGGTTGGGAAACCGGCGACCTGCTGGCCCACCTGTTGGTGCGGGAACGGCGCCTGGACGCAGTCCTGGGCATCTTCATCAAGCCGTTGGCCGGTTGGACCGCCCGAGTCTCGGCCGGCTATCGACGCCGCACCTGGGCACGGCAGGTGGAGCTGTTCCGGTCGGGGCCGCCCGCGTACAGCCCCTTCTCCTGGGGCTCGCTCGACGCGAAGGCCAACGGGATGGAGCTGTTCATCCACCACGAGGACGTTCGCCGTGGGCAACCGGACTGGCAACCCCGGCCGCTTGACGAGGGAACGCGCGAGGAGGTGATCCGGATGGTGACGTCGTCGTTCGTCCTGCGGGCACTGAACAAGACCGGTATGCCGGTGACGGCTCGGTTGACCGATGAACCGCACCAGCGAGACCGGCCCCTGGTACTGGTTCCGGCCGAGAACCTCGACATCGTGGGAGCCGCCGCCGGGATCGTGGTGCACGGCGGAGTAGGCGAGATTCTGCTGTGGCTGACGGGCAGAACGGCGGTACGCATCGAGTTCGAGGGCAACCCGGCGGACGTCGCCGCGGTGCGGGCGGGAGAGGCGAAGCCTCCGGGACGGTAAGTTTTGCTGTATGACGAAGCTGATCGCCGGTCCGGCAGGCAGGGACGGTCGACCGTTCGGAACGGTGCTGGCCGCAATGGTCACCCCGTTCACTCCCGGCGGCGAGCTCGATCTCGAAGCCACGGCGGCGCTCGCCGTCCGATTGGCGGACCAGGGACACGACGGGCTGGTTCTGAACGGCACCACCGGCGAATCCCCGACGACCTCCGATGCGGAGAAGTCCGCCGTCATCCGGGCGGTGGTGGAGGCGGTTGGAGATCGGGTGACCGTGGTGGCCGGCGTCGGCACCTACGACACGGCGCACTCGGTCCGGCTGGCGAAGGAAGCCGAGAAGGCCGGTGCACACGGCACTCTCGTGGTGACGCCGTTCTATTCACGGCCGCAGCAGGACGGTCTGCTGGCGCATTTCGCCGCAGTCGCCGACGCGTCCGGCCTGCCGGTGATGCTGTACGACGTTCCGCCGCGGACGGTGGTCGCGATTGCTCCGGAAACGCTGCTGCGGTTGGCCGAGCACCCGAGGATCACCGCAGTGAAGGACGCCAAGGGCGATTTCCATGCCGGCTCGCAGGTGATCGCCAACTCCGACCTGGCGTTCTACTCCGGCGACGACCCGATCACGCTGCCCTGGATGAGCGTGGGCGCCGTCGGGGTCGTCAGCATCATCTCCCACGTGGTGGGCCCGCACGTCCGGGCGTTGGTCGATGCCGCAGAGGCCGGCGACTACACCAGGGCCCGCAGCATCCACGAAGCACTGTTGCCGGCTCAACTGGCCATGTCCCGAACCGGAGGCGGAGCCGGCCTGGTGTTCGCCAAGGCCGCATTGCGGCTGGCCGGTATGGAGGTGGGGGATCCCCGCCTCCCACAAATCCCGGCCACTTCCGACCAAACAGCGCAAATAGCGCGTGATCTCGAAGAAATCGGTAATTTGAAATGACGGCAACGTCCAAAGCCATTCCGCCGCCGCGCCTGCCCAAGGGTGGCCTGCGGGTGGTGGCCCTCGGCGGCATCGGCGAGATCGGCCGCAACATGACGGTCTATGAATACGACGGCCGGTTGCTGGTGGTTGATTGTGGTGTGCTGTTCCCCGAGGAGGCACAGCCCGGTGTCGACCTGATCCTGCCCGACCTGCGTCTGGTCGAGGACCGGGTCGACGACATCGATGCGGTGGTCATCACGCACGGGCACGAGGACCACATCGGCGCACTGCCGTGGCTGCTCCGGCTCCGCAAGGACCTGCCCGTCATCGGAGCGAAATTCTCGCTGGCCCTGATCGCCGCCAAGTGCCGGGAGCACCACATCAGCCCGAAGCTGGAAGTGGTGGTGGAGGGTGAACGGCGCAAGGCTGGAGCCTGGGATCTGGAATTCTTTGCGGTCAACCACTCCATTCCGGACGCGTTGGCCATCGGAATCCGGACCCCGGCGGGCACCGTTCTGCACTCCGGGGACATCAAGCTCGACCAACTGCCACTGGATGGACGGCTCACCGATCTCGGCGGGTTCTCGAAGTTGGGCGACGAGGGAGTGGACCTCTTCCTGGTCGACTCCACCAACGCGGAGGTTCCGGGATTTGTTGCACCCGAACGCGAGATCGGCCCGGTCATGGACAACTACATCCGGTCGGCGAAGCAGCGGGTCATCGTCGCAAGTTTCGCCTCTCACGTGCACCGCGTGCAGCAGATGCTCGACGCCGCGCAGAATCACGGCCGCAAGGTGGCATTCGTCGGCCGTTCGATGGTCCGCAACATGCAGATCGCGCAGGAACTCGGGCTGCTGAACGTTCCGGACGGTTTGGTGCGCTCACTGGACAAGGTTCTGGAACTGCCCCCGGAGCAGGTGCTGCTCATCTCCACCGGGTCGCAGGGAGAACCGCTGTCGGCACTGTCCCGGATGTCACGGGGAGAGCACCGGCAGGTGAACCTCATCCAGGGCGACACGGTGATCCTGGCGAGTTCGATGATCCCCGGCAACGAGACCAGCGTGTTCACTGTCATCAACGAGTTGGCGCGCGCCAACGTGAAGGTGGTGCACCAGGGCATCGCCAAGGTGCACGTCTCCGGCCACGCCTCGGCCGGAGAGCTGCTCTACCTCTACAACGCGGTGCGCCCGAAGAACGTGATTCCGGTGCACGGTGAATGGCGCCATCTACGGGCCCAGACTCGGTTGGCCGTGCTCACCGGGGTACCGCCGGAGCGAGTGGTGCTGGCGCCCAACGGCACGGTCGTCGACCTGATCGACGGCCGCGCCCGGATCTCCGGCCACATCGACGTCGGCATGGTCTATGTCGACGGCGCCGCCGTCGGCGACGTCGGCGAGAACACGCTGTCGGACCGGTTGATCCTGGGCGAGGGCGGGTTCATCGCCATCACGGTGGCCATCGACGCGCACACCGGCCGCGCGGTCGCCTCACCCACCATCTCCGGGCGCGGTTTCTCGGACGATCCGAATGCGCTGGCCAAGGTCGTACCGCTGGTGGAGGCCGAGTTGGCGCAGTTGGAGGCGGACGGTGTGATCGATCCGCACCGCGTGGCGCAGTCGGTGCGCCGGGTGGTCGGCCGCTGGGTCGACAATGTCTACCGACGACGGCCGATGATCGTGCCGACCGTACTCGCGCTCTGACCGTCGGCGTCGTCTCATCCCTGGTGGAGCCTTCCCCTCACTCACGCGGAGCGAATGTTGATCTACCACCTGACCTTCGCAGATGACTGGGATGCGGCCATCACCGTCGGTTCCTATCGGATCTCCGGCCGCGGAATGACGTTGGAGTCGGAGGGATTTCTCCACTTCTCCTATCTCGGTCAGCTGGCGGGTGTGGCGCAACGGTTCTGGCGCAACCCGGAGCGCGCGGTCGTGCTGTTGACCGTCGACCCGGCGCTGCTCGACCATCCGGTGGTGGCCGAGAACACCGGCGGCGGCGCCGAATTGTTTCCGCACCTGTATGCGGCGCTGCCGGTCGCCGCGGTCGTCGCCGTCACGGAAATTCCGGTCGACCCCGACGGCTCACTGGTGCTCACTGTGGCTGGCGAGGCGTCGGCGTAGCTCGCTGCGGACGGCAGGCCATTCGACGGCGATGATCGAGAAGACGACGGTGTCGCGTAGGGTTCCGTCGCTCGCCCGGACGTGGCTGCGCAGCACGCCGTCCTGCTTGGCGCCCAACCGCGAGATGGCGGCGCGGGACTGGTGGTTCATCCAGTGGGTTCGGAATTCCACCGCGATGCACTCGAGCGTTTCGAACGCATGCGTCAGCAGCAGAAGTTTGCTCTCGGCATTGGTACCGGTGCGCTGCGCCGAACTGGCATTCCAGGTCGACCCGATCTCCACTCGACGGTTCACCGCGTCCACGTTCAGAAACGTCGTCATTCCGATGATCTTCGCGTCCGACGAGCGGCGGGCGGTGAACGGCAGCATGGAGCCGGTTGCCTGCTGCGCGAGTCGGCGGTCGATCTCCGCGCCCATGTTCTCCGGTCGGGGCACGGAGGTGTACCAGAGGTTCCAGAGCTCCCCGTCCTGCGCAGCCGCGATCAAGCCGTTCTGGTGATCGACGGACAGCGGTTCCAGGGTGACGATGTTCCCGGGCAGAGTGATCGGTCGCAGGAAGGTCATACGGGCACCATAGAACGCTGCGGTGCCGCTGAAAAACCGAAATACGGCGCCTGGTTGGTCGACCTCCGCGCCGGCCGTCCGGTGTCGCAGTCAACTCCGGTGCCGGCTGGGTCGCAGGCGGCCAACCAGGGATCGATGATGGCCGAACGGTGTGGCAACTGGGACGGAAGTGACTGGAGCGACTAGCTTGGTCAGCATGGCCGGAAAGACCTCTGCTTCACCGCGTCCGCGTTCAGGGAGCAGCAGCGGCGCTGGTGCATCCCGGTCCAATGCTGATTCGGGGCAGCCGGCGGCGTCCGCACGATCCGCCCCGGCGCGGAGCTCCGGTTCCACGCCCGTACGGAACGCTGGATCCACACCCGCGCGAAGCGCGAAGGCGACACCCAGACCCGGCGCAGGCCGCGCACGCGCAGCCGGCCGGGCGGGGACCGGTCGGTCCTCGGGGCCGGCTCGGAAACCACCTGCGCAACGTGCCACCGCCACAGTTTCGCGGCCCTCGGCGCTCTCCAGATCGGTTCGGGGTCTTGGGCGAGGACTCATCGCGATCTGGCGGCTGTGCGCACGCGGTATCGGAGGCACGGTGAGGGCATTCGGGCGCGGCGCTGTCGCGGCGCGTGACATCGACTCGGCCCACCGCCGGGACGGCCTGGCGCTCGGCCTGGTGGCGCTGGCCGTCGTCTGCGCGATCGGTTCCTGGTTTCGCGCGGCAGGGCCGGTCGGCGCCGGAGTGAACCACGCGGTCAGGGTCCTATTTGGAACTCCCGGCCTGGTGCTTCCAGCGCTCCTGGTCACTGCTGCCGCGGTCCTGATGCGCACTAAGGGCGATCGCGAACATCGCGCCCGTCGGGTGGTCGGCGGTGTTGCGCTGACGGTGGCCGTGACGGGCATCTTCCAGGTGGTCAATGTCTCGGCGCTGCACGGTGCGCCCGATTCGACGACCGCGCGGATGTCGGCGGGAGGTGCCGTCGGCTGGTTGGTCGGTACCCCGCTGTATCGGGGCCTCACCGCCGCGCCCGCCGTGATCCTGCTGCTGCTGCTGGCTGTGTTCGGCCTGCTGCTGCTGACCGGCACCGCACTCCGCGATGTACCGGCTGCGTTCTCCAGCGGATTCCGCCGGGTCGATCGGCTCCGCGGGGACCGCGGGGACGGTCGAGCAAACAACGAGAACGGCAGCGGGAACGGCCATGAGAACCACGATGACGGCTTCACCGACGGGGATGCGGCCGACGACTACCGGGTAGGCAGCCAGGTCCGCCTCGACGAGGACGTCGATCTGTCCGCGACCACCAGGCTTCGCCGGCCGTCCAAACGCCGTCAGGCAGCCGAGGCCAAAGCGGACGCGACCGTGGATGCGGCGCCGCTGGTTGCTCCCGGACTCGTGGCGGCGACCGCGCCGACCGAGGAGCTACCCGCCCGTACCCGGTCGCGGGTACTCAAGCCGGCGACCATGCAGTCCCCGGCTCCGTCGCCGACCTCGCCACCCGGGTCGGAACCGGCCCAGTTGAGGTTGGACACGGCAGTGGATGGCACCTACCAGCTGCCGCCGTCGACCATCCTGAAGCTCGGCGCCCCGCCCAAGCAGCGATCCGCGGCCAACGATGAGGTGATCGAACGGATCTCCCGAGTACTGGACGAGTTCCGGATCGATGCGGCCGTCACCGGTTTCACCCGCGGCCCGACCGTCACCCGGTACGAGGTCGAAGTCGGCCCCGGGGTGAAGGTCGAGGCGATCACCCGGCTGACCCGCAACATCGCCTACGCCGTTGCCTCTGAACACGTCCGGCTCCTCGCACCGATCCCGGGAAAGTCGGCCGTCGGGATCGAGGTGCCCAACACCGACCGTGAGATGGTCCGGCTCGGTGACGTGCTGGCCGATCCGGAATCCCGCAAGGACCAGCATCCGCTGGTGATCGGACTCGGCAAGGACGTCGAGGGCAAGTTCGTCAGCGCAAATCTGGCCAAGACGCCGCACCTGCTCGTGGCCGGCGCGACCGGCTCAGGCAAGTCGTCCTTCGTCAACTCCATGCTCGTTTCTCTGCTGCAGCGGGCCAGTCCGGCCGAGGTCCGGATGGTGCTGATCGACCCGAAGATGGTCGAACTCACCCCCTACGAAGGCATTCCGCACCTCATCACGCCCATCATCACCAACCCGAAGAAGGCCGCGGCCGCCCTCGCCTGGCTGGTGGAGGAGATGGAACAGCGGTACACGGACATGCTCGCGCACGGTGTTCGGCACGTCGACGATTTCAACAAAAAGGTGTTGTCCGGGCAGATCGTGGCCCCGCCCGGCTCGGAACGGATCTACCGCCCGTACCCCTACATCCTGGGCATCATCGACGAACTCGCCGATCTGATGATGACTGCTCCGCGGGACGTCGAGGACGCGATCGTCCGGATCACCCAGAAGGCCAGGGCTGCCGGGATTCACCTGGTGTTGGCAACACAGCGGCCCTCCGTGGATGTGGTGACCGGTCTGATCAAGACGAACGTCCCGTCGCGCCTGGCCTTCGCGACCTCGTCGTTGACCGATTCCCGGGTCATCCTCGACCAGCCCGGCGCGGAGAAGCTCAGCGGCATGGGTGACGGGCTGTACCTGCCGATGGGCGTCCGCAATGCCATCCGGATCCAGGGCGCGTATGTCAGTGACGAGGAGATCGCCGAGGTCGTCGCGTTCGCCAAGACCCAGGCCGAGCCCGAGTACGCCGAGAACGTCACGGCGGCCAAGCCGGATCCGTCGAAGAACGTCGATCCGGACATCGGCGGGGACCTCGACGAACTGATCGAGGCGATCACCCTGGTGGTCACCTCTCAACTCGGTTCCACCTCGATGCTGCAGCGCAAGTTGCGGGTCGGTTTCGCCAAGGCCGGCCGATTGATGGATCTGATGGAGACGAGAAGCATCGTCGGTCCGTCCGAGGGCTCCAAGGCCCGGGAGGTGTTGGTCCGGCCGGACGAGTTGGACAGCATCCTGACGACGTTGACGGGTGGAACCGAGAGCGTTCCGGAAGAAATCTGACCGCCCTGACCGTACGGCCGGCCTGCACGGCTCTCGAAGGATTGATGACGGGCTGGGACGAGCCGGATGTATCAGTGTCGGTGTGCCGGAGCACCATAGGGACATGACAAAAGAGCCAGCGCATTTGACAGCCCAGTCCGTTGAGCGGCGAACCGTTCCCGGCAGCGATCGCGGGCCGGTTCCCGGCGCGAAGAAGGTCGGCGAGGTCGCCGGTGGTGACGTCCTCGAGGTGACGGTCGTGCTGCGGCGCCGAAATGAGCTTCCGCAGGACCTCCCATCGCCGATCAGCAGGGTCGAACTGGCCGAGAAGTATGGCGCCGCCCAGGCCGACGTCGATGCCGTGTCCGCGGCGATGACGGCGGCCGGCGCGCAGGTGTTGTCGGTGGATGCCGCATCGCGACGGATGCGGATCTCAGGCTCTGCCACCACGTTGCAGGCGTTGTTCGGCACCAACCTCGATGTGGTGCAGGCGCCGGACCCGCTCACCGGCAATCAGGTCGAGTATCGCCAACGCCAGGGCGAACTGACACTTCCGGGCGACCTGCACGACGTGATCGTCGCGGTGCTGGGGTTGGACGACCGACCGCAGGCCCGCACCCGGTTGCAGGTGGCCAGGGCAAGGGCGGTCTCGATCAGCTACACCCCGGTTGACCTCGGAAAGATCTACAAGTTCCCGGCAGGTACGGACGGCTCCGGGCAGACGGTGGCGATCATCGAGCTCGGCGGCGGATTCGGCCAGGCGGATCTGGACACCTACTTCACCGGGCTGGGGATCACGCCGGGCCCGAAGGTGGCCGCCGTCGGCGTCGACGGGGCCCAGAATCAACCTGGAGCTGATCCGTCCGGTGCCGACGGCGAAGTCCTGTTGGACATCGAGGTGGTGGGCGCGTTGGCGCCTCGCGCCGACATCCTCGTCTACTTCGCACCCAATACTGATGCGGGCTTCCTCGATGCCGTCTCCGAGGCCGCCCATGCCGAACCCGCGCCGGCTGCAATCAGCATCAGCTGGGGTCAGAACGAGGACGGATGGACAGCGCAGGCCCGTAACGCGATGGACGCCGCGTTTGCGGACGCCGCGATTCTGGGCGTGACGGTGACCGCGGCGGCCGGCGACGACGGCAGCACCGATCGCGCGACGGACAACAAGGCCCATTGCGACTTCCCGGCGTCGAGCCCGCACGCGTTGGCGTGCGGAGGTACCAGCCTGCTCGCCGATACCACCACCGGAGCGGTCTCGAGCGAAACCGTCTGGAACAACGGCGTCGGACGAGGAGCCACCGGCGGGGGCGTCAGCAGCAAGTTCGCGCGCCCCGGTTGGCAGACCGGTGCCGGTGTTCCGGCTCGTGCCGGCGGTGGGCATGGCAGGGGAGTTCCGGACGTCTCCGGCGACGCCGATCCGCACACCGGGTATCAGGTCCGGGTGGACGGCAGCGAGCAGGTCATCGGCGGAACCAGCGCGGTGTCGCCGCTCTGGGCGGCGCTGGCCGCCCGGCTGGTCCAAGCATTGGGCCACCCGCTGGGCCTACTGCAGCCGGCGCTCTACGCGGGCGTCGCTGCCGGCGTGGTGCAGCCTGGCTTCCGCGACATCACCGACGGCAGCAATGGCCAGTACGACGCGGGCAACGGATGGGACGCCTGCACCGGCCTGGGAGTGCCGGACGGCGAGGCTCTCCTCGCGCTGCTCCGGAGCCGATAGGGCCCACAGGTGCGCCGATAGGGGCCGATGAGGGCCGATAGCTGGTGCCAGGGCACTGAGCCACCGCTAGCCCCAATACCGTTCAGTTATGCGGCGCGGATCTCGATGTGACCGGGTCCGTCGTGTTTGATCTGTTGGTGGTGTGCTCGTTTGATGGGTCGGTAGCAGGGGCCGTAACGTTTGATCACTCGTGGGTAGGAGCGGTGTCGGCGTGTGAGGCGGTGGCGCAGGATTTCGTCGGTGACACGGTCGGCGGCGTCAGTTTGTTGGTGAGGGGGGAAAGTCCGCGGAGCCGTCGGCTTCGCGGCGGATGACCCGCAGTGCGTTGAGGAACGATAATCGGTCGGGGTCGATGTCGTTGTCGTCGGCGGCTTGCACCATCAGGGCTCGGATGGCGTAGTGGGCCAGCAGGATGCCCCAGAGTTCCTGGCGGACCATGTCGGGGGACTTGGATCGTAGGACCCTTGAGTGGCCGGTTTGGTGGGTTTCGATTTCGTCGAAGGAGATCTCGATCTCCCACCGGTGCTGGTAGGCGGCTGCAATCTCACCGGAGAGCATCTGGCGCCAGTCCAGGATGGAGGTGATCACCCGATAGGTGGGCGCGTCGGGCCGGTCGGTGACCGCGTACTCCACGGCTCGCACGATCACGGCGTTGCCGGTGGCGGCCATCGCCTTCGCGTCGGCCAGCACGGTGGGGGTCTTGATCCCGGCGGGGGTGATCGCGGATAGGTATGAATCGTCGGGGAGGCGTTCAAGGACCGGAAGTTTCATTGTCTTGGACAGGCGGAAGATCACGTCCGCGCCGGTGCCGGTCACGGTGCGGTAGAAGTCGAAAGAGTAGAAGCCGCGGTCGAAGCAGACCAGCATGCCGGGCTCGAGCGCGAACAGGCATCCTTGGGCCAGCTCCCGCTCTCCGGTGGTGATCGGGCCGATCTCGGCGGCGACGATCGCGTGGGTGCCGGCTTCACCGAGGGCGACCATCCGGACCTGCGGGAACGCGCCGCCCTGGCCGGTGCGTGAGGGCGGCCGGCGGTACTGGGCCAGGTTCGCCGCGGTGTCGGGTATGTCCCACACGAGACCATCGATGGCCATCAACCGCCACCCGTGGTGAAACGCGCCGATCGTGGACGGCGTGGCCAACGGCTGGCAGACCTGGTCGAACAGCTCCTTGACCGGGGCCTCGCCCAGACGCTTGCGGGCTTGACACAACGCCGAGGAGGTCGGCACCTTCCACGCCTTCTCCCACGCCGAGACGAACTTGAGGCCACCGACCATCTTGCGCATGACTTCCTCGTAGGCCTCGCCGAAGAACAAGGCCAACGCGATCACGTAGTACACCACCAGCCGCGCCGGGAGCAGCCGCTGCCGCTTCTCCCGACGGCCCGAACGGGCCACCGCATCATCGACCTGATCCCGCCGGTAGATCCGGGCGATCACGCCCAGCGACAGGTGATCCGATAACCGGCCCGCAGCCGGTTCCTCACGGGTCTCACTCTCATCCCTCACACACCGAAACTATCTGCCCCGCAACAATATTCGGCGTACAAACGCGAGCGTGTCAAA
>JBPCPG010000356.1:0-2722 GCA_050999445.1 Nakamurella sp. | reverse complement strand
GCGGGATATCCGATCAACACCGAGTTCGGCGGTCACGGCGTCGGATCAACGATGCACCAGGACCCGCACGTGTCGAACATCGGCAGGCCCGGCCGCGGGTACAAGCTGCGCCCCGGACTGCTGCTGGCACTGGAGCCGTGGGTGATGGCCGACACCGCCGACCTCATCACCGATGCCGACGGCTGGACCCTGCGAAGCGCGACAGGCTGCCGCACAGCCCACAGTGAGCACACCATCGCCATCACTCATGACGGAGCAGAAATCCTCACCTTGCCCAAGCATGCGCAACCGTGATCGGTTGATCTGGGATTCCGCTGGTCGCCTGCGGGCCCAAAGGGCCCGCGGTGCCAACACCAGAGATTGTCCTGACTTCGATTTTCTCCCCCAGCGCGATTCGTCAGGACGGCGAGCTACTCATCGTTCGAGGTCGGAATACCGTCTGCCAGGATGTCCCGATGAAGGTGATCATGGTGCCGGGTATCAACGGGTCCGGGCCGGACCATTGGCAGTCCAGGTGGGAGGCCGATTTCGGCGAGCGAGCGACCCGGATAGCGCCAGCCTCGTGGGATGAACCCGACATCGACGCCTGGTGCGTCGCGCTCGACGCCGCTGCCGGGTCCGGGCCGGCGGCGGAGCTGTTGGTGGTCGCGCACAGCCTTGAGTGTCACGCTGCCGCAGAATGGCTGTCCCGCGACCCGAATCGGGTCGCCGGTGTGTTCCTGGTTGCGCCGCCCGATACGGCGGCAGCCATTTTCCGGCGTCCGCGGCACCGAGCTTCGTCCCGCTGGCGCTCGGCCCGATCGGCGTGCCCGGCGTGATGCTCTACAGCCGGAATGATCCATATTGCGCCCCGAAACAGGCGCGCCAGTACGCCGAACGGTGGCAGGTCGCCTCCGTCGACGTCGGCGCTCTGGGTCACATCAATGTCGATGCCGGCCTCGAAGCCTGGCCGGACGGTCGGAATTTGTTGACAGCATTCATAGCAGGCCGAGATGTGCGATCTGTGCTAGCGCCGACTCCGAGAGAGCCACCCTTGCTCGATCCTGCAAGATGACAGTCAACAGGAGCAGGCTGCTGATTCGCGGCCATCGGATGGGAAGCGATCGTGGTGTCGAAGCGCACTGGAGCCGACGGGTACGACGACGTCCTGGGCCGGGCGAAGGCCGCCAAGGGTGAACGCGCCGCAGTCATCCAGTACCTGGAATCCGACGAGGCGCTGTGGCTCCGCCAACCAGCTGACATGGTCGGTGAGGCCGATGGAAGGGCCTTGATGCAGGGCGGGGTGGTCGTCCTGGTGACGGATCGCAAGTTCATCGCCGCCCGCACGTCGGGAGGTTTTCGTCCGCGCTGGGAGGTGTTCACCCTGCCATTTGGGCATCTGGAGCCGGGTGTGCTGGCGGGGGGCGAACACGGCTCCGACGTCGCCATCCCCACCTCCGGGCGACGCTCCTACCGCGTGCAGCTGGCCGACAGCGAGTCCGCCGCCCGACTGGCGGGTTGTCTTGCGGAGGCTCTCGGTGCTTACCGTCGTGACCGGATGGGCTTACAAGACCCATAAGGGTTGAGCCGCGGACATTTAGGCGGTGCCAGATACGCAGTTGGACGGGACGGCGGCACCGATTCTTAGGATCGATGACGCGTCACCTGGCGGAAACTGCAGCGCCTCACCGCCGAGCAGGTCGCCGAACGCGCCGGCATCTCCCGCAACACGCTCCGGTCCATCGAACAGGGCACCGGCAACGCGTCCAGCGAAAACATGTTCCGCGTTCTGAACATCCTCGGCGTCCTGCGCGATGTGGTCGCCGCATCGGACCCTTACACCACCGATGTCGGCCGGCTCCGGTCCAACGAGGCATTGCCGCACCGGGTCCGGCCACCGTCGTGACAGGACCCGGCAGCAACGCCCCGGTCGAGATCGACGTCGAGGTCGACGGCGGCACCCTGCACGTCGGCACGTTGTGGATCAGCCAACGTGGCCCGGCGTGGCCAGGTCATGGACCCGGTCGGGCTCGGCAGTCGCCCAGCGGAAACGATGACGTTCACCATTAGGATGCACAGCGGATGACATTGAGGGCCGCCCACGCGGGGCTCGGCTCGCCAGAATGGAGGCCACCGCCGGCATGGAAGAGGGCCTCTACGAAAGCCTCATCACGACGAACTCCTCCCGTGCGCTGAGCCTGATCACCGGCCTGGTCGCCGATGTCGGCGGCGTCGACGAGGCTGAGCAGCCGGCGGTGCTGGCCCGTCACGTCCGTGACGCTGTGGTGCGGCGGTTGTCGTCCACCTCCAACGAGCAGGTTCGGATCGATCTGGTCAACCAGCTGCTCAGTGTCCTGCAGCTGCCAGACGACGCGGTCGACGGCAACGTTCGCCAGCTGCTCTCGTTGTCCAGACCGCCGGCCCCCGGCGTCGTTGCCATGTCAACCGTGCGGCCCAGCACGCCGCTCTCAGATACCGCGCTGCTCACCAACGCTCATGGCGAGCCCTCGTTCGGATCCGAATTGCGGTCAGAGCTGGACACCGCCGACGGCGTAGACCTGCTCTGCGCCTTCCTCAAATGGCAGGGGATTCGGGTGATCTCCGCAGAGCTGGAGCGGCTCCGGGAACGCGGCGTGCCGCTGCGGGTCATCACCACCACCTACATCGGCGCAACCGAGCGGCTGGCCATCGAGCGGCTCATCGACTTCGGCGCCACCGTCAAGATCAACTACGACACGCTCGG
>JBPCPG010000323.1:0-4223 GCA_050999445.1 Nakamurella sp. | reverse complement strand
TTTTTTTCCGCACCGGAATTCTGCACCGTCGCGAGCACCAGATTCCCCTGGGGCACATCCAGAACATGGAAACGTCGGTGTCGTTCTGGGGCCGGCTGCTCGGCTTCGGATCGTTGATAGTCGAGTCGGCTGCGGATCAGCCACTGGAATTCGAGAACGTCGCGTCGTTGCCCAAGGTGCAGGCCACCCTCAACCAGCTGATCATGGACGATCGGAACCGTTACCGCGTGAACTCCGACGGCGTGCCGGGCCGGGAAGGGCGCGCGCCGCAGCGGGCCCGGTCGACGGAGCGGAACGAGCCGGAGGAACGCGATCGTGCACAGAGTCGTCCGATGCAGGATCACCAAACCCAGAGCTATCCGACGCAGAATTACCCGGCGCAGTACGGCGATCCGCAGGAGCGGCCGGGGGAGTTTCCGCCGACCCCGCGGCGGTAGTCAATCGAGCAAACCTCCGCCACCGAGCAGTCCGGTGAAGGCCCGGTGACTTGGGCGGTCAGTCGGATGGGCCGGTGAACGGCGGATCACCTAACGTTGGGCCCATGGATCAGCGCCCGACCGAACCGCCCGCCACTGATTTGTCCGCCCTTCGGCACCATATCGATTCAGGCGGCGCGGCCCGGTATCACGAGGCGAATGCAGCGAAGGGAAAGCTCTTCGCCCGCAAGCGAGTGGACCTCCTGGTGGACCCGGAAAGTTTCCGTGAGGACGGCCAATTGGCCAACGCACTCGCCGAGTTCCTGCCGGCCGACGGGGTGATCACCGGAACGGCGACCGTCGGGGGACGGCCGATCGCGCTGATGGCGAACGACTCGACGGTCAAGGCCGGCTCGTGGGGGGCCAGGACCGTCGAGAAAATCATCCGAATCATCGAGAAGGCTTATGCAGTCGGCATTCCCATGGTCTACCTGGTGGATTCCGCCGGGGCGCGCATCACGGATCAGGTCGACCTGTTCCCCGGCCGCCGCGGTGCCGGCAAGATCTTTCACACCCAGGTGCGGGCGTCGGGCGCGATACCGCAGGTGTGCGCGCTGTTCGGGCCGAGTGCAGCGGGCGGCGCCTACATTCCGGCCTTCTGCGACCTGGTGGTGATGGTGGCCGGCAACGCGTCGATGTATCTGGGCAGCGACCGGATGGTCGAGATGGTGACCGGCGAGAAGACCACGCTGGAAGAGATGGGCGGCGCGAAGATGCACACCACCGTGTCCGGCGTCGGGCACCTGTTGGTGGACACCGAGCAGGATGCGATCGAGTCGGTGTCCCGATATCTGAGCTACTTTCCGGCCAACTCCACCGAACTACCCCCCGCGACGGCCCGTGACGTCGGACCTGGGCCAGGTGACCTGCGTGCGCTGGTGCCGGAATCGGAGCGGCAGGCGTTCGACATGCGCCGGTATGCCAAGGGACTGCTCGATGCCGGGTCGATGTTCGAGATCCACCCGGGTTGGGCCAAGGAGTTGCTGGTGTGCCTGGGCCGTCTCGACGGGGGTGTGGTGGGGATCGTCGGCAACAACTCGATGTTCAAAGGTGGCGTGCTCTTCGTCGACTCTGCCGACAAGGCAACGCATTTCATCCAACTGTGTGACGCGTTCAACATTCCGCTGATCTTCCTCGCGGACGTGCCGGGGTTCATGGTGGGCGCTGCCGTCGAGCGGCAGGGAATCATTCGCCACGGAGCGAAGATGATCACTGCCGTTTCCGAGGCCACCGTTCCCAAGTTCTGCGTGGTGGTCCGGAAGGCCTACGGGGCGGGTCTCTACGCGATGGCCGGCCCCGGGTTCGATCCTGATGCCACCATCGCGCTGCCTACCGCGAAGATCGCCGTGATGGGCGCGGATGCCGCCGTCAATGCGGTGTACGCCAACAAGATCGCCGCCATCGAGGACGACCGGCAGCGATCGGATTATGTCGCTGGGTTGCGCGCCGAGTACGAGCAGGATATCGACATCGTGCACCTGGCGGCCGAGTTGGTGGTGGATGCCATGGTGGAGCCGGAAGAGCTGCGCGGCGAGTTGATCGACAGGCTTCGCATCGCGGCGACCAAGGACAGATCCTTTTCCCGGCGGCGGCATGGGGTTACTCCGGTCTGAGCGGCCGGTTCAGTTTGCTGCCGATCAACGGGGATTGGGGACGTCGAATTCCGGTTCGCCGGGCGGAGTTCGGCCTTCGGCGACAAGTTCGTCCGGGAAAACCCATCGGCGATAGGCCCAGTAACGGAAGGCCATGGCCAGCAGCGTGCCGACGATGTTGGCGGCGATGAAGTCGACGACGGTGACGGTGAACCTGGCGTAGTGCAACGGATTGATGTCGAAAACATAGTGACTCAACCACAGCGGCACCAGGTTCAAGCCCAGTGCAATCGCATTGAACAGGAAGAACAACATCGCCTCGTGGTGCCGCTCGCGGCCGCCCCGATTGCTGAACGACCACTCGCGATTGAGGATGTAGCTCACGATCGTCGCGACCAGCACCGAGATGAATTTCGAGGTGATCGGCTTGCCGTCGAGCACGGTGTGCGAGAGCACCAGAAACAGCCCGGTGTCGATCACCCACGACGAACCACCGACGACGATGAACTTCGCCAGCTCCCGATGCTTGGGAGGCAGTACTTCGCGGACGCGGTCGATCAGATTCACCGGCCAAGTCTACGGGCGCGCATGTGAGGTTCATGCTGGCTCGAAGGGGCCGGCTGATGCGAGGAGTGGGTCAGCCTCCGCCGGCCGACACTTCGATCACAGCGGCTGCGGAGTACGAGTGCAAGCTGCTCGGTACAAGGTTCCATCGGTACGTCACGGCCGCGCCGGCGGTGATCAACGACCCGTCCGGGACGTCGGCATCGACTCTCACATCGAAAGACAGTTCCGTCGATGATCCGGCCTCGAGGTCGGTGCTCGCTTCCCGGCGGCTGCCCGGCACGTAGGTCGTGCTCGCCGGAACGGCGGTCTGGACGACGACGACCGAGGCAGCGTCCCCGCCCACGTTCCGCACGTCGGTCCGGACGTGCAGGGTGTCGCCGGGATGCACAGCCTGGCCGCCGGTCGCACCCGTGGTGATGGTCGTCGTCGCGGTCAGGCAAGGGGTCGTGCTGAAGGTGATGTCGTCGAGGAAGTTGCCGATGGTTTCACTGCCCGACGCCGTTGACACCGCGGCGAACTGAAAACGAGTTCTTGTTTGCCCAGCGGGCACAACGTAGGTGCCAGTGTGTTGCGCCCAGGCGCCCGACCCGTCTGAAATCCAACTGGGATGCTGAAGATTGGTCGGGTGGTCAGGAACGTCCGGCACGAGTACGTCTCCAGGCACACCGATTTGTACCTCCATGGTGTCGATGCCCGAGGATTTCGGCCACGCTCGTCCACGGTGCCAAATGCTCCAGTGCATCACCTGACCCGGAACAGTTACGACATCTTGATACAACGCGCCGACGTAATTCGCATTGAGTTCGACGAATTGAACGCCGCTGTGCGCGGGAGGCGCTGTCCTGCGCCAGAACTCGATGAACCCGTCCTTAGCCGTGGTCCGCCAACCCAGACCTGCGGTGCCGTTGCGAACGAATTTCCCTCCTCCGTCGGTGACCGAGGGTCGCTCGAAGTCAGGGTTGTCCAAGGTCGCAGGGGTTCCACAGCTACTGGGGGCGGGATAAATCGTGAAGTCGGTTCCAGGGCCTGCGACGGTGGTGAGGCTGACCTTGTTCGGCAAGGTCACGGTGGGTGAGGTGATCTTTCCGGGCTCGACCATCGTGGCGACCTTGATGATGAGTCGCCAGGTCGTCACTCGACCGAGCGCCAGTGGCCGACATTGTGTCAGTACCTCTCCGACGTCGCATTCAGCCGCGGAAGTCGGCGAAACCCCGAAGATGCTCACGCCGCTTCCGAGGTCATTGCGCAGCGACACCACTCCGGGATCTGCCACGCTGGCCACCGGCTTGCCGACCAACGTGAGCACCCTCGTCGTGCCGGCGACCAGGCCGCTCGTGCCGGCGCTGATCGAGGCGTAGCCGCCGCTGTTGACCACGACCACAGACTTGAACGACACGGAAAGTGGCGTGCCGACGCCGGGCATCGGCAGCGTGAGCGTGTCAAGGGCGCCACCGGCCAGGAGCGGGTCGACAAAGACGGTCAGCCGGACCACCAGTGGATTTTCGTCCTTCGGAGTGCACGTGAAGTAGCCGCCGACCTCGACGGAGCAGGTGCCAGTATCGCCGGTAGCGACGCTGGTCACCGACAC
>JBPCPG010000263.1:0-7086 GCA_050999445.1 Nakamurella sp. | reverse complement strand
TACGAAGCGGCCGTCGCTTCGATCAGCCAGGTGCACGAGTCGTAGCAGATGCCGTCGTCGGTGAGATGGCCTGCCAGGGCGGCCCGCAGGGTGTCGATGGCCTTGATTCTGGACCGCTCGTCCAGATTGTCCAACATCCAGGCGAACTGGCCTTTGTTGAACTCGCCGGCATCGTCGACATCAGATCCGAAGAACATCCAGGGATTGGACTGCGTTGGCTGCCAGTCCTGCGGCTCAATTGCCGCGGCCACAAAGAACGGCTCCAGGTAGGCGGCTACTCCCTCGTCGAACCGGTCAGCCCTGGCCGCCCAATACGAACCGTCCTGCCCATCCCAAGCCGAGAGCTGGGCAGCATTGGATTGATCGATCTGTATGTGAGCCACCCCCACGCCTCCTACTCCGACGGAACGAACCGTTTACGTCCTGCAGACGGCATCGACGCGCCAGCATGCCCGAGGGGGGCTCCTACCGCAAAGGGCGTTCCGTCAGCCGATCCGGTCGGGACCACTTCAGCCGCCGACGTTCCCGACCTTGGTCACCGTTGGGGTGTGAGTCCGACGAGGTCGGCCATGAGTTCGACGGTGTGGTCGAAGAACTCGGTGTTGTCACGGAAGGCGCCTTCGAGGTGACCGAACAGTTCTTGGCTGATGACGCCGAGGACCTGGGTCCAGGCGGTGATGGCTCGGAGCAGGACGGCGGGGGTGAGGTCGGGAACGTTCAAGGTGGACAGCAGGGTCGTGGCGTCCTCGGTCAGGGTTGTCGGCAGTGGCGCTCCGGTGGGCGGCTGGGTCAGCTGTCCAGCATGGGCGCTGTCACCGACGACGCCCAGCAGGAGCATGTAGACGCGGGTGGCCGGGACGATGGTGTCGGCTGGCGCGCGATAGTCCGGAACGGGAGACCCGTAGACCAGGGCGTACTCGTGAGGGTGCGCCATGGCCCAGGCGCGCACAGATTTGCAGATGGTGCGCCACCGGTCGCGGTGATCGCCGTCATGGGATTCGGTGAGGGCACGTTCGGCTTGATCGCCCAGCGCGTCGTAGGCCCCGATGATGAGGGCGGTCAATAGCTCGTCGCGACTCGCGAAGTACCGGTAGAGCCCGGACGGCGCCATCTCCAGTTCTCGGGCCACTGCGCGCAGCGACAGTCGGTCGGCCCCGTCGGTGACCAACTGGCGACGAGCTGCGTCAAGGATCTCGCGAGTCAGCAAAACGCGGGCCCGTGCCCGCGCCGTTCGAGGAGCACTCATGTGAGCCAGTATGCCACGACGAAGAACAGTAGACCGACTCGCGAACGGTGTTCTTGCCAGAGACGGATGGGCAGGGCACAGTGACCCGAGTCGAGAACAGCGTTCACGAAAGGTTGGTTCCATGTCGTTACGTCTGCTGTACCGAGGACCCGCGCTCACGGCCCTGCACGAGGAATATGCCAAGCACGGCCGCACCGATGAACAGGCGCAGATCGCTGCCACCGGCTCGGTTTACGTCGACGCGCCGCCGCGGCGGGTGTGGGAGACGCTCAGCGCAGTCGCCAACTGGCCGGCCGTCGACCCGGCGATCTCCGACGTCCAACTACCCGCCGGTGTCGCCGTCGATGCCCCGTTCACGTGGGTCAGCGGACGCGCTCGCATCACATCCCGGTTCGCCGTCGTGAACATCGACCACGAGCTGACCTGGACGGGGGTGTCGTTCGGCGCCCGGGCGGTGCACCGTCACCTGCTGCACGCAACCCCCGGCGGCGGAACCTGGCTGGAAAGCGCGGAGTCGATGACAGGACCGCTGCTCACGCTGTTCTACAGCAGCGCCAGGCTCGACAAAGATCTGACCGGGTGGCTGGGCGCGATCAAGACCGCGGCGGAGCACCGGTGAACGCCCCGGTCTACCTGTGGCCGAGCCTGGCGCTGGCCTTCGGGCTGGAACTAGCCGCCTTAGCCGCCTTCGGCATGTGGGCCTTTCATGCCGGCGCCAGGACCTCGACGAGCGTGGCCTTGGCCGTGGGGGCCGTCTTGACCGCTGCCCTCGTGTGGGGCCTGATCGCCTCCCCTCGCGCCCCGTTCTCCTCCCCGGTACTGGCTCCCGTGGTGACCGTGGTCTTCTTGGGCGCAGCGGCCCTGGCCCTGCGCGCCACCGGCCACCCGCGGCTTGCCGCTGGGTTCCTCGTCCTCGTCGTGATCAATACGTTGCTGCTGCACCTGGCGCCAGCCGGCACGACCGCCGCGGAGGGCGCAGCCACTCAATCCACAGGCTGCGACCGGGCGCCCTCGTCGCCGTCCACCATTGGCCCGGTGGACGACGGGGAGAGCCGACCGCGACAGGACTAGCGGCTCTGCTCACCCGTCCCTGAGACCGGAAAATGCTCGCGGACCGGGACCAGCGCGACGGCTCCGGCCGCCGGCTGCGAATGCATGTACTGCGGCAGCCTGACACTGTTGCCGGGCTGATGCCGTGGTCACCACGATCGAGCATCCGCGATAGAGCGCGGCTTGCGAGCCGGCGCCTGTCGAGCTCGACGTCTCGCCGCTGAATGCAGGATCGACGATAAGCGTTGCTCAGAGCGGTTTGACCATGATCAAACACGGGTTGTCCTCCCACAGACCGTGCAGTTCTTCCAGCGGAAGGAATCCGCGGGCCCGGTAGAAGCGCCGGGTCTGCTCGTAACCCCGGTCGGGCCGGGAAGGTCCAAGCGTCTTGACGCTCAACAGCAGAGCGCCGTCGGCACGTACGGCGGCTTCGACCGCGGCAACCAGAGCGGTACCTATCCCGCGTCGGTGCCAGGTTTGGGCCACGGCCATCAAGTGGATCTCGGCAGCCTCGGCAAAGTGTCGCTGATGCAACAGCACACCGACAGCTTCTCCTTCGGTGTCGACGGCCAGCAAGGTGGGCAATGTCCTGGCTGCCTCCACGTATTCGGCGATGGAGCTTTCGACACCGAACCACTCTGGGAGGCCCCGCAATAGTCGGCCAACCGCCTCCGGGGCGGGGGCTGTCGTCACAACATGAAATGCCATGAGTGCAAACTAGTTCCGGACGGCAGCTGATAACGGGAAGCTGCGGCGATTGCGGCTGGGAGCTTGATCCGCTACACAGCAAAGATGATTCGATCAGCTCGCGACGACGACCTACCGGAACTGCAGGATGTGGAACGAGCCGCTGGAGCCCCGTTCCGGGAGCTTGGGATGGGGGAAGTGGCCGATGACGCCCCACCGACCCTTGCCGTGCTGGCTGCATTTGCACAGGACGGACGGGCCTGGGTGAGCACGGACCACGCTGACAAGCCGGTCGCGTACCTGCTGGTTGACGTCGTGGATGGTGATGCTCATATCGAGCAGGTATCGGTGCACCCCAATTGCGCCCACCGCCGGATCGGCGAATCCTTGGTGGACGTTGCGGCGGCATGGGCGCAGCAGCACGGCATGGCGGCATTGACACTGACCACGTACGCCGACGTTCCATGGAACGGCCCCTACTACCAACGGTTGGGATTTCGGGTCGTACCCGTCGACGAACTGGGTGCGGATCTTCGTGCCGTTCGGCGCGCGGAGACAGCTCGCGGCCTGGACCGGTGGCCCCGCGTGGTGATGCGCAGGTCGCTGGCCCCGGATGGGCTGCCATCCTCCGCTTGATGGTTACTGCGCTATTGGCGGTAGAGGGTTTGAATCATTGTCGGGCCGCAGGGGTTTGAATCGCTTCGACCCGGGGCCACTCGAAGTCGCACCAACGGAATCCGCACATGCAGAAACAGTCGAAACGGAGGCACTCGGCGAGCTGTCACTTTCTGATTTCCCATCAAGGAACTGGTTGACCGTTCCTTCGCTACATTCACGGGGGCTTGCCTCGAAGCTGTCGAGCGAACAGGATTGGCGCTTTGTGGTTCTTGTGCGTGGTGATCGGCTCCCAGGCCGATAACGAACCCGCCGGCCAGATCTTCTAGAACCGCTGCCCTTTATGGGGTTTCATCGACCACCTACGGCGAGACAGCGTGCCCGACAAGCAACAGGCGAAGTATTAGGGTGATTCCAAATAGTCACCATAAATATTCAAAGAATGGAAGTAGGGTGGATGATCGGGCAGCGCAGCTCGCAGTGGTACGCCGGTGATGACCGCAATGTGTACATCCACCGGGCGTGGATGCGCCGCGGGCTGCCGTCGGACGCGTTCGACGGCGAGCGTCCGCAGATCGCGATCGCGAACACCGCCTCGGATCTGACTCCTTGCAACATGCACCTCGATGAGGTCGCGGAGAGTGTGAAACAGGGCGTCTGGGCGGCCGGCGGGGTGCCGTTGAACCTGCCGGTGGTGTCGTTGGGGGAGACGCAGGTTCGGCCTACGGCGATGTTGTGGCGGAACATGGCGGCGATGGCGACCGAGGAGATGCTTCGGGCGAACCCGATCGATGGGGTTGTACTGCTGGGTGGCTGTGACAAGACGATCCCGGCGTTGCTGATGGCTGCGGCGTCGGTGGACCTGCCGGCTGTTGTCATCCCGGGCGGGCCGATGTTGACGGGGACGTTCCGCGGGGTGCCGCTGGGGTGCGGCACCGATGTGTGGAAGCTGTCGGAGGAGGTGCGGGCGGGGTCCCTGTCGAATCAGGCGTTTCTGCGGTCGGAGTCGTCGATGATCCGCAGCAAGGGTCATTGCAACACCATGGGTACGGCGTCGACGATGGCGCTGGTCGCGGAGGCGCTGGGCACCATCATGCCGGGTCTGGCCGGGACGCCTGCTCCAGATGCTCGGCTGCTCGAGATGTCCCACCAGACAGGGCGTCTCGCGGTGCAGATGGTAAAGGATCAGCGCCGGCCGAGCACGTTCCTGACCCGCGGATCTTTCCTGAACGCGATCGTGGCCCTGGCTGCGATCGGCGGGTCGACGAATGCGGTGGTGCATCTGCTGGCCATCGCCGGTCGGCTCGGGATCCCTTTGACGCTGGATGATTTCGACCGGACGGGGGCGGGGGTGCCGTTGCTGGTGGATCTGTTGCCGGCGGGTCGGTTCCTGATGGACGACCTCTACCGTGCCGGGGGGTTTCTGGCGGTGCTTCGTGAGGTGCGCGATCTGCTGGACCCGGAGGCGTTGACAGTCACCGGGAAGCCGTTGGTGTCGTATCTGGATGACGCTCCGATCTGGGACGCCGAGGTCATCCGCAGCCGGGCCGCCCCGTTGCAGGCGGATGCTGGGATCGCTGTGCTGTACGGGAATCTCGCCCCTGCGGGGGCCGTGATCAAACCAGCGGCGGCGACGCCTGGGCTGTTGACGCATCGGGGTCGGGCGGTGGTGTTCGACACCATCGAGGACTTCCACGCTCGGATCGACGACCCCGATCTCGATGTCGACGCAGATTCGGTGCTGGTGTTGCGTGGCTGCGGACCCAAGGGCTACCCGGGGATGCCGGAAGTGGCGAACATGCCGCTACCGACCAAGCTGCTGGAGCAGGGAGTGCGGGACATGGTCCGGGTCTGCGACGGGCGGATGAGCGGAACCGCCTACGGCACCGTCGTTCTGCACGTGGCACCTGAAGCCGCAGCCGGCGGCCCACTGGCCCTGGTTCGCACCGGGGACCACATCATCCTCGACGTTCCCAATCGCCGTCTCGACATCGACATCCCGGCCGAGGAATTGGCCACCCGCGCCCCTGATGCGGCCACCATCGCCGGGTTCGCGAAACCGCTCCGGGGTTGGGAGAAGCTGTATGTGGACCACGTGATGGGCGCCGACACCGGGGTCGACCTCGACTTCCTGATCGGTTCGAGCGGCGACAAGGTGTCCCGTGAATCGCACTGAGCTCGGATGGACCGACCAGCCCACCGCGTCAGCCACGCGGCCAAGTCATGCCGCACCAACGACTTCAAGCGAATGTGACACACAAGTGGCTCGTTGCCATCGACATAACCTGACCATGGATCGACCGGGCAGACCACTCGAGGATGAGATATGACTTCGCAAGGCACATCGGGCTCGAAGCTCAGTACATTCGACGGTTTGGTGGCGGTGGTGACGGGCGGGGCAAGCGGAATCGGTGCCGCCACCGCAGCGATGCTCGTGGAGCAGGGAGCTCACGTCGCCGTCCTGGATCGCGACGTTCAGTCCGTGGACTCCGCAAGCTTCCTTGCGGTCGCTTGTGACGTGACGTCGACTGCCGCGGTCGACGCGGCCATCGCCGACGTGGCGAGCACCCTGGGCGGCATCGACATCTTGATCAACAACGCCGGCATCGGGGCGGTGGGCGCCGTCGACGCCAGCACCGACGCCGAATGGCACCAGGTTCTCGACGTCAACGTCGTTGGGCTCGCCCGAGTGACGCGGGCGGCGGTCCCACACCTTCGTCGCTCCGATCGCGCGGCGATCGTCAACATCTGTTCGGTGGTTGCTGCTGTCGGGGTACCACAGCGCGCGGTCTACTCCGCGAGCAAGGGAGCTGTCGCCGCCTTGACTCTGGCCATGGCCGCCGACTACGTGGCTGACGGAATCCGGGTCAATGCGGTTACCCCTGGCACCGCCGACACCCCATGGGTCGGCAGGCTTCTCGAGACGGCTCCAGATCCGCACGCGGCCGCGGAGGCGCTGCGTTCCCGACAACCGATGGGGCGTTTGGTGACGGCCGCAGAGGTCGCCCACGCTGTCCTGTACCTGGCCAGCCCCCTGTCGTCCTCCACCACCGGAACCTTGCTGGCCGTCGACGGTGGTATGCAGGGCCTGCGGGTTCCACCGAATTCTGCTGGTACCTAGGGGATTGATCCCACGGTGTCGGGTTGCCATGCTCGGCGGGCACCAGGATCATCGGGCACCCGCCACTTTGGTGCCGCTGCTGGGCATCGCCGTCTCCGGCTAGAGACGAATGAGCTCAACCGATCAGGCGTGCAACCAACAGCTGCACACCTTCCGTCATGTCGGTGCGGCGGTGTCCTGCGCAGGGGCAGCCGTGGGAGGTTCGACGATGACCCAGCACGGTCCGGCACGGCGATGGCACGGTCGACGAGGCGCGGCCCTTGCGGCGACGTTGGCCATCCTGGTCGCGGTAACCGCAGTCTGGATCGCCGGCGGCGGCCCGCCTTCGCCGCAGCCGGTCGGGCTTGGCCATTCCTCTCCCTCGGCA
>JBPCPG010000220.1:0-5941 GCA_050999445.1 Nakamurella sp. | reverse complement strand
CCGCCGGCGGACCCGTGGGCGGGTTTGTCGGCGTTGCCCCGCTAGCGTGGCAGTCATGACGCAGACCCTCGAACCGCAACAACAGGTTCTGACGCGGGTGGAAGGTCGACTCGGCCACCTCACCCTGAACCGTCCGGAACGAATCAATGCGCTGAGCCTGTCCATGATCCGGCTGGCCTGCGCAGCACTGAGCGCGTGGGCGGAGGATGACGGTGTTGACGTGGTCCTCATCGACGGTGCCGGGCCACGCGGGCTGTGCGCCGGTGGGGACATCCGGGAGGTCTACGAAGGCATTCGAGGCGGAAACGTTCCCCCGGCCAGGTTCTGGACCGAGGAGTACGAGATGAACGCAGTCATCGCGCACTATTCGAAGCCGGTCGTGACTTTCATGGACGGCATCGTTCTCGGCGGTGGCGTTGGCATCTCGGCGCACGCGGGGGTTCGGGTCGTCACCGAGCGATCCCAGGTCGCCATGCCGGAGACGGCGATCGGGTTGTCGCCGGACGTCGGTGCCCTCTATCTGCTGGCCAGAGCGCCCGGCGGCCTCGGCACCCACTGCGCGCTGACCGGAATGCGGCTGGATGGTCCCGCGGCCGTGCATGCCGGCCTGGCCGACCACCTGGTGCTCGCCGCGGAACTCCCGGAGCTGGCCGAGCAGCTTCGGTCCGGCGTCGTGCCGGAACTACCGGTGCCACCCGACGCTCCGCACTCCGCGTGGATGGATTGGTGTTATGCACCCGAAACGGTGGAGCAGATTCTCTCTCGGCTACGAAACTGCCCGGATCCGGCCGCGCACACCGCTGCCGACACGATCTCCGGCATGTCGCCGACCGCCGTCAAGGTCACGCTGGAAGCAATCCGCCGGGCGGCCGGTATGACGGTGGACGAAGTTCTCGATCAGGATCTGCGGGTCGGAAGCCGTTTTCTTACCCATCCTGATTTCGCCGAGGGAATCCGGGCGATGATCATCGACAAGGACCGGCAACCGCGATGGTTTCCGGCCGACCTGGCGCAGGTGTCTCGGCCGGAGGTGCTTGCGTTCTTCGAAGCGCTCGACTGATGCAGTACCTATGCAAACTCTGCCGTAGGAAGAGCGCCGGCGTTTCGCCGTGGAATTGACGGGTATCGCTCCTTGCATGGGTGACTACGAAGAATCGACGACCGTCCGCGTGGAACCGAACCGACTGTTCGAGTATCTGGCCGACATCGAGAACCTGCCGGCGTACCTGCCGCGGCTCAGCTCGGCCAGGCCGACCTCGGGAAACAAGGTCGAGGTGACGGCGCACATCAATCCGCCGGACGGGCCGGAACGGGATGTGCAGGGGGAGGCCTGGATGAAGGTTGTCGAGCACGGCAAGAAGCTGCAGTGGGGTGCGTCCGGACCGCACGACTACCGCGGCGAACTCGATGTGGATGCCGGACCCGACAGTGGAACGTCGAGCCTGACGGTCCGGCTGCACACCGATCGGGTCGAGGGTGACCAGATCACGACCGGGCTCCGGGAAACGCTGAACGGCGTGAAAACGGCGGTTGAGCTCGCGGAATCAGCCTGACGAGCAGAAGGAAGTGTCGACATGATCACCGTCATCCGCACATTCTCGGTCACCACGCCGATCGACCAGGTCGTCACCTATCTGGCCGATTTCGCCAATGCGCAGGCTTGGGATCCCGGAACGCAGACAGTCGACCGATCGGTGCCGGACCGGTGGCGGTCGGCTCCACCTGGCACAACGTGTCCATGTTTCGTGGCAAACAGACAGAGTTGACGTACCGGCTGGTGCGACGGAACGCCGACCGCTTGACGTTCGAGGGAAAGAACAAGAGTGCGACCTCGACCGACGATCTGACCTTCGTCGCGGCTCCCATCGGCGGCACCACCATCACCTACCGAGCGGACATCCGCTTTTCCGGGCTGATCAGGCTCGTCGGATGGGTGGCGCAGCGGGAATTCAACAAGCTCGGTGATCAGACGGCTGAGCAGATGACCAGAGTCCTCAACGCACTGTGAGACCGGTTGAAGCCTGCCGTGCATCAGACGCCGGTAAGCCGGCCCCCTCGCAAGAAATCCACGAGGGGCCGGCTTACCGGCGGAGTTCGGTCGGTGCGCGGCTGCGGTACCGTCAGCCGGCGAGCTGATTGATGGCAGCGTGGCCCGGGCGGACTGCGGTCGTCGTCGCCGAGATACCGGCCAGCTTCATCAGTTTCCGAACATCATCTGCCTGCTCGGGCAGCATGACGGTGATGACGGTGCCGCCGGCGCCCGCCCGTGCCGTGCGGCCGGAGCGGTGCAGGTACGCCTTGTGCTCCGTGGGCGGATCAAGGTGGACCACCAGCTCGACGTCGTCCACGTGAATGCCGCGAGCGGCGATATCGGTCGCCACCAGCACCTTCGCCGTTCCTGTCGAGAACGCCGCGAGGTTGCGCTCACGGGCATTCTGCGAGAGGTTGCCGTGCAGATCCACCGCGGGAATGCCGTTCTTGGACAGCGCAGCCGCCCACTTCTTGGCACCGAACTTGGTCCGGGTAAACAGCATCCGGCGGCCGCCGCCGATCGCCAGCTGACGGATGACCTCGTTGCGATCATCCTTGTGCACGGCGAAAACGTGGTGCGTCATGGTTTCGATGTGCGAGGTGGCATCGTCGACCGCGTGCACGGCCGGATCGGTCAGGAAATCGTTGACCAGCACGGAGATTCCGTTGTCGAGCGTCGCGGAGAACAGCAGCCGCTGCCCGTGTGGCTTGGTGGCTCGCAGCAGTCGCCGCACGCCCGGTAGGAACCCGAGATCGGCCATGTGGTCGGCCTCGTCGAGCACCGTGACCTCGACGTCGCCCAGGTTGCAGGCCCCCTGGCGGATGAGGTCCTCCAACCGGCCGGGGCAGGCGATGACGATGTCGACGCCTGACCGCAGCGCGGTCGTCTGCGGACCGAACCCGACGCCACCGAAAATGGTGACGATCTTCAGACCGGCCGCGGTTGCCAACGGTTCGATCGTCCTGGCGACCTGGAGCGCCAGTTCGCGGGTCGGCAGCAGAACGAGGCCCCTGGGGCGGTTCGGTGTCCTACGTCCACCGGTGAGCCGGGCGACCAGCGGAACGGCGAACGCGATCGTCTTCCCGGAGCCCGTTCGGCCCCGGCCGAGCACGTCCCGGCCGGTCAGCGAAACCGGAAGGGTCGCAGCCTGAATCGGAAAGGGCGACAAGGCACCGAGGGCGGCCAGCGGTTTGATGAGTCGTTCCGGAACGCCCAATTCGGCGAAGCTGACGTCCGACAACGGCGCGGCGTCGGCGGTCACCGTGGTGGCGGCGGCGAACAGTGATCCGGCGGTGACGGGCGCAGCCGGCCCGCGTTTCACCGGGGCGTCGGGCACCCAGGTCTGCGCGGAATCCTCGCTGGACGCAGGTTGGGTCGTGAATGTGACGGGCGCCCGATCGTCGAGAGCGACGTTTCGCCGGGCGCCGCGTCCGCGGGCATTGCGAGCCGCCGGGCCGTTCCCGGAAGTATTGGCGCGACCGGAGGACTGCTGACCTGCCGGCCGATCGGAAGGACGCTGCGGCTGTCGTTCGGATCCAGCGGGCCGCTCGGATCGGGCGGGAGTGTCGCGGCGCGCTGGACGTTCGCTGCGCGCCGGAGCGGCGCCCCGGGATGCCTGTGGATCTGTATCGCGCCGGGCGCGGGTGGAGTTGGCGGCCGGGATGCTGTCGGCGAAGGCCCCGGTGGAGAACATGCTGCCGGTGGACGCACCGGCCGGATAGGAACCGCTGGAGTAGAACGTCGTCGAGCCGCTGGAGGACCCGCCGCGGCGATCTCCCTGGGAAGGGTTGGAGCGCCCGGCTCCACCGCGTCCCGCGCTGGAGCGCCCGGCGCCGGCCCGGCCCTGATTGGAGCCGCCCTGACCCGAGGTTCGCCCGGCGGCGCTCGGGGCGGAGCGGCGACCGGAGTTCGATCCGGCGGCAGCCGAAGCAGAAGTGTTGTCAGACATGAAGTTCGTGGTGTCCTTGCTGTGCCGAAAAGGCACGGTGGCACGCGACCTCTGGCAGCGGCCGCGCTGATGGTTGGCCGTAATGCTGGCCAACCCGGCAATAAGCGCACCGGCGGACAAGAAGGCACCGTCTTTGGCGCCCACAGCAACGACCCGAGCGCACTGGTCGTGCGTCTCGACCCGCTAAGTCTAGCCGTCGCCGCCTCGGAGCGCCGACTCGCATCTGAGACATCGGACACCCGGACCTCGCGGACGCCGTGTGTGCCCCGACCTGGTCTGCGCGGATCACGGTGCGCTGGTTGGAATCGGTGGAACGAGAATCATCAGGTCCGTCCCGGCATGGCACGTTGATCAACGCCGGGACCGTCCTCCGCGACGATTGCGCCGGCGAACTGGGCGTTGTAGAGCCTGGAGTAGGCGCCGTCCAGCTCCAACAATTGCTGGTGCGTGCCCTGCTCCACGATGCGGCCGTTCTCCATGACGAGGATCAGGTCCGCGTCCCGGATGGTCGAGAGCCGGTGCGCGATCACGAAACTCGTCCGATCCGTACGCAGGGCCGCCATCGCGTGCTGGACCAGAACCTCGGTGCGGGTATCGACAGAGGAGGTGGCCTCGTCGAGAATCAGCAAGGACGGATTCGCCAGGAATGCGCGTGCAATGGTGAGCAATTGCTTCTCACCGGCACTGACGTTGCTGCCGTCTTCGTCGATCACCGTGTCGTACCCGTCGGGCAGGCTGTGCACGAACCGATCGACGTAGGTGGCCTGCGCGGCGGCGAGAATTTCCGATTCGGTGGCCGCGGGCCGGCCGTAGGCGATGTTGTCCCTGATCGTGCCGCCGAAAAGCCAGGTGTCCTGCAGCACCATACCGATGCGGGACCGGAGATCGCTACGGGTCATCTCGCGGGTGTCGACACCGTCCAGAGTTATTCTGCCGGAATCGATCTCGTAGAATCGCATGATCAAGTTGACCAGCGTGGTCTTGCCGGCACCGGTCGGCCCGACGATCGCGACCGTCTGTCCCGGAGCTGCCACCAGCGACAGATTCTCGATCAGCGGCGTATCCGGCAGATAGCGGAAAGACACGTTCTCGAATTCCACCCGACCCTGCGTCGAATCGACCGGCCGGATCCGTTGCACTTCGGGGGTCTGTTCCGGTTCGTCCAGCAGTTCGAAGACGCGCTCAGCGGACGCGACACCGGATTGCATCACATTCGCCATCGACGCCACCTGAGTGAGCGGCTGGGTGAATTGGCGCGAATATTGGATGAACGCCTGTACATCACCCAGGGACATGGATCCGGCCGCCACCCGCAGGCCACCGACGACGGCAACACCGACGTAGGTGAGGTTTCCGATGAACATGGTGGCCGGCATGATGATTCCGGAGACGAATTGGGCCCCGAACGAGGCGTTGTACAACTCGTCATTCTTCTCGTTGAAGGTTTTCTCGACCTCCGGCTGCCGCCCGAAGACCTTGACGAGACTGTGGCCGGTGAAAGCTTCTTCGATCTGACCGTTCAGCGCGCCGGTGTGCCGCCACTGGGCGACGAACATCTTCTGGGAGCGCTTCGCGATGACGGTGGTGATCACGATGGACAACGGAATTGCCACGATCGCGATCAGGGCGAGCCAGAACGAAACGATGATCATCATGACGAGTACACCCACCACCGTCAGCAACGATGTCAGCAACTGACTCATGGTCTGCTGCAGCGATTGCGAGATGTTGTCGATGTCGTTGGTGACCCGGCTGAGCACCTCTCCACGCTGCTGCCGGTCGAAGTAGGCCAGCGGCAGGCGGTTCAATTTGTCCTCCACGTCGCTGCGCAGGCGCAGCACGGTGCGCTGCACGATTCCGTTCAGTAGGTAACCCTGCAGCCAGGAAAAGATGGACGCGGCGATGTACAGGCACATCACCAGCAGCAGCACGTTTCCCAGCGCCCCGAAGTCGACTCCGCG
>JBPCPG010000217.1:0-7406 GCA_050999445.1 Nakamurella sp. | reverse complement strand
ACCCTGAACGGCGCATAACCGGCTGATACCAGCAATGACGAGCCGACACAGAAACCCATACGCTGAAGGGATTCTAGCTCATTGCTAGGGTCGCGAATAGGTGCCTGGGGCGTGCTCATAACCCAGAGGTCGCAGGTTCAAATCCTGCCCCCGCTACAAGTGTGATGTCTCAGGACATCGGAATGGGCCGGACCTGCATCTTGCAGGTTCGGCTCATTTCTTTGGTGGGCCCGATGGGCGTCTGGTGGGTTGGTAGTCCTTACGTGGGTCGATGATCAGGTCGCGCAGGATCTCACCGGTCGCGGCGTTGATGATGGTGACGTGGACGTCCTGGACGAGCAGGATGATGTCGGTTCGGGCGTAGGGTCGGCCCACGCCGATGTGCCGGAGGCGGCCGGCGACGCGGAGCCTCACGCTGCCGGCCTTGTCGATCTTGTCGCGGCGGACGCGGTCGTGGAGTGTCGGCGCTGCGGTCAGCGCTCGGGGCGGCCTTGGGCTCGAGGTGGTTGCGGCCGGGGGTGCCGCCGAAGAGTCCGACGGTGAAGACGCGGCCGCTGTCGGTCAGCGTGGCCGCCGGAAAGCCATAGGTGGCAGCGGTTTCGCGGAAGGTCGCGAGCACCACCGGACCGGTGACCGGCCGGTGCGCGGTCACCAACAGGGCGTGGCGGGAGCAGTCATCGAGCCAGGTCAGGATCTCGCAGTCCATGCCTGGCCCGGTGCTGCTGGCGAGGCGGTAGTGGGTGAAGTCGGACTGCCAGCACTCGTTCGGCTGCTCGGCCTCCAACCGCAGGTAGCTGCTCTTCGGGCGCTTCGCGGGTTCCGGTGTGACCGCGCCGGCCCGGACCAGGATCTGGTTGATGGTCGCTCGGGACAGCGTCGTGGCGTGCTGGTGGGTCAGGTGCCAGCCGATGGTGTCGGCGCCGGCGTCCAGCCCGGCCTCGGACAGCTGCTTGCGCAGCCGTAGGACGAGCTCAGCCGTGCACGCCGGGGTCGCCCCGGGACTGCAGGCGGGGGCACGTGAGAGCGGTTGGAAGGCGGCCTCGCCCTCGAACCGGTGGCGGGCCATGAGCTTGCTGATCCAGCCCTGGGAGACACCGTAGGTGCGCGCCACGTCGGACTGGGACTGGCCGGTGCGGACGGCGGTGACAACCAGACGACGTTTCGACATGCCGCACGCTGACCGAGCCAGCTATGCCGATGACCTGCGACACGCCATTCCGATGTCGCGAGACATCCTATTCCGATGTCCTGAACCAGAACACTGTCACCCCGACACTGTCACCCCGCTACAAGCGAAACCGCAGGTCATCCGCCCTGCTGCCCGATGTGGCAGCAGGACGGCTTAGTGCCCTGGGGCAGTCTTTCCGACGCCTCCACCACCAGGTCGTGGACTGGTGGCAGTGCCGAACCGTCGTGCGCCGGTACCGGACCAGCTTCCACACCGCCGTAGCTGGCTCGGCCACGGGAGGCGCCGGCTCCTCGCTGGCTCCGGCTCGAAACTAGGGACTGCCTGGAGTCGACGAGAACCGGGCCGTCGGGGCCCTCGATCACGGACACGTTCACCGCTCGTAGGCCGTCGTCGGGCAGCGGCAGGGGGATGCGGGGGCACGCCCGGGGCCACCGCGTAGACGCCGGCCGCGTCCCAACGCCTTTCGTGGTCCCAGTCGGCGACCGCCCGCATGATTGTCTGAACCAAGGGCTATGTGCCGGGGATGCGGTAGGCCGTCATGGAACTGTTGAGGTTGGAGACGATGAGCGTGCCGTCGGCGGCCGAGAGGCTGCCGTCATCTCCGTTGTCATGGGGCTGCACCTGGATCGACGCCACTGGTGTTGCCGTGGTGGCGGTGACCGACCATCCCATCAAGGTTTCGGTCTGGTGTGGGTCGACGGTCTCCCAGACCACGTTGCCGGCGCGGATGGGCGGCACAGCCGAGTAGGAGTCGGGCAAGGTCACCTGCCATTGGAGTTTGCCCGTGGTCGTGCTCAACCGCTGGAGAGTGGTCAGCGGGGTGCTCCCCTCCGACGGTCCGTCGACGAACAGGGTATGAGCATCGGCGCCGCCGATGGACAGCCACGGCGGGTAGGCGTTGCCGATCTTCGTTGTCCACAGCGGGGCGCAGGTCGGCTGTCCGCAGCCGGCCGTGGCGAACGCCGAGACGCGCTCGTCGTTCGGCACTATCACGCGGCTTCCCACCACCACGGGGTCGTGGTAGGCGTTCGGCGCGGTCCATTCGAGCGCACCGGACTCGCCGTTATAGACGTTAAGCCCGGCCGGCGGGTTGCTGCCGTGGAAACCCGCCGTGAACACCCTGTCACCGGATGCGGCGATTCCCTGGATGTAGCCGGTGACCTCTCGGCGCCAGACGATGGCTCCGGTGTAGACATTGAAGGCGCTCAGCACGGTGTTGCCGTACACGTACGCACGTCCGCGGTTGACCACCAGCGGATTGCTGGTTCCGTCGTCATTGCCCGGATTGGTCCGCGACCGCGGGCGAGTACGGTTCCACGCGATCTTGTGCGTGTTCATGTCCACGGCCGTGATCCCGTTCAGCATGGTGTACCCCGCGAAGGGCAGTAGCACCATCTGGTTGACGACGGTCTCGCCGTAGTAGTAGGACCGGTTGGCGGGCAGCGTGACAGACCACAGCTTGGCGCCGGTCCTGACCGACAGCGCCTGAAGGTTTCCGTGCTCATGCACGTTGCCTGGGTTGACGATCCGGTAGACGACACCATCGACGATCGCCGGGGCCACCGCCTCGGTGTTCTGGTCCGCCACCCAGGCCGGTTTCAGCCGCGATGCAGTCGCCGCGGTGATGACGTGCTCGCTCTCGTTCGTGCCGGGGTTGCCGACGCCCGAGTACGCCGACGTCCAAGTGTCGGGGGGCGTCGTGGTAGTTGCGCCTGCCGGTACAGACGAGGCTACAAGGAAGCCGACCGTACTCAGGATGACGGAGGCAAGCACAGCATGTAGCCGCCGGGACTTGAGCGTTCTGCTCCTCAGCTTTGTAATCGGACGCCGGTCATCGTCGACCGGCGACGGGACGTTACCTCCGCCGGCGGACACTCGGCGGTATTCCTAAGAAGATTCACCCGCGGCCGAGACGGCCGAATGGCTGGCGTAGGACTGGGCTAGCCCAAGCACAGCTCTGGCGAATATCCCCTGCGGCAGCGTGTGGTACTCCGTACGGACCTCGGCGACAGGCCTCCCTCAACGGCCGTCGTCACCCACGCCTGCACTGTCGACGGGAGGATTGCCAAGAGCGGCTTGTCGCCGAAGAAGAGGAGTAAGTGCCGGTCGAGGTAGGAGCGGTACGCGGCCCGCGTCGAGACCTCGGTTTGCGGGACGGCCACCAGGCGCCCTCCACGTAGTCGGCGAAGCTGACCCGGCCGCCGGCGGGGTCCTCCCACTGGCCCTCGGCGATCCGGGTCTCGGCGCGGTGCGCGGCAGCGAGTGCCGCGCGGCGCGAGGTGAACGCTCCGGCGCCGCGCTTCCGGCCGGCAGGGTCGCGGTACTTCGCCTTGTACCGCACCTTCCCGTCGGCGGTCGTCTGGTCTCGACCCAGGCCTACGTCCGCTTCCCATACCCGTCTAGACGAGTCACTCATAACCCAGAGGTCGCGTGTTCAAATCCTGCCCCCGCTACAATGCGATGTCTCGAGACATGGAATAGGCCGAACCTGCGTGTGCAGGTTCGGCCCATCTTTTTTGCGCGCCTCAGTGGTCTGCCGGTGGGTGGGTAGATCGTGGCCGGGGTTGCTCGTCGTGGCAGTGACCGGTGGGCCGACGGTGGCCCGTGGCCCCGCTCGTGCCCAGGGCCACCCGTCGGCGACCGATTCCTTGGCCGACACCAGGCGCTTGTCCGTCGTTCAAACAGCGGCTAAGCCATCGACCCGAGCCGGTGATCATCCGTTGGTGCTGGGTCGATGGCGTGCCCTCGGCCTGACTCGGTGTTGGTGTTGTTGGGGTCGAGGATGCGGTAGGCGAGGAGCTTGACGCGGTCGCTGAGGAGCGCGCACACGATGGCGTAGCCCCAGACGAACGCGGCCCAGCCCCAGCCCAGTGGGTGCATGAAGAGTCCGTAGACCGCGATCAGGGTGGCGAGAGCTTGGGTGCCGAGAACTGCTACCCAGAGGATGCGGGCCGGCCGGATGGACCAGAACGGGCCACGGGTACGGGTGAGGAAGATGGTGAGGTGCCCGGCAACCGAGAGCATCAGGTACATCATGGTTTGCAGCTGGGGACGTCCCAGGTGAAAGACCTGGTCGCCGAGGTAGAATAGCGCGAACGCGGCGATCGGGCCGATGACACCCAGCACGGTGGCGATACCTAGCACCAGGCGCATGTTCCAGGCTTCCGGCTTCATCCTGTAGTGGACGTTGTCATAGGCGATGGACAGGATCGCGCCGTCGTTGAGCAGCGCCAGCATCACGATCATGATCGCGGTGACTGGGAAGAAGTTGAAGACGATGATTGCCCCCGTCACGAACAGCAGCACCCGCAGTGTTTCGGCGATGCGGTACATGGCATAGGAGTTCATCCGCTGGAAGATCTTGCGGCTTTCCTTGATCGCGTCGATGATCACCGACAGTCCGGGGGTGAGCAGGACGATCGCGGCGGCGGCGCGGGCGGCGTCTGTGGCGCCGGAGACCGCGATGCCGCAGTCGGCCTTCTTCAGGGCGGGGGCGTCGTTGACGCCGTCGCCGGTCATGCCCACGATGTGGCCGGACTGCTGCAGGACGTCGATGATGTGGTACTTGTGCTCGGGGAAGACCTGGGCGAACCCGTCGGCGGTTTCGATGGAGCGGACCCTCGCCGGCGTCTCCTCCTTCTTGACGTCACCGAGGCCGGCGGCGTTGAGGATGTTGGTTCCGAGCCCGACCTTGGTCGCGGTCTCCTTGGCGATGGCGATCGCGTCGCCGGTGACCATCTTCACGCTGACTCCCATCGCGCGGGCGGTGGCGATCGTGGTCTTCGCGTCCTCGCGGGGCGGATCGAAGAGCGGGAGCACGCCCAGGAACTTCCAGTGGTTGTTGCCGTCGGCACGAGCCACCCCTAGCGACCGGTAGCCGAGGGCAGCGAAGTTGTTGACCGCGGCATCGACGTCCGGTCTGGTCGTGGCACTCACACCGGTGAGCGCGAGGATCACCTGTGGGGCGCCCTTGCTGACCTTGAACGTGGTTGCATCGGCGCTCGTGACGGTGGCCTCGGTGCGCTTGTCGACCGGGTTGAACGGTTGGAAGTGGGTGATCGTGTAGGCCCGCAACGTGCTTGCGTCGGGAAGACCGCCGAGGACGGCGATGTCGATGGGGTCGTTGTTCTCTGCGCGGGAGGACAGCGCCGCGGCCAGGATGACCTCGGCTGCCGTGCTGGTGTCGACGCTGAACGGGTCGCCCAGGGTCAGCGAGTTCTGGGTCAGGGTGCCGGTCTTGTCCGCGCACAAAACGTCCACGCCGGCGAGTTCCTCGATGGCGACCAGCCGGCTGACGATGGCCTTCTTCTTGGCCAGCAGCCGGGCACCGACCGCCATGGTCACCGACAGCACCGTGGGCATCGCGACGGGGATCGCGGCGACGGTCAGCACGAGAGCGAACTGCAGTGTGGTCAGGACCGCGTCGCCGCGCAGCAACGAGACGAGCACGATCACCGCGACGAACACGGCCGCGAGGATGATGAGGTAGTTGCCGATCTTGAGGACGGCTTTTTGGAAATGGCTGACGGTGTGGGCGCCGGCGACCAGCTCGGCCGTCTTGCCGAAGTAGGTGTGGCTGCCGGTGGCGTAGACCAGGGCGCCGATCTCGCCGCGGCGGATGATTGATCCTGAGTAGACCGGATCGCCGGGGTGGCACGTGGCGGGCAATGACTCACCGGTGAGGGCGGATTGGTCGACCTCGATCTCGTCGCCGTCCAGCAGCCGGGCGTCGGCGGGGACGACGTCACCCAGTCGCAGCCGGATCACGTCGCCAGGCACCAGTTCTCGCGCGGCCGGGGTGACCCATCCGCCGTCGCGTCTGACGCGGGCGCTGATGGCGAGCTTGGCTTTCAGCGCGTCGATCGCGTTGCCGGCCTGCCGCTCCTCGGTGTACCCGACCACTGCGTTCGCCAGCAGCAGCAGCAGAATGATGAAGAAATCGGGCCAGTGCCGGACCGCGCCGGACAAGATCACCGCGACTTCGATCATCCACGGGATCGGGCCCCAGAAGTAGGACAAGAACTTCAGCAGGGGATTCGTCTTGTGCTCGGCGATCTCATTGCGGCCGTACTGCGTGAGTCGCTTGCTCGCCTCCTCCTGGGTGAGTCCGTTGTCCGAGGTAGCAAGCTGCTTCTGAACCTCGGCAATCGGCAGGGTTTTCAAATCCCGCTCCGGACGCCCGCCGGTATCAGCCGGCGGGGTGCGCACCGGTAGAGGGATGGTCATTACGACGGGTTCCAGACCCAGTCGCGGATCTCGGGCAGGTCCTGACCGTGGGTGTCGATGTAATGAGTGTGCTCGACCAGTTTGTGGGCCATGGCCTGTCGGAGGTAGTCCCCGGACGCGCCAAGCTGGGGTAGCCGGTCGATGACGTCGCCGACGAGGTGGAAGCGGTCCAGGTGGTTCTGCACCCGCATGTCGAACGGGGTGGTGATGGTGCCTTCCTCGTTGTAGCCGCGCACGTGCAGGTTGCGGTTGGTCCGCCGGTAGGTGAGCCGGTGGATCAGGGTCGGGTATCCGTGGAAGGCGAAGATGATGTGCTTGTCGCGGGTAAACAGCGCGTCGTAGTCGCTGTCGGACAGCCCGTGCGGGTGCTCGCTGGCCGATTGCAGCTTCATCAGGTCCACGACGTTGACGACCCGGATCTTCAGGTCGGGCAGGTTCTCCCGCAGGATGGACACCGCGGCCAGCACCTCAAGGGTGGGGGTGTCGCCGCAGCAGGCCAGCACGACGTCCGGTTCGGCGCCGCGGTCGTTGCTGGCCCATTCCCAGATCCCGATGCCTTCGGTGCAATGGATCACTGCGGCCTGCATGCTCAGCCACTGCGGCATCGCGTGCTTGCCGGCCACGATGACGTTGACATAGTGCCGGCTGCGCAGGCAGTGATCGGCCACCGACAGCAGGCAGTTGGCGTCCGGCGGGAGGTAGACCCGGACGATGTCGGCCTTCTTGTTCACCACATGGTCCAGGAAGCCCGGGTCCTGGTGGGTGAAACCGTTGTGGTCCTGCTGCCACACATGGGAGGCGAGCAGATAGTTCAGCGACGCGATGTCGCGCCGCCACGGCAACGCCTTGGTGATCTTGAGCCACTTGGCGTGCTGGTTGAACATCGAGTCGACAATGTGGATGAACGCCTCGTAGCAGTTGAACAGCCCGTGCCGCCCGGTGAGCAGGTAGCCCTCCAGCCAGCCCTCGGACTGGTGCTCGGACAGCATCG
>JBPCPG010000175.1:0-2867 GCA_050999445.1 Nakamurella sp. | reverse complement strand
CAGCGGGAGAACAAAAGCGCCGTGACCGACGACGACCCGGAACGGAGCGCCGCTGCTGGACTGACCGCCGGAGATCAACAGCGCTTCATCAGGATCAGGAACCCGGTAGCCGAACATGTGTGCCTGCTTTCTCATTCGCTGACAACCGCGTACGTGAGCTAAAACCATGAAATACCCGGACTTTGGGACTGGACAACCGGCCCGCGGACGATCATTTCCACGGGGTCGAAGCACATGACATCGGGAACTCGGTCGATGGCACGAGCCACCTGGCCACCGCCAGAAGCCACCCGACCGTGATGATCAACAGTAGCCGACCGTTCGCCGATTCGGCGGCGAAGCGAAGAGCCGAGGCGCTGATCGTTGCGGTCGGCATCGCGCTGTTGGGCCAAACCGACCCGGCGGTCCGAGCAGCCAGCCGGTGGCTGAGCCTGCACCGCGGCTGCAAACCGTCACCAGGGCAACGACGCCGGTCGGTTGATGTTGCTGGAGGCGGATCAGTGCTGCTGCCGGCGGACCATGGCTACCGCTCCCGGACATGTTCCGGTCGCTCTGGGAATAGCCGGCGAGCTGGGCGCCGTCAGGATGTCAACGCCGGTACCGAGGTCATCGGAGCCGATGGAATTTTTGCGGCAGCCGGCATCTTGCATCGGACATGACAACTCTCGGACTCATCGGAAGCGGCAACATCGGCAGCACCGTCGCGCGTCTGGCAGTCGACGCTGGCTACGACGTCGCTCTGTCCAACTCGCGGGGGCCGGAAACCCTCGCCGATCTGGTGGCAGAGCTGGGTTCCCACGCGAGGGCGACAACGGCGACCGAAGCCGCTGAAGCTGGCGACCTCGTACTCGTCACCGTCCCACTCAAGGCCTATCAGCAAGTCCCCGTCAAGCCGTTGGCCGGCAAGGTCGTCCTGGACACCAACAACTACTATCCCGACCGCGACGGACGCTTTCCCGAACTGGACGCGAAGACGACCACAACCAGCGAGCTCTTGCAGGCCCACCTCCCCGAATCCCACGTCGTGAAGGCCTTCAACAACATCTTCTTCAAGAACCTGGGGTCGATGGCCCGACCGACCGGGGCGACCGACCGAAACACGCTGATCATCGCCGGCGACGATACTGACTCCAAGCGGATTGCCACCGAGTTCCTCGACGCGATCGGGTACAACGCCTACGACGCCGGCCCGCTTGCAGACAGCTGGCGCTTCGAGCGCGACCAACCGGCGTACGTGATGCCCTACGTCGAGAATGGCGACTTCGATAACCCCAGCCCAGCCAACGCCGCCAAACTCGAGGCACTGCTCGCCCGAGCCACGAGGTAGGAGCACTTCTTCGCCTGCCGACCGCGCCGACCGCTCTGTGCAAGGACAGCCTCCCCGCGAGGCGTATCCGAATTGGCGATCGGGACCATGGGCTTGTCATTCGGTCCTGTGGTCGTCCCGAAGGATGGCTCGACAGATCCGGCGGACCCGTGCGGCCTGCACAGAGGATCCTCAGAGGAACACCAGCGATGCTCGGTGGACGCCCTACGGACACCGGAGCACCCGTGAACATGGTTGACCGCAGCATGCTGGCCTCGAAGGTGTGGAATTGGATCGACCGGCCCAGCACGGTTGGTCGTCAGGTGTCCGACGGGGAAGGCGTGGTATCCGGCGTCGGCGGCAACAGCCGTCTGACCTCGGCCACCGGCATCGTGCTGCTGGCGTTGCTGGCCGTCGAGGGCGTGACGATTCTCAGTGTGCGGCAGATGATCACGCTGCACATCTATGTGGGCATCCTGCTGCTGGGCCCGGTGTTGTTGAAGTCAGGAAGCACGATGTACCGGTTCGTGCGGTACTACCGGGGCGCACCGGCGTACCTGAAGAAGGGTCCGCCGCATCCTGTGCTGCGGATCCTGGGACCGTTTGTCATCCTGTCCAGCCTGGCGCTGCTGGGTACCGGGATCACGCTGATCTTTCTGGGACCGCAGCGCTCGGATCTGATGCTGACGCTGCACCAGACGGCCTTCTGGATCTGGGTGGTGCTGATGACGGTGCATGTCGTCGGCCATGTCGTCGGTGCGGCCACCACGTCATGGGCGGAGATTCGGAACTCTCTGCGGGGCAGGGCGGCAGCGCGGCGGCGTTGGCGATTCGCGCTGATCGGCCTCTCCCTGGCACTGGGCGTCTGCGCGGCCAGCATCCTGTTGCCCCATGCGACGTCCTGGACCAACCAGACCGTCGAACGTCACGGGCCGCAGCACCCCGGCGGCTGAGGCCGGCTCGGGCCCGCGCTGTGAACGGGACGGGATTCGGGTGACGCAGGCCGTCCACCTGCGCTAGTCCAGGGTCTCCGAGGCAACGACGATGCGCTCGATGCGGCGATCGGGCACCAGCCACATGAGTGCGACGACGACGTAGAGGACGACGGAGATCCACGGCGAGACGAACGCCAGTCCGACGCCGGCACCGTACAGGATGGGCGAGATCTTGCCCTTGATGTCCCGACCGAGGGCCGCGGCCAGCGGCCAGTCGGCGCCCTGCTCCCGCACGACCGCCTTCTGCAGCAGGAAGTAGGCGAGCGCACCGAGCAGGGACACCGCGCCGTAGACGGCGGTGGGTGCGGACGCGAGGTGATGCTCCCCCATCCATGCCGTGGCGAACGGGAAGAGCGACAGCCAAAACAACAGGTGGATGTTGGCCCAGAGGATCTGCCCATTGACGCGCCGCGTCGCCTGCAGCAGGTGGTGGTGGTTATTCCAGTAGATGCCGAGGTTGACGAAGCTCAGCGCGTAGACCAGGAAGATGGGGATCTCCGGCCGCAGTGCGGAGAGGTCGGTCCCGTCCGGCGGGCGTAGCTCGAGCACCATGATCGTCATCACGA
>JBPCPG010000165.1:0-2713 GCA_050999445.1 Nakamurella sp. | reverse complement strand
GCCGTCGCCAAGGGGGTGCGTCGGACCAAGAGCCGATTCGGTGGGCGATTGGAGCCGTTCAGCCACATCGACCTACAGCTCTATGCCGGACGAAACCTGGACATCGTGACCCAGGCTGTCACGCTGGACTCGTTCGGCCCCACCATCGCCGCAGACTACTCGCGGTACACCGCGGCATCGGCGATCGTGGAGACCGTCGAGCGGCTGACCTCCGAGGAACACGAACCCTCCCTGAAGTTGTACCTGCTGCTGGTGTCCGTGCTGCGGGCGCTGGCAGAGACCGACCGGGATCCGTCGCTGTTGCTCGATGCATTTCTGGTGCGGTCCATGTCGTTGGCCGGATGGGCGCCGGCGCTGGCCGAGTGCGCCCGGTGCGGGGAACCGGGTCCGCACACCGCGTTCTCGATCCCGGCGGGCGGATTGTTGTGTGGGGGGTGTCGGTCGGCCGGTGTGGCGCGCCCGGCCCCCGGTGCCATCGCCCTGATGGCGGCGCTGGCGTCCGGGGACTGGCCGACCGCGGAAGCATCCGACGGGTCGATGCGCCGGGAGGCATCCGGGCTGGTCGCTGCACTCCTGCAATGGCACATCGAACGCGGGCTCAAGTCCCTGCCGCTGGTGGACCGGGGGAGCGTGGCCGGGCCGCCGGAGCTGCTGGGATATCCGGCTGCCCGGCAGGCCGCTCTGGTTAGGGCACGCGTCGATGCCATCAGCGGACCGTTGTCGTGAGGGCGCAGACCCCTCAGACCCCCCAGTCTGCGCAGTCTGCACCCCGCGCGCCCCACCCGCATCGAAGCGGGGCTCGCCCTCCGGAGATCGCTGTCAGCGCGGTGCCCAATCACGTTGCGCTGGTGATGGACGGCAACGGACGTTGGGCGAAGGCTCGCGGGCTGCCGCGCACCGAAGGGCATCGGCGTGGTGAGGCCGCCCTCTTCGACGTCGTCGAAGGCGCCATCGAAATCGGGGTGAAACATCTTTCCGCATATGCGTTTTCGACCGAGAACTGGAAGCGCTCACCGGACGAGGTCCGGTTCCTGATGGGGTTCAACCGCGACGTCATCCGCCGTCGCAGGGACGACATGCACTCGCTCGGCGTGCGGGTGCGGTGGGCCGGCCGTCGCCCGCGGCTCTGGCGAAGTGTGATCTCCGAGCTGGAAGTCGCCGAGCAACTGACCGCAGCCAACGACGTCCTGACCTTGACGATGTGTGTCAACTACGGCGGACGTGCAGAGATCGCGGACGCGGTCAAGGCCATCGCGCTCGAGGTGGCCGCGGGACGGGTGAATCCGGCGAAGGTGAACGAGGCGATGATCGCGAAATATCTGGACGAGCCGGACATGCCGGACGTCGACCTTTTTCTCCGATCGTCCGGTGAGCAGCGGACGAGCAATTTTCTGCTCTGGCAGTCGGCCTATGCCGAGATGGTGTTCCTGGATACACTGTTCCCGGAGTTCGACCGTCGACATCTGTGGCACGCCTGCGAAATTTTCGCTTCCCGCCAGCGGCGTTTCGGCGGCGTGATCGGCGCCGAGCCCTCCGGCGAAGGCCCAGACCTCGAGGAGGCTGCGGCCGATGACTGACGTCAAGACCCGGGTGGGGCCTGTTGCGGTCCGGTCCCGCCGCCGGTATCAGCTTGGCTCGTTGGAGATTTTCGGCTTGATCCTGCTGATAGCTGTGCTGCTCCGAACCCAGCTCGCCGGCTGGCTGACGGCCGTGCTGCCCAAAGGCTGGGCGACCGTGTTCGTCGCGATCTGCGTGCAGGCCACACCGTTCCTGGTCCTGGGCGTGCTGGTGTCCGGAGCGATCGCGGCGTTCGTACCGGCGAGTTTCTTCAGCCGGGTGATGCCGACGAACGCTGCGCTGGCCGTTCCGTTGGCCGGCATCTGCGGCATCGCGCTCCCCGGGTGTGAGTGCGGCTCGGTTCCGATCGCCAACCGGCTGATCGACCGCGGCGTGCGTCCGTCCGCGGCTCTGGCGTTCCTCCTGTCGGCGCCGGCGATCAATCCGATCGTGCTGGTAGCGACGGCAGTGGCCTTTCCGAACGAGCCGCGGATGGTGTGGGCGCGACTGGTCGCCGGGCTGCTGACAGCGGTGTTGGTCGGCTGGGTGTGGGAAAAGCTCGGCCGTCCGGAATGGATGAAACCGAAGTTGCGCACGTCGGCGGCAGCGGACTCGGCCGACGGGACCGGAGCTCGGGTGTTCCTCCCGACGGTCCGCGCCGACTTCACCCAGGTGGCCGGATTCCTGGTGATCGGTGCGGCCGCGCCCGCGACCCTGAACACAGTGGTGCCGAGGCAGTTCATGACCGGTGTGGGCAATTCGGCGATTCTGACGGTTCTCACCATGGGCGCGCTGGCCTTCGTCCTGGCGCTCTGCTCGGAGTCGGACGCTTTCGTCGCGGCTTCGTTCTCCACCATCCCGGTGGTCGGGAAGCTGGTTTTCCTGACTGTCGGCCCGGCAGTGGACATCAAGCTCTTTGCGATGCAGTCGGGCACCTTCGGACGTAGATTCGCCGTGCGCTTCGCGCCGCTGACCTTCGTCGTCGCGGTGCTGGTCGGAGTCGGCACCGGATTGCTGTTCTTCCAAGGGTGGAGGTGACCTGATGAACAAGGCGACTCAGTCCGCGGTGGTTGGGCTGCTCGGCGGTCTGCTGATCTTCATCACCGTCACCGGCCGCTACACCGCCTATGTGAAACCCGGCTTCGCGCCGCTGCTG
>JBPCPG010000098.1:0-19690 GCA_050999445.1 Nakamurella sp. | reverse complement strand
GGTCATGAAGGAGATCAAGGACCTCGGTGTCCAGCTGTCCCTGGACGATTTCGGCACCGGCTATTCCTCGCTGAGCTATCTGCAGCACTTCCCGGTCGACATCGTCAAGATCGACCGGAGTTTCACCAACAAGCTCACCAAAGACAGAGCCACTCGATCCATCGTGCAGGCAGTTGTCGATCTGAGCCACGTTCTCGGAATGTCCGTCGTCGCCGAGGGCGTGGAGACATCTGCCGATCTGCAGCAGATCACCGATCTGGGCGCTGATTATGCCCAGGGTTTTCATTTCAGCCGACCGGTCACCAAGCGCGAATTGGTTGAATTCGCAGTCGGCAACCCGTAGCCCGGAACGTCAGGGTGCACGCACGAGTTGCGAACCGACGCATCAGAGTGCTGACCGACGAGCCGGTCGTGGCAGCAACGAAAGTATGCACAGTGCGGCCCAAATTTTTCAATGTTGCACGAAAAGAACCTCCGCAGCGACTGGATACGAAGATCCATGCGTGCGGAGGTCCTCCACGTACGGTGGCTGCCGAACCCGTCAGCTCACCACGGCTTGTCCGGCGTTGCTTCTACGGTGCAATCGTCCATTCTTGGCAATTGTTGTTCAGCGTTGGAAAAAGATCGACTCCAGTACCATTAGCGGTCCCACAGTTGACCGCAGCGAGCAACATCCCGCTGTTCTCGACGATGAGCTGGTAGCGATTGCCGCCGGTGGGGATCACGGCCCACTGCTGGCACTCGAGAATCAGTGGTGCAACGAAAGGATCACCAGCTCGTGCCGACCCCGGTAGGAGAGCAATTTCAATCGGTCATCATATCTTCCGAAGCGCACCCCGGCGGTGCGGTCAATCAGCGGGACTGTCGAAGGCGACGGAAACGACCGTGAAGACCGGTCACATCTGGTTCATAGTCCCTTGGCCAGTCGGTAGTACGCCTGGTTCCATCGCAATTCCTTACCGAAGCCCCTGGTGTCGGTTCCCTCGTCGATCACCAACAACTCGGTGGCCATCATCTCGGCGAAGTCGTGCAGCTCCTCAACGCCTACTCCAGCCGACAGGACGGTGTGGTGCGGTCCGCCGGCAGCCAGCCAGCACTCCGCTGACGTCTCCAAAGATGGGTGCGGCTCCCAGACCGCCCGTGCCACGGGCAGTTTCGGCAGTGGCGCGGCCGGCTCCACCACGTTGACCTTGTTGACCACCAGGCGGAATCGTTCGCCCATATCGGCAATACCCAGCACGACAGCCGGGCCCGGTTGCGCATTGAAGACGAGCCGGACCGGATCCTCCCGGCCACCGATTCCCAGCGGATGGATCTCCAGGCTCGGGATGTCGGCAGCAATGCTGGGGCAGACCTCGAGCATGTGCGCGCCGAGGATGGTGGGCGTCGTGGCGCCGAGATCGTAGGTGTAGTCCTCCATGAAGGAGGTTCCACCCGTCCTGCCGGTGGCCATTGCCTTCACGGTGTGCAGCATGACGGAGGTCTTCCAGTCCCCCTCGCCGCCGAAACCGTAGCCGTCGGCCATCAAACGCTGGACCGCGAGTCCGGGCAACTGGCGTAGGCCACCGAGATCCTCGAAATTGGTGGTGATGGCGCTGAATCCGCCTTCGGTGAGAAATCTGCGCAGGCCGAGTTCGATTCGTGCGCCGTAGCGCAAAGATTCGTGGCGCGGTCCACCGCGCAGCAGTTCCGGTGCGACCTTGTAGGTATCTGCATATTCACCGACCAGTGCGTTCACCTCGGCATCGTCGACGGTGTCGACGTCGGCCACCAGATCATTGACGCCATAGGTGTTCACCGAGACCCCGAAACGCAGCTGCGCCTCAACCTTGTCGCCCTCGGTCACGGCGACGTCACGCATGTTGTCACCGAAACGCGCCAACTTGAGCGATCGGACCGCCGATGCTCCGGCGGCCGCCCGTTGCCAGGCACCGACCCTGGCCGCGACTCTCGGATTCCGGACATGGCCGGCCACCGTCTTGCGGGCGATGCCGAGCCGCGTCTGGATGTAGCCGACCTCGCGGTCACCGTGTGCCGCCTGGTTCAGATTCATGAAGTCCATGTCGATGTCGGCCCATGGCAGGTCGACATTCGCCTGGGTATGCAGGTGCAGAAGCGGCTTTCGAAGCGCGTCGAGCCCGCTGATCCACATCTTCGCCGGCGAGAAGGTGTGCATCCAGATGATCACCCCGACACAGTTCGGATCGGCGTTGGCCGCGAGCATCACCGCATGGATCGCGGACGCATCCGTCAGCACCGGCTTCCATTCCACCGGAATGTCCAACTCGCTGGAAGCATCCAGGTCGGCAGCGATCTGGCGCGACTGAGTAGCCACCTGGTCGAGCGTCACCGGTCCGTACAGGCTCTGACTCCCGGTCAGGAACCAGCATTGTTTGTTGCCTCGGGGCAAATGCATCGGAGCGCGCCTTTCTCGGAGGGGCTGCAGTGATCAAAGATGCGGATTTGGTACGGGTGCAGTTCTGGTGGTCAATTCCGTCCACGCCGGTTTGTCGATCCAGGCGTGGCCTCGTTCGCTATACCGGTTCGAGCCGTTGGCGGCACACCGGTGGCATGGGCGTCATACCTGTCCGTAGACGTTCTGGTAGCGGGCGAAGAGCGAGTCGATGTCATGCTGGGCAATGGGCTCCGGATCACCGAGCTGTCGGGCGAGGAAGACGGCGCGACAGACCTCCTCGCACATCACCGCCGCCTTGACCGCGTCGGTGGCATCCTTACCGATGGTGAACGGGCCGTGATTCTTCATGATGACTGCCCGGGAGCGGCTGTGCTGCAACGTGTCGACGATGCCACGGCCGATCGAGTCGTCACCGATCAGCGCGAACGGGCCAATCGGAATCTCACCGCCGAACTCGTCGGCCATCATGGTCAGCACGCAGGGCACCGGAATTCCGACCGCAGACCAGGCGCATGCATACGTGGAGTGGGTGTGCACCACTCCACCCACTTCAGGCATGTGCCGGTACACGTAGGCGTGCGCTGCGGTATCCGAGGAGGGCGACCTCGACCCCTGGACCAGATTGCCCTCCAGATCGGTCACGACCATCGCCTAGGCATTCAGATCGTCATATCCGACGCCGGAAGGCTTGATCACCAGCAGGTCTCGGTCCGGCACCCTGGCCGAGACATTGCCGGCCGTCCAGACGACGAGGTTGTTCTTGGGCAGTTCGGCGTGCAGAACGACCAGCTGATCACGCAGCGAGTCGATGGTCGCCCGTACGGCGCCGGCGAAGGTCATCGGACCTGCGCCAGACGGTCCTGGTGCACCCGCCGCTGGATCGCCTTGAGCCGGTGCATCACGGCGTTGCCGCCCCGCCCGAAATAGTCATGCAGCAGGGTGTACTCGGCGAACAGTTCGTCATAGACCCGACTGTTTGCCGATGCCGGTTGGTAAACAGCACGTTCCACGCGTCCCATTGCCGCAGCGGCAGTCGCCATGTCCGGATGCCGGCCGGCCGCGACCGCCGCGTGAATCGCAGACCCGAGCGCCGGACCCTGGCTCGAGGTGATGATCGAGAGCGGCAATCCGGTGACGTCGGCGTAGATCTGCATCAGCATCTTGTTCTTGGTCAGACCACCGGAGATGATCAATTCGGTCACGGGAACACCCGAGGAGACAAAGGCCTCGATGATCGTCCTTGCTCCGAAGGCGGTGGCCTCTATCAGTGCGCGGTAGACGTCCTCGGGACGAGTGGCCAGGGTTTGCCCGACGATCAGACCGGACAATTCGTGATCCACCAGCACCGAACGGTTTCCGCTGTGCCAGTCCAGCGCGACGAGGCCATGCTCACCGACGGCCTGGGACGAGGCCAATTCGGTCAACAGTTCGTGCACACTCTGACCGGCAGCCTCCGCACGACCATAATAAGTCTGCGGCACACCGGATGCCACGAAGTAGCCGAAGATGTCTCCGACACCGCTCTGCCCGGCCTCGTAGCCGTAGAGACCCTCGCTGATTCCGCCGTCCACGACACCGCACATGCCCGGAACCTCACGCAGATCCGCGCCGTTCATCACATGGCAGGTAGAGGTGCCCATGATGGCGACCATCTGTCCCGGCGCGAGGGCGTTTCCCGCCGGAACGGTCACGTGGGCATCCACATTGCCGACGGCAACCGCGATTCCGGCAGTCAGCCCGGTCCATTGCGCAGCCTGCTCGGTCAGCCGACCGGCCAGCGCACCAAGCTGACCGATCTCGGCATCCAGCTTGGTGTCGGCAAAATCGGCGAAGTCCGGATTGAGTGCGCCGAGGAATTCGTTTGAAGGGTACACCCCGTCCTGTCGAATTCCCTTGTACCCAGCCGTGCAGGCATTGCGCACATACCGGCCGGTCAGCTGCCAGACGATCCAGTCGGCGGCCTCGACCCAGTGCTCCGTCACGCGGTAGACCTCCGGATCTTCCTCGAGCAACTGGAGGCCCTTCGCGAACTCCCATTCACTGGAGATCAGTCCTCCGTACCGGGGCAGCCAGGTCGCACCAAGCGTCCGGGCCAACTCGTTGATGCGGTCTGCTTGCGGCTGCGCGGCGTGATGCTTCCACAGTTTGACGTAGGCGTGCGGCCGGTCGGCGAACTGTTCCAGCTCGTTGAGCGGAATCCCCTCCGCTGTCACCGGAATCATGGTGCATGCAGTGAAATCAGTTCCGACGCCGATGATGTCGGCCGCGTCGACTCCTGCCGCTTCGATGGCGGCCGGAACAGCGTGACGCAGCACGTCGACGTAGTCGGACGGAACCTGCAGGGCCCAATCCGGTGGCAGTTGACGACCGCCGACTGGCAGTTCCCGGTCGATGACGCCGTGGGCGTACTCGTGAACGGCCGATCCGAGTTCGCGGCCGTCGGACACCTGGACCACCACCGCCCGGCCGGACAGGGTTCCGAAGTCGATCCCGATCACCAGGCCTTGTTGGTCGTTCACCGTCATTGGTGCCTCTCTCGCCGCATGGTGGCCGGCAGTAGGCCCGAAACCGGTTGAATGCATTGTTAACGTTCACAGTGGCGTGCGTCAAGTGTCCTGGGCAAGAAAAGTCAGGAGGTGGATGGGGCGGTGCTCTCCCGAAGGATCAAGTGCGGCGCAATGGGGGCCGGATCGTCCAATCCCCCGTTCAGCGCCGACAGCAAAATGTCGATGCATTGCCGCCCGAGGGCGTCGAAATCCTGCTTGACGGTGGTCAGACCGGGGATGAAATGAGCCGATCCGGGGATGTCGTCGAACCCGACCACAGAGACCTGTTGCGGCACAGAGACTGCCTTGTCGTGAAGCGCCCGGATGACACCCAGCGCCATCAGGTCGTTGGCAGCGAAGATTGCCGTGGGCAATGTCGTGGAAGCCAGAAGTTGTCCGGCGGCGTAGCCGCTGGCCGCTGTCCAATTTCCCGGGATTGGTGGAATCGGGTCGATACCGGCCGCCTCCATCTCGCGCAGCCAGCCCCGCTGCCGGGCGGCGGCGTCGAACCACTCCATCGGCCCGCTGACGTGAACGATCGACCGATGACCCTGATCCAGCAGATGACGCACGGCCAGTCGAGCCCCACCCTCTTGATCGACGGAGGTGATGTGCAGACCGGGCGATGGCTGGGTGTCGGCAGCCACCATCACCACCGGAACCTTCGCGACCAGCGGGTCGGCGGCATGCGCCAGCGCGGCTTCCGGCGCAATCACCACGATGCCCTCCACCGCCTGATCGGTGAAGTATTCGAAAGCGCCTGCCACCAATGCATTTTCGACACTGCCGAGACCCGCCAGGCTGACGTAGTAGCCGGCCGCCCTGGCTGCTCTCTCGACCGCGATCAGCGTACTGCTCGGTCCCCAGAGAGTGGACCCACTGGTGATCACACCGATCATCGACGAGCGCCTGGTGACCAGAGCCCGCGCCGCATTGTTCCGCCGGTAACCCAACTCCGCGATCGCTGCGGTCACCCGCTCTCTGGTCTCCTCCCGCACGTTCGGCAGACCGTTCAGGACCCGTGACACTGTCTGATGAGAGACACCGGCCCGACGGGCGACGTCATGCATCCCGGGCGCACGGTCCCGCTCCGAATGGCTCATCGTCGGCCGAGGTATGTCAAAGGCGAGGGCATGGCCTCCATCAGGGTGGCCTCGCTCTCGACCGATAGTTGTTCTGCCTGGGCAGGTTGGTGGCATCCGGCGTGCGAAGACCTGGCAGGAGACCTGGTCGCGCAGTCTCAGCCGATGGTAGATGCAACGATGCGGAACCTCGACAGCGCCGCCGTCCGCGGGAGTGCAACTGGCTTGTATCCGTTGAGTTCAGCGGGGTTGAAATTACGCCACAGAAACCGGGTTTCACCCGCGCCGCTCATTCACCGGACCGGCCGGCGGGCACGAGGACATGGGCGCGAGTCGACAGGCGATTCATCACTGCGGCCGCGAGGGTGAGCGCAAGAACGACCTCGGCCAAAGCAAGAACTGCAGCGGTCAGGTTCGCTTCCGTGGCCATCAGGGCCGCCGCGACCGTCGGAAGTGACGCACCCAGATAGAAAGTCACAAGCAAGGCCGAACTGACTGGGCGCGTTTCACCGGCGGGCACGCGTCGAACACTCGGCCCATTCCGAGGCGCAAATTGACCCCAACGCTCGGTGAGCAGCACCACCTCGCCCAGCGCGGCCGCAGCGACTGCCATCAGCAGAACGGGCCGAGGGCCCAGATGATCGGACACCTCCCGAACATCGCCAGGGTCGCCAGCACCACAACGGCGTGGACGCCATAGATCGCGGTCACGTCCAAAGGACGAAAGACCCAGCTGCTTCTCATGGATCGGATACAACGGTGTCGGCAGCGCCGTCGCCACCATCACCGCCAGAAAGGCATAGGCGACCACCACCTGGTTACGGAGAAGCGCTGCACGTACTACCTCAGTATTCCGTTCGACGGTGGTCCGTTCTGGCCGGGTTGCACCGTAGCGAGCACACCGTGATAGCGATCGCAGGGTGCTGTCCGTCGGCGACCTCTCCGGTTCTACGCCGACGGATCTTGTCACGAGGAGAGTGCCTCGACCGGTTCGAGGGTGGGCACCCGGGCGCGGCGGAGTTCGTCGACTCGAACCAGGCACACGCCACCGATGATCAGCGCCCCACCGGCAAGCTGGATCGGCGTCGGCAGCTCGTCGAGCAGCAGCCAGGCGAAGAACACCGCGAACAGCACTTCGGTGAGGCCGAGAAAGGACGCCAGGGTGGCGCCCAACGCGCGCGCGGCGGTCACCCCAACCGCGTAGGCCAATGCAGCAGCGATGACCGACAGCCCTGCAATGGGCACCCACCAGGGCAAATGCGCGCCGGCGAGCTGAACAGTCGCCGAGCCCGCACCAAACGGCAGCACTCCGATCAGTCCGAACAGCAACAGAACCACGGCTCCGATGCCCATGCCGACGCCGGCCATGGCGACCGGCGGTAGGGCGTCCTCACTTCGTGCCGAAACCACGAAGAACACGGCGAGCCCGACGGCAGCCCCCAAACCCCAGAGCACACCGACGGAATCGAGCCTCGTGCCGCCGAACAGGTCGAGCACGAGCGCCAGACCCGCCACGGCGACCACCGAGCCGGCTACGGTCAAACGGTGCGGAATGCGGCCGTGTCGCGCCCACATCCAACCGACGACAAGCACCACCCCGAGATACTCGAGCATCAAGGCGACGCCGACGGAAAGGCGTTGCACAGCGTTGAAGTAGAAGACCTGGGCACAGGCGACCGCGAAAACGCCGTAGAGCACGACGACCTTGCGCCCGGTCCAGAGGATCCCCCATCGCCCGCGAAGAGCGAGGAAGCTGGGAACCCCGAGAATCGACGCACCGAGGGCGATGCGGATCAGCACCACCAGCGCCGGCGTCCAGCCGGCCGCGATCAGGGAGCCGCCGAACGCACCGGACGATCCGAACGATGCGGCGGACAGCACCGCCAACCCCATGCCTGCTCCAGTTCCCCGTACCGTCGCTGCCATCGCCTTCGCGTCTCGCTTTCCCGATCACATCGTCATTAGTCATAGATCGTTAGACTAGTGACAGTAGGTCGGCCGTAGTTAGGAGTCAACATGCTTTTCACTCATGACACCGAGGTCGCACTGGCGGCTGCCGCAGCGTGGGTGAACACCAGCGGCGACCTGGAACATCTTCCAGATGTCGCGGCCCTCGACGCGTTCGTCGCAGCGTGGGGATGGACCGGCTCCCGAACGCACGATGAGGCAGAACTCTCAGCGGTACAGAACCTCCGACCGCGGTTGCGCGAGATCTGGGAGCTCGATCGGGAAGGTGTCGTGGCGCTGATCAATGAGCTACTGCTGGAATTCCACGCGCTTCCGCAGTTGGTCCGGCACGACGAGTGGGACTACCACCTGCACGCCACACCCAGCGCAGCGCCGCTGGCCGCTCGGATGGCGGTCGAAGCTGCGATGGCCATCGTGGACATGGTCCGGGCGGACGAGCTCAGCAGGTTGCGAATCTGCGGCAACGACGACTGCGCTGACGTGCTGGTCGACCTCTCGCGCAATCGATCCAAGCGCTACTGCGACCTGAACTGCAGCAACCGGGCGGCGGTCCGGGCGTACCGATCACGTGGTACCGGCCGCCCAGCGCCGGCTACCGCCGTTCGCTGACGCAGCTTGGAGTCCGAAGTCGCAGGGTCGGGCACGACCAGAGTGACGCCGAGGTCGGTCAGTCGGTCGGGGTTGGTGTGCTTCCGCCATCAACCCTGCCGCTCCCCGTTCGACCGCACTGCTACATCTGTCAGCAGTGGCCCAATGTGCGCGACTCACTGCCAGTCCGACCGCACGATGTCGCGCGAGTAGGGCCCCTAACATTCCTTGCGATAGCGCAAGTCCTGTTGGATACTGACGGTGTACGCGGATCGTCTCGACCTCACCGGCCCGTCCGGCACCGCGAGACCGGCGTCCGTGGCGGCGCGTCCTTTTCCGGTTCCGAGCCGGGCGAACAAGGAGGTCAACGAATTGGCCAGTCAAGTGAGTGCGGAAATCGGTGGGCCGGCCGGGCTGGGCAGACAGCGATGGACCCGGCTGCTACCGATTTCGTTCGTGACTTACAGCATCGCCTACCTGGACAGATCCAACTACTCCCTCGCCGTCGCCGGCGGGATGAAGAACGATCTGAACATCACCAGCGGCGTCGCCGCCCTGATCGGGGCCGCGTTCTTCATCGGCTACTTCTTGTTCCAGGTGCCCGGGAGCCTTTACGCCGAACGCAAGAGCGTGAAGACGCTGATTTTCTGGACTCTTATCCTGTGGGGTGTGCTGGCCTCGCTGCAAGGGGTACTCCACAGCGTCGTCCTTCTCATCGTTGTCCGATTCCTGATTGGTGTCGTCGAGGCTGCGGTGCTCCCGGCGATGGTCATCTTCCTGAGCCACTGGTTTACCAAACAGGAACGCGGCCGGGCCAATACCTACCTCATTCTGGGCAATCCGGTCACCGTGCTCTGGCTGTCAGTGGTCTCCGGATATCTGATCCAGGCCACCTCGTGGCGTGGCATGTTCCTGATCGAGGGCATTCCGGCAATCATCTGGGCTTTCATCTTCCGCGCTCTGGTCGCCGACCGACCCAGCGACGCGAAATGGCTGAATGTTCCGGAGCGGCAGGCGGTCGAGGCGGCCCTGGAGAACGAGCAGGCGGCATTGCCGCCGGTCAACCACTGGGGGGCCGCCCTCAAGTCCCGGAACGTCGTGTTGTTGTCGGTGCAATACCTGTTGTGGAGCGTTGGCGTCTACGGGTTCGTGTTCTGGCTACCCACCATCGTCAAAGCCGGCTCGGGTCAAGGAATCGGCGCGACCGGCCTGATTTCTGCCATCCCGTATGCCCTCGCCGTTGTTTTGATGTTGGTCAACAGTCGTCTCTCGGATCGCTCCGGTCATCGGTCTGCGTTCGTCTGGCCATGGCTGTTGGCCGGCGGTGTCGCCTTCTACGGCTCATACCTGCTAGGTCCCACCCACTTCTGGCCGTCGTTCGTGCTGCTGGTGATCGCCGGCGGCTGCATGTACGCACCCTATGGGCCGTACTTCGCCAACATCAGCGAATTTCTACCGGCCAACGCAGCCGCCCCGGCAATCGCCACGATCAACTCTGCCGGTGCCATCGGCGGCTTCGCCGGGAGCTACCTGGTCGGCTGGCTCGACGGCACCACCGGGTCGAACTCTGCATCGTTCCTGATGATGAGCATCTGCCTGGTTTTTGCCGCCGGAATTATGGTGCTGGTTCACGGATCGGCCGCCAAGCCAGCAATCGGACTCCAGCACACGACCTGAACGATTCTCGACAGCCACCTGGCAATCCACGTTCAGGTCCCGTTCCGGCAAGATCGGGCAGTTCTGTGCAGCGCCGCCAGACGGCGATTGACATTTTCGGCGGCAATCGGTCTCCTGCTCAGCCAGTCGTGCTGTTCGCGCCGTCCTCGAGATGGCCGGTGTAGCGCCGCGACCAGGAATTGTCCCCACTGATTGTCACCGAAACGTCGTACCAGCCGCTGCTCGACGCGAGCGGGTCCAGTAGATGTGTCGTGTGGCCGTGGGCGGGCACCGAGTAGCGCTTCGCATGGTGCTTCGAATAATTGTTCGACACGACGGTGAAGGTCAGGGTTTTTGCGCCGCTGTTGGTCAGCTCGAGCGCCAGCTTGGGTTTCGGGCCGAACTCCACGCGGTAGTACACCGCACGCACCTGCGCAGCGTTGTGAACGTTGACGTCACCGGTGAATCGGCGCAGGAACCGGTTCGGCCCCACGACCGTGAGGTCGTACTTGCCGCCCCCGCTGCCCGCGCCGATGTCGACCCGCCCAGGCACGGTCTTGTTCGTCGTCGCATGCGACGGATCCACGGTGTACTGCCCCGGAAATCTTGTCGGGTATTCGGCGAGCGGCTGGATGAGTGCCGCGTTGTTGTAAACGGCGAAATGGCTGGCTTTACGAACGTGCGGCCCGCTGTTGCTGAACGACAGGTTAGCGTGGACCGCCCCGTTGCGGCCGAAGGTAAATCCGTCCAGGTTGGCGTTGGGTTGACAAGGCAACGGCCGCGCCCGCTTGGTGCCCGGTTCCTGCGGCGGCATCGCGTTGGTGGTGGCCTGTGGGTGGTAGGAGCCTCCCGCGGGGTCGCCGATCACGGTGGTACTGGGCAACTTCGGCAGGCCGAAGACCGGCGAGCGGAAGTCGAAGGCGTCGGTCAGGTCGCCGCAGACCCTGCGTCGCCACGCGCTGATGTTCGGGCAGATGGCAGGTGCGCCGAGCGCGCCGGTCCACTTCTCGAGGAACTGGATGACCGAGGTGTGATCGGAAACCTCGGAAGTCACCCAGCCGCCGCGAGTCCAGGGCGAGATCAGGATCAGCGGAACGCGGAACCCGAGTCCGACAGGCATCGGCTGCGTGACACCGTAGGTCGCAAGTGGGCCGGAGATCTCCTGATAGAACTCGTCTTTCGTCCCCGGTGACGGCACGGGCGGCGGAACGTGATCGAACTGGCCGTCGTTCTCGTCGTAGTCGAGGATGACCAGGGTCGAGTTGAAGACGTGCGGATCGGCGTTGAGTGCCTCTAGAACGCTGTTCACGTAGTACGCGCCGTCGTTCGGGGCGCCGTCCGGATGCTCGGAGAAGGCCTGGTTGGGAACCACCCAGGAAACGCGCGGCAGCGTACCGGCCGCTACATCGGCCTTGATCGCGTTGGTGAGGTTGTCGGCATTGGCACGCAAGCCGGTGAGCGGCTCTGGAACATTGGCGACACCGTTGTCGTACAACACGTTCCCCGGCGCGGGAGTGCCGCCCTGGGTGGGGTCGTACCGGGCGAAGTTCTTGAAGTACTCGAGTGCGTTGTCGCCGTAGTCGTGCTCGCACTGATAAACCTTCCAGCTGACGCCGGCCTTCTGCAGCGTCTCCGCGTAGGTCTCCCACAGCAAATTCTTGCCCAGCTCGTCGCCACCGTTGTAGGCGACGAACCTGCTGGACTCCTGCTTGGCGTCGATCGTTCCGCTGAACAGGTACGTCCGGTTCGGGCCTGTCGCGCTGAGCACAGAGCAGTGATACGCGTCCCCGACCGTATAGGCGTCCGCGAGGGCGTAGTGGAACGGAATATCGGTCCGGTTCAGGTAACCCAGGGTCGTCGAGCCCCCCTTGGCGAACACCCAGCCGTTCATCAGGCCGCCGAACCAGGCGCCGTGCTGATCATCCCAACTGTGCGACGTCCCGCCATATCACCCAGCGCCCACCTCCGAACTGGGTGGCCGGTGCTCGGCTGGGTAGGCCGATACCGGGGCATCACTGAGATGCCAGGGATATTGGGTGGTGGTGACAGGAGCGCCCGGAGCTGTCGTCGGCTGTTGGAACACCGACAGGCCACCGGGAAGCGTGATGGTTGAACGGTCGCCGAACCCGCGCACACCCTTGAGCGAACCAAAGTAGTGATCGAAGCTCCGGTTCTCCTGCATCAAGATCACGACGTGCTTGATGTCCCGAATATCCCCGCACCGTCGAGGTCTGACCGACCAGGTCGAAGATGCCTCCGCGTCGGCGGCGGGCAATGACACTCCGACAACGGCGGCGCCGGTGGCTGCTGCGGCTGCGCCGAGGAAACCTCTACGCGAAAATTCGGACATGCAGAAAACCTCCGGCAGGGTGAAAGCGCGTAAACGGACCATCAACACGATATCTGCGCCCGACACCATCCAGATGGAATCCAACTGAACGCGCACCGAACCCATCTACAATCATCGGTCGAATCCGTTCCGGACCTACGACCAAGAGTCCGAGACGCGCTGCGCAGTTCCCGTTGCATGCCGTGAGGCGGCTACCCCCTCGTCCGCCTTCTTGTCGACGTGGGTCACCGGATCGTTCTCAGCCAGGCGATCCAGCAATGCCCGACCAGGCACCGAGGTGCACACTGGACGTCGGCTCGGTGCGGTGCCCGGGCCAGCCTGTCGCGAGGAGGTTCGCAATGCCACTGAGCAGAACCATCGCCCGGCTCAACCGGGTCGGCCTGAATCGGGTCACCCGGCACATCGCACCCTGGGCGCCGGGGTTCGGTGTGGTCGTGCACCGCGGACGCAAGTCCGGGAAGACTTTCCAGACTCCGGTCAACGTTTTCGTCCGCGGCGACCACTACATTTTCGCCCTCACCTACGGGTTGGACTCGGACTGGGTCCAGAACGTCCGCGCAGCCGGCGGATGCGACCTGCAGAGCCGGCGGACCACCCTGCATCTGACCAATCCCCGTATCGACCACACTCCGACCCGATCCGACCTACCGCTTCTCGTCCGCTCAATTCTGCGAATGACAAACGTGCATGACTTTCTGACTCTTGAAACCAAAGGGGAAATTCGTACTCCAGTTCCGAAACACCGCCGATAAATTTCAGCCTGGCCGAACTATGGTGCACTTGCTATTGCAGCCAAGAGCCGTCCCGACAGGTCGCCTTGGCGCGCCGACCGGTCTTCGTCGGCGGCTCCGCTTTCTCAGCGGTTGCTCGGCGACGGTTCACCCGGCTGCGCCAGGGTGTGTTGCTGGCTGCGGTTGGGATGGCGGTATTGCGACCGGACGGCTTTCCCCAATGCCGATCGGCGGCCACGATCGGCCTTCACCGCACTCCGACGAGGTTGAATCGGACACCATGGTCGGGGCCTCTGTTGTGTACGGGGAGTGACCGATACCGGCGTTGGAGCGAACTCTGGCTGTCCGTTGCCAATTCGTTGCGGTCTCGCGTCATCCCCCCTACCGTCGAAGCTGTATCCAACATCCGGTGAACCTTCGCCCACGGGCGCCCGGCGTTGTAGCTCGACGAGAAGCTGAGACGGAGGGCGGTCGACGATGACCCGTTCAATGATTCTTCCGGCCTCGCTGCCCGCCGAACAATACAGTGATGACAGTCCGATCGCGGCTGTGCGGGATTCTCGCCAGAGGCCACCATAAATATAGAATGACCTGCTCTGCACCGCAGTTCGTCGAGGATTCGAAACGGATATCTAAAACCCAATTGCGAGCAGGTGCCTTTCACCGGGTCCCAGCCGCAACAAATCTCGACATGGTCCGGAAGGACTCACCGTGCTTTTACGATCCAGAATGCCGGTCATGTTTGCGTGCCTTCTGTTGACAACTCTCGGCGCGAGCGTCACGGCAACCACCAGTTCAGCGGCAACCGACAGTTGGTCGACCACATTTCAGGACGACTTCAGCGGTAGTGGGCTGCCGAACCCGGCGAATTGGACTCTCGATCTCGGCACCTCGTATCCCGGCGGCCCCGCTCAGTTCGGCACCGGCGAAGTGGAGACCTTGACCAACAAGCCGGCCAACGTCGATGTCCGCAATGGGAGCCTGTACATCACCCCCCAGCGAGACTCGGCCGGCAACTGGACGTCTGCCCGATTGGAGACGAATCGGGCCGACTTCAAACCGGCCGCGGGCGGCACCATGCAAGCTACCGGCCGGATCCAGATGCCCAACGTACTCGGCGCTCAGGCGGAAGGATACTGGCCCGCGTTCTGGATGCTGGGCAGTCCCTACCGTGCGGACAGATGGTCATGGCCTGGCATCGGCGAGTTCGACATCATGGAGAATGTCCAAGGAATCAACAAGAACTGGGCGACTCTGCACTGCGGGACCTGGGGCGGCCCTTGCCATGAGCCGGACGGAATCTCCAACAACGGAATGACGTGCCCCGGCGCCACCTGCCAGTCCGCCTTCCACCTCTACAGCTTCCAGTGGGATCGCAGCGGGCCGATCGACCAGCTGCGTTGGTATACCGACGGTCAGCTCACCCATAAGGTCGACCAGGACGAGGTGCCCGCCGCTACCTGGACTCAGATGACTGTGCACGCCGGATACTTCATGATTCTCAACGTTTCGGTGGGCGGTGCCTTCCCGGACAAGCTCGGCGGCGGACCGACTGCCGCAACGTTGCCTGGTGTTCCGATGATTGTTGACTTCGTGCAGGTGCAGTACAAGGGTGGCGCCGGCGGCGGCACTTCGACGGTACCTACCGCACCGACCACTCCCACGACGACGCCGACAGTTCCGCCGACTACGACATCGACTACCGGACCGACTGTTGGAACCACCACCCCGACCAGCGTCACAGCACCGGCCGGAACCGCTCCGTCGAATTTGACGGTCACCTCGATGACCGCGACCTCGATCACTCTGGGGTGGAAGGGAAGCGTCGGTGCCGTCTACGATGTTCTGCGGTCCGGCGTCCGCATCGCCACAGTGACCGCGACGGCGTTCACCGATGCCGGTCTGAACAAGAACACGCCCTACCTGTATTCGGTGCGGGCCAATGGCATCTCCACGCCGCAGCTCATCGCGACGATCAGTGACGTCACGCCAACAATGACGCCACCGCCGACTGCAACGTCAGCGCCGTCGGCGACCACGAGCACGTCGGTGACCTCCGCCGGGCCCTGGAATCTGCACTCCACCGGTTCTACGGCCACCGCTATCACCCTGGTCTGGACGGGCTCTGCGACGGCGAGCTACAACGTCCTCCGATCGGGCATTCGCATCGCGACGGTGATCGGCACGCATTTCACAGATATCGGCCTGAACCGGAATACGCCGTACATATATTCCATACAGGGCAACGGCATCACCACACCACCAGTGACGGTGAACATCCCCTGAGCGCCAACACAGGTGATCTGCTCAAAAGTTCTCACCCGACGAATATGTTGCTGGTCGACGGTTCACCGATGAGGCAGGGAGGAATCCGAGCCCACTGCGTCAGACGTGCAGTAGTTGGTTGGCCGAGCGCAGCACCGCCGGATCGAGCAGCAACTGTGGATCAAGGGTCGCGGTCGACCGAACCAAGATCACCGCGCTCTCTCCTGGCAGGAGGGTGATGAGTTGCTCGTCGACCACAGCCTCAGGGTCGACCTTGTCTGCCAGCAGGGCGAGGTCTTTCACCAGGACTTCCGCGGTCACGTGCACCTCGTAGCCGCTTGGAACGGCCGAAGCGGTGGCGTGCAGCGCAGGTTTGCGCAGCTCGGAGTCTTTGTCCTCGGCGAAGAAGTACCAGCCGCGAATCAGATCGGCCGCGACGTGGATCAGTTCCCGACCCGGGTGGTCCGGCTCTGCCACAGCGGCTTCGAGAATGATTGTGGTCGTGCTGCGCGGTGCAACCTCTATCGGCTCCCGCTGTTCGGCGAGGGTGAGGCCGTCGATGTCAAGCCTTCTCACGATACCGTCTGTGCTCCAGGCGGTATCGGTATTGTTGATTGCCACCACTGCAGTTCCGGCCGGCCGGGGTTGGACGGTGAGAAGCCGTTCGGCATAGGCGTGTCCGAGTGCATAGAACAGCGGCTTGCGCCGCCCATTCCCGTCGATCGCCGCCCAGGAGGTGACCGGCCAACAGTCGTTGAGCTGCCAGACGACTGTGCCGGCGCACCGCGGAGCGCTGGATCTGAAGTGCTCGATCCCGAACTGCACGGCTCTGGCCTGATTGAGCGAGGTGGCCCAATGCCAGTCGCCGAAATTCTCCGGCGCGGGCAAATGCCGGGTCAGACCCCGGGCGAGTTTGCCATTTCCGTCGGCGGCCTTTTGATGCAGCAACATTTGAGGGGAGTCCGCGGCCAGGTGATCTGGGTCGATCGCCCTGATCAAGGTGGCCCAGGTGGGCGGACCCTGGAAGCCGAATTCGGACAGGAAGCGGGGTACGTATTCCCGGTAGCGGGTGTAGTCCTCCTGGTTCCAAACATCCCAGATGTGCGTGGAACCGTGTGCCGGATCGTTCGGATGCAGGTCCGGGGACGGCGAGAACGGGCTCGCCGACGAGTAGGGCCGGGTTGGGTCGAGCTCGGCAAGAATGCCGGGGAGCACGGTGGTGTAGTAGCCCAATCCCCAGCTTCTATCCCCGAGTTGTTCCTTCCATCCCCAATCCCAGTAACCCCAGATGTTCTCGTTGCAGCCGTTCCAGATCACCAAACTGCAATGGGACGACAGCCGGGTCACTGCCTCGCGAGCCTCCGCCACCACCTCACTGCGTAAGGGTTCCTCCTCGGCATAGGCAGCGCAGGCGAACAGGAAGTCCTGCCACACCAGAACGCCGAGTTCGTCGCAGATCCCATAGAAATCCTCGGATTCGTAGATGCCACCACCCCACACGCGGAGCAGGTTGATACCCGCTTCCGTCGACTGGGAGATCCGCTGGAGATAGCGACCGTGATCGACGCGGTGCGGAAAACAGTCATCCGGGATCCAGTTTGCGCCCAACGCGAAGATATCCCGACCATTGACCCGGAGGGTGAATGGCGTGCCATCGTCATCAGCCGTGGTGTTGACCTCTATGCGGCGAAAACCGATCTGTCCGTGCCAGCTGTCCTGGGTCTGCTCGGCGTGGGTCACGGTCACTTGCAGAAGGTGCAGCGGCTGGGCGCCATAGCCTCTCGGCCACCAGAGTTGCGCATCATCGACGTGCAGGTCGACCACGGCGGTTGATTGCCCGGCGGGCACCTCGATGTCGGACACCACCCCTGCCAGGTCGGCCCGGATCATCGCAGGTCCACTTCCCTGCGCCCACTCCAAATCGACCTGCACGGCGATGTCTGCCGTGTTGAAGCCGCCAGAATCGCCGGCCGGCTGCCTCACGGTAACAAGTGGTCGAACGCCGGCAACCCGAACATGCCGCCATCGATCCAGGAACACCGGCTTCCAGATACCTGCCGTGACAAGTTCCGGACCCCAGTCCCAGCCATAGTTGCAGGCCATTTTCCGAATGGAATTGTAGGGATGATTGTTGGCGTGCGGGCGGGGCCCGAGCTTTTCGGCGGCCTGCTCTGCGGCTTCCAGGGGGGCATCGAAGGTGACAGCGATGACGTTGTCGCCCGCGAGCAGGAAATCCTTGACGTCAAAACGGTAGCTGCGGTGCATGTTCTTCGTCCTGGCCAATTCCCGGCCGTTCAATTCGATTCGCGCCACCGTGTCCAGACCCTCGAACACCAGGTCGACGCGCTCGTCCGCCTCCACAACTTTCGCCCTGAAATCGGTGATGTACTGCCAATCCGTATGCCCAATCCATCGCAGTCGATCCTCGTGGTCGGCCAGGTACGGGTCGGGGATCAGCCCAGCTGCGAGCAGATCGGTGTGCACGCAACCCGGCACCTGAGCCGGCGTGTCGCACCCGACGATGGGAAATCCCGCAGGGAAAGCGGCTGGCTCGGCAATTGCACGAAGCGTCCAGTGCGTGGGCAGGGCAATCTTCACAGGCACGGATCCTTCAACGGAAGTAAATCAGGAAAGGACATTTGTCGAACAGCCGTCACTTCATGAACGCCTCTCCGGTACGTTCTCAGCAGGCTGTCAGGACATCTAACCGGCGATCTCCGTGCTGATGAGCACCGTTGGTCGTGCATCCACCGTAATCCTCACGTCAATCTGCTGCGGCGTGCGCCTCCGCTGAGCCGGACCACAGCCGTGCCCCAACTGCCGTTCCGGCAGTACACCTCCACCACCGTCTGCCGCGAGCGGACTCCTGCCGCGGCGCGTCCAGTCACGAGAGCCCGATGCCCCGACGAGGTGGCTCGGTCCCGGTAGGTGCCCGGGCGCCCCCCCCACAGCCCTCCGCGCGTCCGAGCGTGCGAGGGCGGGATTTCTTCGTGCGGGACGCGATCCGGGTACCCAGATCGGTCAGGAATCGAGAAGCGCGAATCGTGGAGCTGCGGTTAGCGTGATTGATATCCACCACCGCGATCTCAGGAGTGAAGATGACCGGCTCTTCCACGCAGGGAATCAAGACCGTGCTGCATCCGGTTTCCGACCTGGCTGCGGCCAAGGCGGTGTACGCCGCTCTGCTGGGCGTCGAGCCGCAGACCGACACGCCCTACTACGTCGGCTTCGAGGCAGCGGGTCAGCAGGTCGGGCTGGTACCGAGCGGTGGACCGCAGAGCCCGAGGACTCCGGTCGCCTACTGGCACGTGAGCGACATCGAGGCGAAGCTGGCGGAAGTGACCGCTGCAGGCGCCACCGTGAAGGACGCCCCGAACGACGTCGGTGGTGGCCGCCTGGTCGCCACCTTCACCGACCCCGACGGCAACGTCCTCGGGCTGATCCAGGATCAGTGAGTGCCGCCCGGCGAGGCGTTGCTGATGGCCGCGCCATACCACTGGATAGTCTGACGCCGCGGCCGGGTTCGCCGAACGGCTGGACGGTCCGCCGAACAAATCGAGAGATGGAGGCACCGATGCGCAATGCCACGAAGACGGACCCGCAATCGCCTGCGCCGCACGCCGCCGACGGCCATGATCTGATCCGGGTGACCGGCGCGCGGGTGAACAATCTCAAGGATGTCAGCGTCGAGATCCCGAAGCGCCGGCTGACGGTTTTCACCGGCGTCTCCGGCTCTGGCAAGATCTCGCTGGTGTTCGGCACGATCGCCGCAGAGTCGCAGCGGATGATCAACGAGACCTACAGTGCCTTCGTGCAGGGCTTCATGCCGACTCAGGCGCGGCCTGATGTGGACGTGCTGGACGGATTGACAACTGCGATCATCATCGACCAGGAGCGGATGGGAGCCAACACCCGCTCCACGGTCGGCACCGCCACCGACGCGAACGCGATGCTCCGCATCTTGTTCAGCAGGCTGGGCAAGCCGTACATCGGTTCACCGCAAGCGTTCTCGTTCAATGTCGCCTCGATCAGTGGAGCGGGCGCCGTCTCCATCGAGCGCCACGGAGAGACCGTCAGGGAGCGTCGCA
>JBPCPG010000059.1:0-2975 GCA_050999445.1 Nakamurella sp. | reverse complement strand
GCGTCGGGCCGGCCTCCGCCTCGAGCAGCAGCGGCCACTCCCTTCCCCCGACGACCCATTTTGCGTTGCACAAGCCGGACAAGGCGGCGGTCCAGCAGGTCGGCCAGCTCTTCAGCCAGCGCAACGTCAAGGGCGCCGACCAGGTCGCGGACGAGCTGCTCACGCCGCAGGCCGACTGGATCACCAAGGGCACCCCCGCCCAGGTGCGCCGGCAAGTCGCCCAGCTGGTCACCGTCGACAACATCCTGCGTACGGTGCCGACCCTGGTCGTCTACTACGTCCCCGGCCGTGACTGCTCGCAGTACTCCTCCGGTGGCGCACCCACCGACGCCGCGTACCGGACCTGGGTGGACAGCTTCGTCAAGGGCCTTGGCCACGGCAAGGCCGTCGTCGTCGTTGAGCCGGACGGGCTGGCCAACCTGCCCAGCAATTGCCCGACCGCCTACCCCGGCCAGGACATCGCCGCGCTGACCGCCAGCCGGCTCTCGGACATCAAGTACGCCGCCGACGCGTTGGAGACTGACCCGAACGCCTCCGTCTACCTCGACGCCGGCAACTCGGCCTGGCAGAACGTCGGCGAGATCGCCAACCGGCTGACCGAGGCCGGGGTCAACGACGTCCAGGGCTTCTCGCTCAACGTGTCCAACTACCAGTACACGGCCAACTCCAACCTCTACGGCGCGTGGGTATCGGAGTGCCTGGCCTACACCACCACGATCAGCCCCGGCGCCTTCGGTGACTGCCCCAACCAGTACTGGAACGGCGGGCCATCCAACAACTGGACCGGCGTGGCGCTCGACCGCTACGGCGTGTGGAGCGACACCGCGACGGCCGACCAGATCCACTACACCGGCGCCATCACCGAGCGCTACGCCACGATGTTGAACGGGCTGACCCCGACCGCTCACTACGTCGTGGACACCAGCCGCAACGGCACCGGACCCAACGACATGGCGGAGTACGCGGCAGCGCCGTACAACCAGTCGGCAGCCATCATCACCGGCCTGCAGAGCGGCAACTGGTGCAACCCACCCGGTGCCGGCAACGGCCTCAAGCCCACCGCCAGCACCGGCGTCGCACTCGCCGACGCCTATCTCTGGGTCAAGAACCCGGGTGAGTCCGACGGTCAGTGCAACATCGCTGGCGGCGCACGGGCCTGGGACTACACGGCCTACAACCCGTGGAGCTGGAACGCCACGCAGCAGGCGAACAACGACCCGCTGTGGGGCGTTGCCGACCCGGCAGCCGGCGGCTGGTTCCCCCAGGCAGCACTCCAGCTGGCACAGAACGCCGTGCACCGACCCCGGCCGTAGGGTCGCCATCGGCGGCCTCGGTCAGAAGACGCCGGAGCAGCGAGCACGAAAGGATCGTGAATGGTCGGGGCCCTCACGTTGCCTGACGGTTGACTGGTTGCATCCCGATGGCCAGCCAAGCGAAAAGGGTGACCACTGGAAGTTAGGACGCTCCGAGGATCCACGTAGGTTTGACTGTTTGCGTTGGGTAGAATTGCGGTAGGGATAGCCAACTGGCTCGTTGCCATGAGTGAAGACACCGCCCGCGACCACGAGGGCACAGCTGAAGGCGCCCAGGGTGACGACGCCCAGTTCGGTGGAGGATCGGTGATTGGGGGCGGACTTCAGCCGCTTATTACGAAGCTGATCAGCACTTTCAGCTCGTTCCGGAGGGTCGCGACGGTGGCCGCCGACTCCGTACCCGGCGCGAGGGGCAGGGTCATCACCACGAGGCTGCCACCGCCAGGACGCGGTACCGCTCGGAGGAAGGCCCCTCCATCTCGGCCCCGAGGTGAGCTCCCGCAAACAGTCGACCGTGCCTGCATGCTTGGTGGTCACGACCTGCACAGTGAAATCACGGCCCCCTTTCGTCGCGAGCCAACGGGACCGGTCGCTTCCGGTGGCCGCGTCGGCAAAGTCAGGCGCCCATTCAGGGATGCGAGTGGGGTCGGCGAGCACCGCCAGGACGCAGCAGGCTCGGCGTCGCTCTCGATGCTCTGTCTCTCTGTTCGGTTGTCCACATCGCGATCGTAGGAGCTGCGAGCCGCGGGCTTGGAGCGACGGTCAGCAGCCGGCGAATCCCTGTCCACCGCACCTCGGCAGGTGTACTCCTGGGATATCACGAAGTTGAAAAAACCTGTCCGGGGGAAGTACTTCGACTGCTACGTGATGATCGACATCTACGCGCGGATGATCGTCGGTGCGCATGTCCATCACACCGAAACCGCTGAGCTGGCAGTGGATTTGATGACCGAGGTGTTCGGAGTTCAGGGTGTTCCGACGGTGGTGCATGCTGACCGCGGGACGTCGATGACCAGCAAGTCGGTGGCGATGCTGCTGGATGACCTGGAAGTCACCCGATCACACTCACGGCCGCGTGTGTCCAACGCGCCCGAACTGGCTCAAACCAGCTGACCCACCGGCCCGGTAGGACGCCAACCACCGGCGGGCCGTCCGCAATGCAACTCCCGCCGCGCGGCCACACTCAACGCGACCCCGTCGTGCAGGTGCGGACTCAACATCGCCAGACGTTCCTCCAGTCCCGGCAACCGATCTCCACCTCCGTCAGCTATGCCACGTCACCAATCATCACGTCGCACCCGCCGGCCACCCGGCGACACGCCAAGATGGTGCAATAACTTGGGGCAATTTGGCTACCGACAGACTTGCGGGACTGGCAGCCGCAGCGTGAGCACGCCGACTCTGACTCGTGGAACGAGGTCAGGTGTGCGGCGGTGGGGGTGCTCGGGCTGCGGTGCTTCCCTATTTGATCGGGGCGCACCACGCCGATTTGTCGCGGTGAGCGTCGGGTCACTGCCATCGGCGCAGCACGCGGGCGGTAGTCAGGTGGATGACGCCCATCACCGCGGGGGCGATCGTCATACCAGTGTTTCGCTGCCGTAGGCCGAGCACCGCATCGCCGACCTGCACGATCCCTGCGGCGGTGACTAGCTGCGGCGAGGG
>JBPCPG010000011.1:0-5712 GCA_050999445.1 Nakamurella sp. | reverse complement strand
TCCATTCCGACGGCCAGGAATAGGGCGAGACCGATCAGAATCATGACATTGCCGGCGAGCAGGAGCAGCTGGATCGAGGCGTAGGTGACGGCGACACCCGCCGCGGCCGTCATGCCGATGAAGAACGGAGATTTCCGGTTGAACCGTCGCCCGAGGGTCCCCATCGGTTGCTCGTCCGTACTGATCTGCGCGGCGACCGCCTCGGCCTCGGCGACCGGGCCTTCCATGGCGGCTTCGTGGGGCTGGCCGACAAGGTCGTTGTGACCTTCCTTCGCGTGCTCTTCGTCGATCGAACCGGCGATGCTCTCGTTCGAATTCATCTGTGGCTTGCTCCTGCCTGACGTCGCTGGGAGTCGCGAATGAGGTATTGCGGCCGCGGAAGACTACCGCCGATGGTCGACCGGATCAGTCGATCAGGTGGCCGGACGCGTTCGTGATGAGCTCCCGGAGCCTGGGCAGATGCGGCTCCGACAGCTGATGGAGCAGGCGATGCCCCAGTGTGGTCAGCTTGAGCCGGGTGATGCGGGCGTCTGAGTCGTCGGCGTGCCTTTCCAGTAGTCCGACCCCGACCATTCGTGCGATCAATTCGACCGCGCTGGGGCTGGAGATGGCCAGCGCGGCGGCGACGTCCTTGACGGTTGGTCCGGCGATGTCGGCGTGGCCGCGGAGTGCGAGCAGAACATGATGTTGGGCATGGGTTCCGCCCGCAATGCGCGCTTCTTTTTCGCTGAGCTGCGCAAACGCCGCGATACCGCTGCGCACTGCCAGTAGCCCCTTGAAATGACGGGCGGTGAGATGAGCCATCTGCATCCTTTCGCGGGCCGCCCGAACCGACGGCAGGGAGCCGACCAATGAGCTAGGTCGGCTCCCTACCCATTGTGCTCGTCTTCCGGAGCGCCCGTCGGGTGGCACTGCGGAAGCGGCACGGCTCGGTGGGTCGGCCTCAGACGTGGCTGCGGCTACGTCCCGTGACGGCACTCACGATCAGCAACAGGACTACAGCGCCCACAATTGCGGTGACCCAGGTGCTCAGGTTGAAGAACGAGTTCAGTGAGTTCACATGGAACAGCAGCTTCGCGAGGAAGCCACCCAGCAGTGCACCCACGATGCCGACGACGATCGCCATCAGGACGCCGGTGTGGCGTCCGGTCAAGCGTTCGGCGATGAGTCCGGCGATTGCGCCCAGCACGATCCAAGCGATGACACCCATGAGAATCTCCTTCAGCAGGGGAGCTCCGATTGCTCCAATAGGTAGGGACCCTACCTTCTTTTGCGAGTGCCTGCAAGGTGAACAGCGACCGACCCGCCTCGGGTTCGAGGTGGACCGGCCTACCGACCCAACGGCACGGGAGGTCGTACGCGGGACCCGGCCGTGTTCAGTCCGCGGTCGCCGCCCGCTCGAGCTGACTTCGGACTACACAGAATTCGTTGCCCTCCGGATCCAGGAGAACGACCCAGCCACGACCATCGGGCGTACGCCTGCCGTCGTGAACCTTGGCGCCCAGTCCCAGAAGTCGCTCAACCTCCGCGTCGCGGCCGCCTTCAACGGCCGTCAGGCAAAGATGAACCCGGTTCTTCCCGGTCTTTCCCTCGGGCACCCGGATAAAAAGCACGGCTTGACCGTTCTCGGCCTCGAGGCCACATTCCTGATCGTCGGGGCCGTCCTCTGCACCCTGCGTGAAATCCTCCAGAATCTGGTTCCACCAGCTGGCCTGAGCGAACGGGTTCTTGGCGTCGAAAGAAATATTGGCGAGACGTAGGGTCATTGGTCGACTGTCCCAGACAGTCTGAAACATTCGGGCCAGGCCACACCGTCAGTCAGCTGGTGTCTGCACCGGCAGCGGGTTCCGCTCCGCGAAGACGCGCTTCGCGACGAACATCGCATTGAGCGATTCAGGGAACACGCAATAGACTGCAGCATGCGTAATCGCCTCGATGATTTTGACGCTACTTTCGACAGGCCGGTGCGAACGGCCACCACGCGATCGGCAACTCATCACCATCTGCGGCGCCCGAAACCAGCCCGGCCGCGACGGCCGCTGTCGTTGCCATATCCGAACACTAGAAGTTGGAGTGCACTCCACGTCAATCCCTCGACTGAACCCCTCGACTGAATCCCTCGACGTGAAAACGAAGCTGCGCGGGATGGCAATCGTTCAGGGCGTGACGGACAGGGTTCGCCTGCATCTGATCAACTGAAGCTATGGAGCCGCTCATCATGCCGACCCTTCGAGGCGAGAATGTGGTCTTGCGCAAATTCAGCGCGGCTGATCTCGCCATGGTCCGAGAAGCGGCTGGTGACCCGTTCATTCCGCTCATCACGTCGGTCCCGGCGCACGGGAACGACGTCGAGTGCCTTGCTTTTCTCGCTCGTCAACACGAACGCTCGGAAAGCGGGGCCGGCTACTCCTTCGCGGTAGAAGATCAACACACTGGGCAGGCTGTCGGCCAGATCGGCTTGTGGCTAAAGGGATTGGAAGACGGACGCGCGAGCGTCGGGTACTGGATCGTGGCAAGTCACCGTCAGCGTGGCATCGCCCGCCGCGCCCTGTCGCTGGTGACGAGATGGGGCATCGAGCATCGGGGCATCGCCCGGCTCGAGCTGTATGTCGAACCGTGGAACACCGCTTCGTGGCGAACTGCTGAATCCGTTGGGTACCAACGTGAGGGCCTCCTGCGAGCGTGGCAGCAGGTCGGTGGCCAACGCCGTGACATGTACATGTATTCACGGCTGGCGAGCGGACGTTGAGGTGAGCGGGGCCCCGGGTTTCGCGGCGAGCGGCTCAGGGTCGTAGCCGATCAACAGGATTGGCGGTTACTGAAAATAGAACGTTGGCGCCAGGCTCCGGCGAAAGACTATCTTTGCTATTTGCTCTCATTCTATCGTTCTTCTTCTGGACACCGCCCGTTCAGCGTTATCCGCGTCGGAGGGCATCCGCAATACTATTGGCGCAATTGCCAGATAGTCCACGCCATTCCGTGCTGTCGCGGCACTGACGCAGGCATACGGATTCATTTTCCACGACAAGCAGACGTCGAGGTCCAACACCAACGCGTGAAGAAACTGCTCAAAGACGCCAAGGAGGTCACCTCCAGTAGCCACCGCTCCTGCCATGACCCGAAACCCATCGACGACAGAACCTTCGACGCGCGACTGTTCCCGAGCGAACGGCCTCTACCGGCCATACTCCTTGCACGGCAACCGTTCACCGTTCACCGATCCCGGAACTGACGCCGCGACCGTGAAGGAACCCGATCGTTTTCGGAGGTAAGCGGTCGGGGTGTCGTGGCTGGTTGCTTGCGCAGAAGGTTTCGCATTTCCCGTGTCAGTCGATCTTGCGCAGCGACCGGAAGCACAGCCCTGCGGCGAAAAGAACGAGCACGCCAAATACCGCCATCGTCTCGCCCGTGCCGATCCTGGCAGCGATTGGCCCGGCTCCGAGGGGACCCATTCCGTGACCGGTCATCATCCCTGAGCCCAGTAGCCCGAAGCCGAGGCTCTCCCGGCCTCGGGGTAGTGCGTTCCGGAACGCGTTTGGCGACCGAGCGGCTGAGGTGATTTGTCAGGCGGCTCGCCAGCTCTTCTCCACCGGACGCAGGGCGCGGCGTACCACCAGCCAGACCACTACGGCGGACAAAAGAAGGATGACGGGCAGACCGAGCAGCAGGGGCCGCGGGAACGCAGGGTTGACCTGGCGGAGCAGGTCGGTGGAGGTGCCAGTGATGATGGTGACGGGCTGGCCACCACCAACACCCGGGCCCGCAGTGACCACCGGCCAAGGCGCCCGGGAGTGGCCCCTCCTTTGCACACCGGTGTCTCCTACCCACGGGTGTCCCCGTCGATCAGATAGCCCTCGCCCCGAACGGTGCGGATGACGCTGACGCCCTCGGATCGGTTCAGTTTTCGGCGCAACCGATGCACCTGCACCTCGACCACTGCCGGACCCCCGTCGAAGGCGTCGTCCCAGCAGTGATCCAGCAGTTCGATCTTGGACACGACGTGTCCTTTGCGCCGCATCAGATGCTCGAGCACATTGACCTCGCGACTGGTGAGTTCCAGTGGCAGCCCGTCCCGGGTGACGGTGCGGTTGGCCGGGTCCAAGGTCAGGCAGGCGACCTCGAGGACGGTGGGCCGCTCCCCGAGATCACGTCGGGTCAGGGCCCGTAGGTGGGCCAGCAGTACGGGGTAGGAGAACGGTTTCGCCAGGTAGTCGTCGGCTCCGTTGTCCAAACCCTCTGCGTGGTCCAGGTCCTCGTCCATCGCGGTGAGCATGAGGATCGGTGTCCAGATCTGTTGTTCGCGCAGTTGTCGGCACACCTGGTAGCCATCAAGTCCGGGGAGCATGACGTCGAGAACGATGACTTCGTAGGTGTTTTCGCGTGCCTTCCACAGGCCGTCGATGCCGTTGTCGGCGACGTCGACGACGTAGCCCTCGGCCTGTAGCCCCCATTGCAGGGACTCAGCCATGGCTTGTTCGTCCTCCACCACCAGGACACGCATGAATCAAGCATCCCCGACGGGAAGCGGAATCCGTTCCTCGGCCGGCCGACCGGGCTCGACCGGGCGCAGTCGCAGCCACCGAGCGGCTCGCGCCGGCATCCACCAGTTCGCGTTGCCGAACAGCGAGACCAGAGCCGGCAGCAGCAGCATCCGCACCACCACCGCATCCAGCAGCACCCCGGAGGCCAATCCGACGGCGATCTCCCGGACGACCGGGTCGTTGGCGGTGGACAGTGAGGCCAACGCGAAGAAGAGGATCAGCGCGGCGCTGGTGACCAGTCGCCCGGTGCGGGAGATCCCTTCTACGATGCCCTCGTGGGTGGACCTGGTGCGGTCGAATCCTTCGCGGATCCGGGAAAGGATGAAAACTTCGTAGTCCATCGACACCCCGAACAGGAACCCGAAGATCAGCACGGGGACGAGCGGATCGATCGAACCGTAGGACTTGACGCCCCACAGGACCTGCATACCGATGCCATGCTGGAAGATCAACACCAGGATCCCGTAGGCCCCGGCGACTGAGATCGCATTCAGGACAACTGCTTTCAGCGGAAGAAAGATGGATTTGAGTCCCCGGGCCAGCAGCAGGAAAGTGACGGCGGCGACCACCAGGAACAGCAACGGGAATGCGCCGTAGGTCGATGCGGTCTCGTCGATGCCGACAGCCGCCTCACCGCCGACCAGAGCGCCGGCGGGAACCGTGTGCCGGATGTCATCCAGCGATGTTCCGCCCTGTGCGGAACCGATCTCGTGCTGGGGGACTGCGATGACGACGGCGCTGCCGCCTTGCTGCCAGGCCGCATCGGCGGGGGCGACCGCCCCGCGCAGACTGGACACCTTGCCCAGCGAGCCCACGATTGCAGCGGAGTTGCCGGCGTGCGGCAGGTAGATCGGCACGGTGGTCAATGTGCCGCTGGGAAACCCGTCGGCCCGCAGCGCGTTCAAACCGTCGGTGTAGGCGCCGGCGCTGGCCAGAGCTGTGCTGGTTGGCTGGGAGATGTTGATCGTCGCGGCGAACCCGGCCAGCCCCAACAGGATCGCCAGACCCAGGCCGGCCGCGGTGACCCGGCGGCGGATGACCAATTCGGCCCACCTGGTCCAGAACCGGCTGACCCTCCCGGCTGACTTGTGTTGCGGCCAGTCGAACTTCGGACCGACCTTGGAAAGCACGGCCGGGAGCAGCGTCAATGCGACCAGGGTGGCGGTGGAGG
>JBPCPG010000009.1:0-4328 GCA_050999445.1 Nakamurella sp. | reverse complement strand
CCGGATTTCGGGGCGGACATCGCCGGGGACTGGGCCGCGCCACCGGAAGTCGCCGGAGCGGAGGCCGAAGGGGCCGGACCGGCGGGGGACGTGGCCGGGGCAGCAGCGGAGGTGGCTGCGCCGGCGGAGCTGGTGGAGGTCGGCGTAGATGTGCTCGTGCTGCTGCAGCCGGCGACAGCGAGGCTGACGGCGAAGGCGACGGCGAGCGTCTGGCCGGTGCGGTTGAGGCGTGCGGTCATTCAGGTCACTTCCCTTGTAATCGTTCGCGGCATTGCGGGGCGATTGCAACGACCGGCTGACAGTTGCGCGTCATGAACAACAGTCAAACAGTCAATGCTTCGGGGTCAGACTTTCCTACCCGAGCACATCTGCTGTCAAGACCGATCACTTACTTGCTTGATAACGATCAGGCATACATCATGATCGGCATGGGACTGAGCGAGTGAGCATGGGGTTAAGTGACCGGTCATGCGGGTAAGTGATCGTCGTCAACTCATCCTCGAGGCGGTGCACGAACGAGGCCTCCTCACGATCGGTGATGTCACCTCGCTCGTCCGCACGTCCGAAGCGACGGCGCGCCGCGATCTGCGACATCTTGCCGAAGAGGGACTGATCAGGCGCACCCACGGCGGGGCGGCGCCGTCGCTGTTGGTCAGCCGGGAGGCCCCCTATCTTGAGAAGGCCCAGCAGGTCGCGGCCGAGAAGGATGCCATCGCCGCAGCGGCGGCCGAGATGATCTCTGACGGCGAAACGGTCGCCATCGGGCCGGGAACGACCACGTTCGCACTCGCCCAGCGCCTGACTGCGGTCGACAATCTGACCGTCGTCACCAACTCCGTCCTGGTCTGCGCCGCGCTCGAACGGGCGCCCAATGTGCACCTGCTGCTGTCGGGCGGACTGCTCCGCAGCAGCACCTTCGCGCTCGTCGGTCCTGTTGCGGAGCAGTCACTGTCGGGCATGCACGTCTCGACACTGTTCCTGTCCGGCAACGGGTTGACCGCAGCCAGGGGGCTGTCCACCCCGGATGTGCTGGCCGCTGCGGTCGACAAGCGTCTTGTCTCCTCGGCGGCGCGGGTCGTGGTGCTCGTGGATCACACGAAGATCGGTGTGGAGACAATGGTTCAGACCGTCGCCCCGCAGGACATCTCCTGCGTGATCACCGACGCCAACGCCGATTCCGTCGAGATCGAACGCTTCCGGCAATTGGGCGTCGAGGTGGTCGTGACCTCACCTGGCACATCGGCATCGGGGGAAGAGTCCGCCGGCACGTCGTACGGCGAAATCCATCGGGCGTTGGCCCTGCCGCCGCTCGATACCCAGAGATCGACACAGCGTTCCCCCGCCTGAGGATCGACTCGGTTCAGCCCAGGTTCAGCCCGACAGTCTCGCGGTGGCCAACAAGCCGGTCGAGTGCCGGCGTCCTGCGAACCTTCGGCAGGCTGGCGGCGGCCGGTCGGGTTTCGATCCATGACCCGTTCTCGGGCGAACCACAGCGGAACAACGTGGGGAGCGAAACTTGGCTCTGCTTCGAGAAACCCGTTGCCGTGCGGGAGATCATGGAGCGGTGATCACCGAGCAGCAACTGGCCGGCGTGGCGCAACGCCTCGCGGGAGTGCCTGGAGTGGTTGGCGTGACACTCGGCGGCAGTCGGGCGCGCCGCACCCATGAGCCGACCTCCGATGTCGATCTTGGTCTTTACTATCGGCCACCCCTTGACGTCGGGGCGCTTCGTCAACTCGCACAGGAGTTCGCCGGTCCGTTGGCGGACGTGAGTTCACCCGGCGACTGGGGCCCGTGGGTGGACGGTGGCGGTTGGCTGAACATCGCCGATACCCCCGTCGACTGGATCTACCGGAACATCGACCGGGTCCGAGCCTCGTGCACTGACGCCTTGGCGGGCCGCTTCGAACTCCATTTCCAGGTCGGCCATCCGTTCGGCGTGCCGAATGTGGCATACGCCGCCGAGTTGGCGGTCGGCATCATCTTGAGCGATCCTTCGGCGCAATTGTCGGATCTGCGCGAAACCATCGGGAACTATCCGCCTCTACTCACGAACGCGATGGTGGAACGGCTGTGGGAAGCGACCTTTCTGCTCGGCGGTGCTCGAAAGTCGTTGCTGAGGCAGGACACCGCCTACGTCGCCGGCTGCCTTTTCCGGGTTCTCCTGCTCTGCGCCTCCGCCCTGCACGGCCACGCCGGTCGGTGGCTCACCAACGAGAAGGGAGCTGTCCGATCAGCCGGCCGACTGCCGAACGCGCCGACGAACTTCGAAGCTCGGGCCAACAGCATCGTCGGATTCCTGGGCACCACCGACGTCGAGCTGGAGGCAGCGATCACCACCGCAGAGCAGCTCTTGGCCGATGTCACCAGAGTCTGCTCAGTGAGCGACCGGTGACTGAGCGACGGTGCCCGAACCTAGCCTTGGCCACTGCAATCGGGAAGACGACACCCGTTCACCGCGACCCGTTGATCTGATCGACTTGCCCGGTCAATGCATCGAGGACCCGGAGGAACGCCTGCCGGTCCAGATCCGGTACGCCGACCAACAGCTCGTCTTCCATCGCGACGATCGCCGTGTGACAGCTCCTGACGACGTCGGTTCCTGTCGCCGTGATTTCCACGCGGGTGGCCCGTCGGTCAGCCGAGTCTCGTGCACGCGAAACGAAACCAGCTCGTTCCAGATCATCGAGATTGCTGATGATCCTGGTCTTGTCCCGACCGGTCAGCCTCGCCAGTTCCAATTGGGTAGGCACGGCGCTGCGACGCAAGGCAGCCAGGACGATGTAATCCCACATGCCGAGTCCGTTGGCTTGTAGCAATGGCATTTCGGCTAGAATCAGAGCACGTCCCAACGGGACGATCCGAGCGGCGAGTTCACGACTCGGATCTGCGTGCAGGTCGGCCACCGCCATACCGTACCGCTAGACATACTATATGCGTACGTAGATCATCGTCGTGGTCTCCCAGCCCCCGCAAGCGCCGCGGCGCCGGGTTGAGGTGTTTCACGTGGATCGCGGCGTGCGCCGCTCGCCTCGACGAAGAATCCGGGTCGCGGCTCCACAAGCAATCGATGATGGTGGGCGATCGGGGTTTCGAACCCCGGACCTCTTCGGTGTGAACGAAGCGCTCTCCCACTGAGCTAATCGCCCGGAAGCCATGGGCTCACGGATGCACCGCCAGAGTGCATCGATCACGATACCTGATACCCACACTGCCTCAAACTCCGTAGTTGCAACGTTACTGAGAGCTGCACTCGCGGCCCGTCGTAGCCCGACCGAGTGAAATACCAGCGACCGCGTGATGGCTCGACGCGTCCTCCGTCCCTTAGGCGACGAACAAGAGGCAATGCACACCGGCGAACCTCCGCCGAAGTCCCCGCCAAGATCGACAGGAGCACGACATGGCATTCCAGCCGACCGCTATCCGTCACCACTCGGTGATTGCCAGGACTGGTATGAGTCTGCTCGCCGAGGCGGGCGACAGCGCGGTCGACGCCGAGCTGAACTTCCACAGCCGGGACCCGTACGCGGTGCGTGTCGTGTTCTCGGCCGCGTCCGCACCGGCGGTCGAATGGGTGTTCTCCCGGGAACTCCTGGTCGACGGGCTCACCGCGCCGGCCGGAACGGGCGACGTCCAGATCTTCCCGTGCCACGACGGCGTCGTCTTCGAACTCAACTCCCCCAGCGGCCGCGCCCGGCTGATCGCCGATACCGAGGTGCTGACCAACTTCGTCCAGGACACGCTCGACACGTTGCCCCTGGGCAGTGAGTCGCGCTACTTCGACCTGGACCAAGAGATCGCCCTACTGGCCGACTTGCAGTCGCCCGGCACCTCCCAGAGCTGACCGGGCCGGTCCGTGGGTCCGTCAACGAGGGGTGGGCCCCTGGATCGCCCGGTTCGAATTCCGCCGGTTTGGAGCAAGTCTGCCGCGTCGGCTAGAGTTTCGAATCGCGCCTCGAGCAACGGCCGCGATATTCTTGCCCTGGCAAGGGTCTCCGGCGCCCGGGACGTATGCGGACGTGGCGCAGTGGTAGCGCATCACCTTGCCAAGGTGAGGGTCGCGGGTTCGAATCCCGTCGTCCGCTCGAAGCAGGCAATCATCGAGTGTGATGGAATGCCTCGATCGGTGGGATGGCCGAGAGGCGAGGCAACGGCCTGCAAAGCCGTGTACACGGGTTCGAATCCCGTTCCCACCTCGAAGTACGTGCTCCACCGGTGGTTCGTGCCCGACGGACCAGCAACACGCCCGGGCGATTAGCTCAGCGGGAGAGCGCTTCCCTGACACGGAAGAGGTCACAGGTTCAATCCCTGTATCGCCCACCAAGTTT
>JBPCPG010000008.1:0-7159 GCA_050999445.1 Nakamurella sp. | reverse complement strand
GATACCGATCTGCTTCACTGCACTCGCGACGAGCTGCAACTGGGTCAGGTAGTCGGACCAGCCGGCCGGGTCGGTCATTTCGAACGACACCTGCTGTCCGTTCTTTCCCATCAGCTTGTCACCGCTGTAGGTGTACCCGGCATCGGTCAGAACCTTCTTGGCCCCCGCGACGTCGACGGCCAACTTCTTTCCGGCGTACTGAGGTGCGATGAACGGCTCGCCGGCCGGCGTGGGCAGACCGGTGACGCTGGTGAGCTCGGGGAAGATCCCTGACTCGGCGACCTTGCTGATCTGCGCCCGGTCGACCACCATGTTGACCGCCTTGCGAACGGCGACGTCGTTGAAGGGTGCCGTCTGCGTGTTGAGCGACAGCTGATCGATGCCGAGGCCACCCGGGAACCAGTACTTGTTGTGAGCCGGATCCTTGCTCGCGTAGATCTTGTCGATGTTCGGGATGAAGCCCTGACCCCACTGGACCTGGCCGGTGGTGAGTGCGGTCGTGAACGAGTTGTTGTCGTTGTACGAGATGTAGCGCATCGTCTTGACCTTGGGCTGGCCGCCCCAGTAATCGGAGCGCGCGTCAAGAGTGACCGCCTGCGCCGACCACGAGGTCAGCGAGTAGGGGCCGGTCCCGACCGGATGCTGGTTGAGGTCGGTGGTGGGGTCGGCGATCTTGGACCAGATGTGCTTGGGCACGATGAACAGGTTCAAAACCTTGAACTGGTTGACGAACTGCGGCGAGGTGAAACTGACCGTCACCGTGGTCGCGGTGCTGGTCACCGACTTGTACGGCAGCGCCTCGGAGTTCAGGGCGGCCTTGTCCTTGCGGATTTGGATCGAGTACGCGACGTCCTCCGGGGTCATCACCTGTCCGTCTGACCACTTGACGTTCTTGCGGATGGTGAACTCGACCTGCGTGTAGTTGGCATTCCACTTCCAGGCCGTGGCGAGCCACGGGACGGGTGGCTGCGTCGGACGCACGATATTCACCTGGGCCAGCGGCTCGTAGATGACGAAGCCATAGCCGAGCGACTGCGTGGACGACGTGCTGACGAACGGGTTGGAGTTGTTCGTCTGCGTGCCGTTCCCGCGGCCGACGGTGAGAAGGCCGGTGGGCGCGGCTACCGCAGCGGAGCTGGAGCTGGCTTTCGCGCCGGCGCTGGACCCCGGGCTGGAGCTGGCCCCGGAACTGGTTCCTGCGCTTGGGCTGGAGCTGGCGCCGGAGCTGGTGCCGCTCTTGGAACCCGATCCGCAACCGGAGAGGGCGAGCGTCGCGGCGAATGTGACCGCTGCGACGGTTGCAATCCGATTTCTCATTGTGATGCCTCCTTGCATTGTCGTGATGAGGGACGGTGTGGTTCAGGGGTGGTGCTGTTCAGGGGTGGTGCTGTTCAGGGGTGGTGTGCATCAGGAACCGTGTCTCGCGGGAAATCGATGGAGTGTTGCGAGGGGATAGCCCTGGTTCGGCCGGTGACCGGCGGGAGAAGTGCGATATCGATCGAGTCGACCAGCCGGATGTCACGGCTCGAACGCGCCGCCAAAATCTGGTAGCGGCCGGGTGGGGTCATCCACGACCGGGTGACCAGATCCCAGGCCTGGAAGCTGCGGGCCTCCAGGTCGATGGTGATCGTCGCGGTCCCGTCGGCTCCGACATCGACCGAGGCGAACCCGGCAAGCCAACGCAACGGCCGGGCGAGCTTTCCGGTGGGCGGCTCGACGTAGATCTGGACGATCTCCCTGCCGTCTCTCGGCCCGCGATTGGCAATCGTCACCGTCGCGCGCACTCCTGCGCCGCCGGGTGCGGGATCGACCGAGAGCCGGAGGTAATCGAACTCGGTGTAGCCAAGTCCGAAGCCGAACGGACGAGCCGGTGTGCGCTCGAGTCGATCCCATCCGCGGTAGCCGACGTCCAGTCCTTCGGTGTATTCCACGACGCCGTCCACCGGGATCGCGTTCGGCACTGGAACGTCTTCCGCCCGTCCGGGCAGCGTCCACGGCAGCCGACCGCTGGGCTCGATGACACCGAACAGCGCATCCATCAGGCCGTTACCGGCTTCCTGGCCGGGTAGCCACCACCACACGGTCGCGGCAACGTCGTCGAGCCACGGCAGAATCACCGGGGCGCCCGCGTTGATCACCACCACGGTGCGCGGATTCGCCGCGGCGACCCGTCGTACCAGCTCATCCTGCCGGCCGGGCAGAGCCAGCGTCTGACGGTCCCAGCCTTCGGATTCCGTCTCCTCGTTGGTTCCGACCAGAACTATCGCGACGTCCGCATCGGCCGCGGCAGCCACTGCTTCGGCGATTTCGCCGTCGGGGCTGCTCTCCTTCGGATCGTGGCGCAGCTGGAACCGGACGAAACCACCGTAGGCACCGGCATCGACGGCCTGCAGTTCGGCGTCTATCCGCACGCGTACGTCCTGCCCGGGTTCGACCACGTATTGCCGAGCGGGGCCATCCGGCTGATTGGCCGAGGAGTCGAGAATGACATCGGCTCCGACGCGATCATCGGATTCCGACACGAGCTCATCGTCGAACCGCACCCGGTGCGCACCACTGAGTCCGACTTCGAGGCGATGTGTGCCCGGGGTCCTGAGCCGCACAACGGCCCGAACCCGAGCGGAGTGCGCATATCCAGGTGATTGCCGGTTCCAGTCCTCGGAGGCATTCACCACGAGAGCGGGAGCCAGCGGCTCGCCGTCGGTGTCGAGCAGAGTGAGCTCGTAACCGGCGAGCCCGGCGGGAGTGCTCACCAGGTCCGGCTCGATTCTCGGGGCGTACCTGCGGCTGGCACCGCCGCGGTGCACCGTGATGGTCGCGTCCGGCAGTGCGCTGCGCAGCGCGTCCGTGGGTGTCGACAGGTAGGGCGCAGAGACCGACGCGCTGCCGCCGCCCTGCACGAACGGTTCCACCGCTGCCGGCCCGATGAGGGCGACCCGCCCGACACGGGCTGCGGCGAGAGGCAGCAGATCACCCTCGTTACGCAGGACCACGACCGAACGGGCGACCGCCTCACGAAGGAGTGCGCGCGTGCCGGCGTTGGAGGGCAGATCATCGGTCGCTGCGGACGAAGCGGTTCGCTCCTTCTCGGGCCCCAGAGCCCCGACTCTCGAACCCAGGGTGATGAGGCGGCGCACCTTGTCGTCGATCTCGGTTGCGGACACGTCACCGGAGTCCACCGCTTCGAGCAGGCGCTGCTCCCATGGGCCGCCCGGGCCGGGCATGACCAGGTCGAGGCCGCCCAGGGCCGTGGAAACAGTGCTGTTCGCCGCGAGCCAGTCGCTGACGACGACGCCGTCGAAGCCCCATTCGCCTTTCAGCACAGCGTTGATCAGGTTGGCGTGTTCAGTGGCCGGAGCGCTCTGGACGCCGTCGTCAACGCGGTTGTACGCCGCCATCACGCTCCAGACGCCGGCGTCCTTCACGGCTCTTTCGAAGGGTGCGAGGTAGACCTCGCGCAGGGTGCGCTCGTCGATTCGGGCGAGGTAGGTGGTGCGCTCGGTCTCCGACTCGTTACCGACGAAGTGCTTGACACAGGCCCCGACGCCGAACGCCTGCACGGCCTGGATGTAGGCGACCGCGACCCACCCGGTGAGAAACGGGTCCTCGGAATAGCACTCGAAGTGGCGGCCGCCGACCGGGGTGCGCTGGAGGTTGACTACAGGGGCGAGCACGACATGGGCGCCCTTACGCCGAGCCTCGGCTGCGACGAGGGCTCCGAGCCGGCCGATGAGGTCGCGATCCCAGGTGGCAGCGACGGCGGACGGGTTCGGCAGCTGGGCCGAGTGACCCAGTCCGTCGTCGATCCCTCGGACGCCGATCGGGCCGTCCGACATGGTGATGCTGCGCAGGCCGACCTCGGGCATCGGATGCAGCGTCCACGAGGTCGCACCCGTCAGGAGCTGTACCCGCCCTGGCAGCGGAATACCGGCAAGGTCGAGTTCATCCACAGCTGGGAGGTCTTCTCGCTCTAGAACATCGCGTTGCATCGAGCCTCCTCGTCGAGTCGTCGGTGATCCCTGGGTAACCAACGCTTGGTGAACGTTTCGCTGACTATAGGACAACTTACTGACCTGTATGTAAGTGATTTTGTCACGGTTTGGTAACAGAACAAACTTCGGTCGGAAGGGCTGCGGCATGGCTTCGCGACGCTCGCCGGGCGCCCCGCGGGAGGTGGCAGAACGACTCCATCGCTTTCCCCTGGGCTACGATCATTGGCCGGGGGCGATGCGTTTTGCAGAGCCGGTAGCACTCAGCGAGCGGAGACCATGTCAGCCAACACCGGGTCCACCGCCAAGTCGCTCGCCCCGGCCGACAAGGTGCGCAAACCGCACGCGAGCACCGCTGCCACCAGGGAACGGATCCTCACCGCCGCGATGTCCGTCTTCGCCAACCGCGGCTACAACAACGGGTCATTGCTGGAGATCGCCGACCGGGTCGGGATGACCCACGCCGGGGTGTTGCACTACTTCGGCTCGAAGGACAACCTACTCACCGCAGTACTCGAACGTCGGGACGAATCCGGCATCGACACCCTCGAAGGCCATCGTCTGCCTACCGGAGGCGCACTGCTCCAGCACCTCGTGAACACCGCCCGCGGCAACACCGAACGGGTCGGAATAGTACAAGCGTATGCCGTTCTTTCGGTGGAGTCGGTCACCGAGAACCACCCAGCTCAACAGTTCTTTCGCGATCGATTCAGCGGGCTGCGCACGATTGTCGCCGACGCGTTGCGCGAAGTGGTGCCTCCGACCGTGCCCGAGCACGAGCTCGTCAGGGCGGCCTCCCTGATCATCGCAATGATGGACGGACTGCAGGTGCAATGGCTGCTCGACCCGGACACCATCGACATGGCGTCCAGCGTCGAGATTGCGATCAACGGCGTCGTCGCCCAGCTGCACGCCGGAACCTCAGCGGATTCGCCCTCGTCACAATAGCGATCGAGCGTTCAGCCACCTGACCTGGCGGACCCACTGGTGCATCTGTCCGCCCTCGTGCCCGTTGAACGGGTACACCTCGATTGCCTTGTCCCGCCCTGCATAGTGGTTGAAGGCCGCATACACGGTGGAGGGAAGGACAATGGTGTCCATCAACGCCACTGAAAACAGGGCAGGAGCGGCTGCCCGGCGCGCAAATACCGCCCCGTCGAAATAGCTCAGCGTCTTGAATACCTGTTCCACTCGATTCCTGTGCACGGCGAGATACCGCGTGATCTCGGTGAACGGGTCGTCCGGTGTCAACTCGACGGAACGTCGAAAATCGCACAAGAACGGTACGTCCGGCATCACCGCACGGAGGTTTGGCACCAGGGCGGCGACGGCCAGCGAAATGGCACCGCCCTGGCTTGCGCCGGTCACCGTGATGTGGTCGATGTCAACGAATTCCAAGGTCCTTACGGCATCGACGAGCCGCACCGCGTCCGTGAAAACCCGGCGATAGAAGTATTCCTTCGGACTTTCTATTCCTTTCGTCATGAAGCCGGGACCAGCTGGCCCAGATCCGTGCGGGTCGGCAGTGGCACCCCCACTCCCCCAGCCACTTCCCTGCCCCCGCGTGTCCATGAAGACATGCACGTAACCTGCGGCAGCCCATTGAAGACGCTCCCCCCCGAGACCTCGCCCACCGTTGTATCCGTTGTATTCGATGACCGCGGGTAGCCTCGAACCCGACCGCTTCGGTCGCGTTATCCAGGCCCTTATCGGTTCCCCGCCGAAACCGGCGAACGTGAGATCTTCGATCAATAGTTCTGTGACGGGTGTGTCCCCCGCCACGCGCTCGACGCCGAGATCATGACCGCGAGCTTCCTCGAGCGTTTCCGACCAGAACGCATCGAAGTCGTCCGGTTCCGGAATCGGTGGCCGATATTGCTCGAGCTCGGCCTGGACCATATCGCTGAATGGCATGATTTTCCCTCTGCACACTGAACCGTCATGAAAACCGCTTCGGCGCTCAGCGCGCCCACTGCCCGGAGCAGACTATTACACCGACGATGCCGGCATGTCCGGGCAGTCGAGCAGACGCAGCATTGGGACGGTCAGGCCGGCGTCCGCCCGGGGAACACCGTCGATGCTGAGCACCGGCGCCAGCAATCGGACGCTGGAAGCCAGCCACACCGCGTCGGCAGCAACCAGGTCGGCGGGGACCAGCGGTTGGAAGGCCGTCGTCCAGCCGGCCTCCCGGGCCGCTCCAAAGAGCCGCAGGACGGTGATCCCGGCCAGAACTCCGGCCGGCGGGGGCGTCAGCAGCGTGTGCCCTCTGGCGATGACCACGGACGCGGTCGGAGCTTCCAGAATGGCACCGTCGGACCCGACAAAGATGACGTCGTCTGCGTCGTGGGCGGCGGCGTAGCGCAGCGCCGCCATATTCACCGCGTAGGAGAGGGTTTTGGCGCCGGCCAGTAGCCAGGGCGCCGCCGCGGCGGCGGACCCGCTGAACCCGCAGTCCAACAGCAGCGTCCGAACGCCCTCCGTCCGCTGGCGCTCCGCGATCTCCGACACGGCGGCGCCGGTGACATAGCAGGTCGGACCCTCGTGGTCGGGGCCCCGAGTAGCTATCAATCGCAGCACCATGTCGCTCCCGGTCCAGGCACCGAGCACCGCCGCAATACCCGGCCGCCAGGCTTCGGCGTCGGGGAGCACCAGGTCGGTCACCTTCGCGGACGCGCCCAGCCGCTCCAGGTGCTCGTCCAGATCCCGCGGAATGCCGCCCACGACGAGTGTGGTCTCGAAGATCCCGTCGCCCCGGGTCACTCCGGCGTCGTCCGGCCGCAGCAGCGGCGCCGTGGACGGGACCAGCCGGCCGTCCAGCAGGCAGACCAGCATCGGCGGCGCGGCGACAGCGATTCGGACGACTTGATCGGCGAGCGGGTGTTCGATCACGCGATCAGGGTAAGTCCTGCTGGCGTGCATTCGCGGCAGGCACAGTCATGGTGAAAGTAGAACCCTTCCCGACGACGCTGGTCACCGTGAGCCGCCCACCCTGGGCCTCGATCATCTGCCGAGCGATCGCCAATCCCAGCCCGGTGCCTTTGATGCCCACGTCGACTGCTTCCTTGGTTCGGTAGAACCGGTCGAAGATGTGCTCGAGTGCGTCGGCATCGATACCCATGCCCGTGTCCCGCACCGAGATCTGCATCTTGTCGTCGGCTGCGCGCAGGCTC
>JBPCPG010000005.1:0-6253 GCA_050999445.1 Nakamurella sp. | reverse complement strand
ACCTCCATCGCCAGTCGTTCATCCAGGCTGTCACCTTCGAGCTGCTCCGCCTCGGTCGGGACGTCGATGCCCGGGTCGCGATCGGGAGGGCTCCAGCCGGTGTCGAGCGAATCGACCCTGGCCTGGTCCATCAACGTGTCAGCGCTGTCCAACTGCTGCGAGACGCCGTCGTTCTCGTCCTGCGACGATCCAGGCATCGACTCGTCGATCTGGGGCTCCACATTGTCGTCGGATCGGTCGGTGTTCTCTGGCATGGTGATCAGCTCCTTGTTTCGTGTCCAGGGCTCAAGGTTTCGGGTCCAGGGCTCAAGCTCGAGCGACTGCAGGTTTGATCATGCCTGTTCCGGGTTACCAACCACGTCGGAGACACACTCCGCAGCCACACCTTGAAGGAGTAGTCATGCACATCCTCGGACTCATCATCAGCCTGCTGGTGATCGGCCTGATCGCCGGCGCTCTCGCTCGGCTGATCGTGCCGGGTAAGCAGAACATCTCGATTCCGATGACGATTGTGCTCGGCGTCATCGGGTCGTTCGTCGGCGGATTCCTCGGCTATCTGATCTTCGGCAAGGACGCCGGAGACGGGTTCTTCCAGACCTCGGGCATCATCGGGTCCGTCATCGGTGCTGTCATCGTGCTGGTGCTCTACCTGAAGTTCGGCTCGAAGTCGCGTTCGCGCGTCTGACCGCTGGCGCAGCGCACGCTCTGCACAGCATCCTGACTAGAATCGGCAGGTGCCCCCAGCCGACACCCTGGCGTTGATCGTGAACTTCGACGCCGCGGTGTACGTGGGGGACCTGCCGATTCTTGCGTTCGCCCGGCAGTGCGCCGAGCAATTGCCGGAGCAGGCCGCCGGCCAGCTGATCGACGGAATCCGCTTTTTCCTCGAAGGCCGGACCATCGGCGGACGAGCGGCCGAATTGTCCGACCGCCTTGCCGACGTGCCGGACGGCCTCGGAGCGGTAGCCGTGTTGGCCGATGGATTCGGGTTGACCGCCGCCGACATCGCCGCTGCACATCGACGCTCGCGCGAGGACGTTGTCGCCTCGGCCTTCGCTCTTGAACCGCCGGCCGGCCTGATCAGGCTGTTGGCGAAGTTTCCCGAGGTGTCCCTCACAGTGCGCGCCGACTACGACGTTGCCGGCGTGCTCGAGGTACTCGAGGTTCTTGGGCTGGCCCCGCACGTCGACCAAATAGTCAGGGTCGACGAAGAGACCGGGATCGATCGACCTGGTTCCGAAATTCCTGCCGAGAGTCGGCCGGTCCGTGTGTTGGCAGTCAGCAACCGCTGGTTCGGCGATCTCGAGAATGCTGCTGCTCGGGGCGCGACGACCGTGCTGGTCGACCGGTTCGGCCGGAACGCGGGCAGTCCGACCTACCGCATCTCGGATCTCTCCGACCTGGCGCCGGCCGTCCGACGCTGGATCGGCTGACCCGCTGTGGATGCCCGGGTGCCGACGGCCGACGGGACGCTCCCCGAGATTCCGGATCTGGTTGTCGTGCATCTGTCCGATCCGCACCTGACCAGCACCGGAGTGCTCTACAACGCGGTTCTCGACCCGGCGGCCTCGCTGGCGGAGGTGGTGCGCTTGGTGACCGCGGCCGTGGAAGAAGGCGCAGGCCCGGACGTCGTCATCGTCTCCGGCGACCTCACCGACTCCGGCGACCCGGACGCGTACCGCCGGTTGGATGCTGCCCTGCGACCACTTGCCCCCGCGGTGATCTACGCAACCGGCAACCACGACGTCCGGTCGGTGTTCCATGCCGAACTGCTGCGGAAACCGCACCGCGCCGAGCCGATCCTGCAGGTCCACCGGGTGAAGGGGATCCGCATCGTGGTGCTGGACTCCACCGTCGTCGGCGCCGGGCACGGGGTTCTGGCACCGGAGCACCTCGGCGAACTGGCAGCGGAGCTCAGTACACCGAACCCAGGTGGAACCGTCGTGGTGCTGCATCACGCGCCGCTGCCACCGCCGTCGCCGCTGCTGACGTACTTCGCGCTGGACCGGGCATCGCGCTCCGCGCTGGCCGAGACAGTCCGTGGCACCGACACCAGGATCATTCTGGCCGGGCACCACCACCTCGCCGGGTCGGGCCTACTTGGCGGCGTTCCGGTCGCGGTGGCCGGATCGACCACCATTCGCACCGATCCGCTGGCCCCACCCGGGCACGAACGGACCTATGCGAGCTCCGGATTCAACCTCGTCCGGCTGTATCCGCAGGACCTGACCGTCTCGGTGATTCCGGTCGATGGAGCCGCAGTTGTCTTCCATCTGGACGAATCCGGCTGCGCGGCGGTGATCGATCGCGCGACGGCCGGTCAGGAGACGGGAAGCAGTAGCGCACACCAGCATCCGAACAACAGATAAGGCCCCAACGGAATGGCGGAGGTCAGCTTCAGCCGGCGCATGGCCAGACCGCCGATCGCCACCATCGATCCGAGCAGGAACGCAATCGCCAGTCCGACGACGACAGCGGCGGTGGACACGTAGCCCAGGAGAAGGCCGAGGGTCGGAATGAGTTTGACGTCGCCACGGCCCATGGCTGCCGGGGAGATTCGCGCAGCGACAGCGAACAGAGCCCACAGCACCGCCGCGCACAGTGCCGCCCGCAGCAGCGATCCGGAGCCCGGATCCAGCGCATGGGTCGCAGCGACCACCACGATCGCCAGTGGCAGAGCCGGCAGCGTGATCGCGTCGGGCAGTCGATGGTGGACGATGTCAACCCCGCTGAGCGCCACCATGAGCAGACCGGCGAACAGCACCAGACCCACCGTCGGGAACCGACCGCCCAGCCCGAGCCCGAGCGAGGTCGTCAACGCGCCCGCTGCTTCCAACGGTCCGACCGGCAGCAGAGCACCTCGACGAAGCCGGCGCAGGAACAGCCGGAGACCGGCACCGGCGGCCGCGCCGAGCACGAGGCCGATCAGAACCGACATCAACAACTCGCGCCCGCCCGCCTGCCCCGCCACCCGGCCACCTTCTCACGCTCCTCCCGACGTGCCGGGAACTCATCCCCACCGCGGCCGATCGGATCGGCTGACTCGGGCGCTGCGCCGACTGAATCAGCGCGGCTGTATTCCTCTGCGCCGCAGCGGGTCGGCCGGTGCGCCGAGCGTTCCGCCGACGGGCGGGTCGAGCAGCCCGAAGAAGATCGCCAGGGCCACTGCCAGCAGAACCGCCGAACAACCGGTGAGCAGCCACGGGCCGCCGCCGGCGCCGGCCCGCTCGCCCTGGTTCAACAGCCCCAGCGAGTCCGGCGCCGTGCCCCGGACAATTCCCCAGGCCACCCCGCTCGCACCGGACAGAAGCAACACCGACGCCGGTATCCGCATGGGGGCGCCTCTCCGCGCCACGATTGCCATGCCAAGCGCGGCCAGTAGCGCGATCGATCCGAGAATCACGGCGAGCAGGCCCGGCCGGAAGGTGGCATTGCCATTCAGCGCGTCGTTGATGTTCTCTCCGGCAATCTGACTACCGCCGGAGATCGCCCCCCACCCGGACACCGACGTGGTTCCCCCGGCGCCGTCGGACAACGACATCCAGGTCAGAAAAGATGCGACGAGGCACCCCGCCGAGGCCAGGACCGCGGCGAGGGCGGCAACCGAGCGGCGAGTTCGTCGGGCACCGTTGCGCGCCGGGCGGATCGGCATCAGCGCACCGGCAACGGCATCGACGCACCGCTGGCCGCCAGCAACCCGGCGCGCATCGCCGATTTCGGCGCCGGTATCCCGGTGAACAGTTCGAATTGGGAGAAAGCCTGATGCATGAGCATGTCGAGCCCGGTGACGGTGATCCGGCCCGGTCCGGCAGCGGCGGCGATCGGAGTGGGCCACGGGAAATACACCGCGTCCAGCAGCGCCGGCACCGAGGCCAACGCGGCCGCGAGATGATCGGCAGCACCCGCCGGCACCGTGGACACCACCAGTTGCACTCCGGGGGTACACCGCGAAATGCTGCCCACGCTCAGATCGGACAGCGTCACCCGGAGTCCCAGCGAGCCGGCGAGTTCTGCGCACTGCGAGATGCCGGCTGGAGTGCGGCCGGCCAGCACGACCGCAGCGACCCCCATCTCCGCGACGGCGGCGACGACAGATCGAGCAGTGCCTCCTCCGCCGAGCACCAGCACGGAGTCGGCGCGCACTCCGGCCGCGCCGAGAGCACCGATCACTCCGTCGACATCGGTATTCTCGGCGCGCCAACCCCCGGGCGTTCTGAGCAGGGTGTTGGCCGCGCCGAGCAGATCTACCCGACTGCCCCGACTCTGGGCGGCCGCCGCAGCGGCGGCCTTGCCCGGCATCGTGATCGAGAACCCGGCCCACTCAGGGCCGGCCTTTTCGAGCAGTCCGGGCAGTTGTGCGGCATCGCACTCCATCCGGTCGTAGGTCCAGTGGACAAGGCCGACGGCGTGGAATCCCGCCCGGTGCAGGGCCGGCGACAGCGAATGGGCGATCGGCTTTCCCAGGACCGCCGCCCGGTGCGATGCCGACGGTACAACCGGAACCGAAATCGGTACCGGTACCCCACGCGAGGCCGGGGCCGTTGTCGGAACCTCGGCCGGGGTCGGCGTACCGCTCGTCATGCTCCGAACACATGGTTGTGCCGGGCCAGCTCCACGCAGCTGTTGTGCTGCTCGAGAGTCACCGAGAAGCACGAGTTGCCCTTCAGGTCGATCTTCACGAAGTACAACCAGCTGCCGTCGTCCGGATTCAGGGCGGCGTCGAGCGCGTCCGGGCCTGGCGAAGAGATGGGCGTCGGCGGAAGGCCTGCCGTGTCGTAGGTGTTGTAGGGCGACGGCTTCGCCCGTTCTGCTGCCGTGGTGCTGATCTGGGCCCGGTCCAGCGAATAGTTCACCGTGGAGTCGAACTGGAGCTTCATCGAGACGGCCAGTCGGTTGTAGGTCACCCTGGCGACCTTCGGCATGTCCCTGGCGATGCCCTCGCGCTCGACGAGCGAGGCGACCGTCACCAATTGGTAGGGAGTCAGCTTCACCGCCTTCGCTCCTGCGACGAGGTCGGTATCGTTCCAGTTGCTCGCAGAAGCGCTGATCACGGCCTGCAGAGCGGCCATCGCGGTGGAGCCGGGCGGAACGTTGTAGTCGCCCGGAACCAACATGCCCTCGAGTCGCTTCCGCGCGTCCGGCGCCTTCAACACATTCGGCACAGCCCATCCGACGACGCCGAGTGCGACCGGGTCGGCGGTTTCCGCGACGCGCCAGAGGTCGGCCGGCGTGAAGCAGTTGCTGCTGCCGTTCAGCGGCACGCAGGCAGCCCTGGTGATCTCGGTGATGTAGCCGTCGGTGACCTTCCCCGCTCCTGCGCTCCTGGTGGAGACATCGGCGAGCTGACGACCCGGAATCAGGCGCAGCTGCCCGACGCGCGCTCCCCGATCGGTGATGGCGGTCAGCGCCGCGGCCGCCGACGCGTGCACCTTGACCTTGTAGAAACCGGTCTTGATCCCTTTGACCGCGGCGTTGTCCGCGGCTGCATTGACGAACGCCGCGGCGGAGGCCACCACCTTGTCGGTGGCCAGGGTGGCGGCGATATCGGTGAGGGTGTCGTTGCTCTGCACCCGCACCACCGTTTCCGCGTCGCCGCCGCCGGTGAAGTCGGCGACGGCGGTGATGTCCTTGCGCCACACCTGGTAGCCGACGACCACTCCGCAGGCAAACAGCGCGCGCACCACCAGTGCCAGGACCGTCGACTGCCGCCGCCGACGACGGCGCCTGGCCGCCGCGAGCCGATCCGCGCGCTGCTGTCGTCGCGGCGCGGACCTCGCCTCCGCTACGGGCGATCCGGCGGTACGAGCGAGCGCGGCGCGCAGATCACCCAGGTCAAGATCGCCGGTTTCATCCTCGCCGCGCCGGTCGAACAGGCCCAACTGATCGTTCATCCCAGGCTCCGCAGAGCCGCCGACACCTGGTCCAACCGGATCTGCAGGATGGTCACCGCGGCCGCCTGGTCGACCACCGATCGCCGCGACTTCTCCCGGATGCCCCGTTCGGCCAGCATCCGATTGGCGGTGACGCTCGTCAGCCGTTCGTCGACGTAGACCACCGGCACAGGCGTGATCCGCGTCGCCAACAGCTGTCCGTAGCTCCGGGCGGCGACAGCGGCCGGTCCCACCACACCACGCAGTGTGCGAGGCAGGCCCACGGTCACCTCCACCACGTTCAATTCCTGGACCAGCTCGCGCAGACGGTCCAGGTCGGATTGCTTCGAGTCATCCCGAGCCAACGTCGCCACCGGCGTTGC
>JBPCPG010000415.1:0-11951 GCA_050999445.1 Nakamurella sp. | reverse complement strand
GTCGTGCGTCGACGAGCCCTCGGCGGGGAACGGGACCCACATGACCTTCTCCGGCACCCGTGCAATCGTCACCGCCTCCGACTCCGGGATCGGCCGGGCCACCGCCGTCGCGCTGGCCGAAGCCGGTGTCAATATCGGAATCACCTGGCATTCCGACTGGGAAGGCGCAGAACACACGGCGGAACTGGTGCGTCACGCGGGCCGCAACGCCGTGGTCACGCACCTTGACGTCGCCGACGCGCCGGCTTGCGGCGACACCATCGACGAACTGATCGAAAAGCTGGGCGGCCTGGACGTTTTCGTCAACAACGCGGGCATTGGCGGTGGCACCATGTTCCTGGACACCAGTTATGACCAGTGGCGAAAAATCATGGTCACCGATCTGGACGGTGCGTTCGTCTGTCTGCAGCGCGCGGCAGCGCAGATGGTGAAGGGCGAGGCCGGTGGCCGGATCGTGGCGGTGACCAGCGTGCACGAGCATCAGCCGCGGGTGGGCTGTGCCGCCTATGACGCGGCCAAGCATGGCCTCGGCGGCCTGATCAAAACGATGGCGCTGGAACTGGGTGAGTACGGGATCACCGTCAACAGCGTTGCACCCGGCGAGATCACCACTCCGATGACCGGCCAGCAGGACGCCGATCCGCACCAGGTGGATCGGCCCGGTGTGCCGCTCGGTCGCCCCGGATCACCCGAGGAGATCGCCGCTGTCATCAGGTTTCTCGCGTCCGCCGACGCCTCTTACGTCACCGGCGCATCCTGGGTGGTGGACGGCGGCATGCTGCAGATGGGCCCGCAGGCCGGCTCGCACCTGACATCTAGGGCCTGGCAACGGGTCTGACCCACCGCCCGCGTCGCAGAGCGCCAGGACATCGTCGGTGCGCTGGTGCCGGCGAAGGTCCGCCTCGTCATCCGCCCCGGACGTCGGCCACGGAAGTTCGTGGCCTTGACCGGCCACGACGCATTGGAACCAGTAGCGCCCCACATGGCCGAGATGCTCGATCAAGCCGAGCGACGTCCACCCGCTCGGGAAGCCAGTGGGTCACCGACGGGACGCGAGGTCCGCCGGCTCGGCGCCGCACGAAGCACCACCGGTGGACCCTGCGCTGGTCGCTCGGTTGCTGGGATCTGGACACTGATGCGCTTCGCGGCGGACGCACCGGCGGATCGGCGTCGGGCGGCGGAGCGGCCATAGTTGGACCATTGTTCGAATCGCTCGTCACGCTCGGAGTGCGCAGCTACTCGCCCGTCGGCGTCCCTGGCGTCGGTCAGAGGTGACGTCGAAGGGCGGGGGTGCGTGCCAGGGTGGCCCGGTCGAGCGTGCCGCTGCTGCGCGGTCCGCGCAGAACAGTGACGGGCAGTTGGTCGCGCCTGCCCTGTCGGCGGGCAGAGCCGCCATGGAGTTCGCGAAACCGCGGTGTGTTGCGGGACCACCACTGGCTCAGGCAGCGCCGCAACCAGCTTGGAAGCGCTCATGGCTCTGCGACCTGGGGGCAACGGCGGCGGCTCGCGCGACCTGGGGGCAACGGCGGCGGCTCGCGCGGCCCGCGGGCGCCCACTTCCCTAGAAGCACTGTGAGCGCATCCGATCCGCGAGGCGGCGCAGGCACCACCCTTGCGCCACGCGCCCACGGGTGCTTCACTACAAACATCATAATGACCTAACTACCTTAGGAGTCGCCATGAAATTATCGAGGAGCGCCGCCGCCCAGGCAGGTCTGGCGCTGGGACTCGTGCTCCTCGTGGGCTGCAGCAGCGCCGGATCGACAGCGGGGAGCTCGACACCAGGGGGCTCGGCGGCGCCAGCGGCGGGAGGCGTCGAGACACACGTCAGCCTCTGGAGCTGGCGTACCGACGACAAGGTGGCGATGGGGGAGATTTTCGGCCAGTTCGAGAAGGATAATCCCGGGATCAAGGTGGATCTCAACCTGATTCCGGACGCCGACTACCAGAACACCCTGGGAGTGGCATTGCGCGGCGGGAAGGGTCCAGATGTAGCACAGCTCAAGGCCTATGGAGAATTGCAGCCGCTGGTCGACGCCGGGTACCTCACACGCCTCAACGATCTGGTTCCCGAATTCGGAGAACTCAGCTCGGTCGCGCTCGAAGGCGCGAAGGCGAAGAAGGACGGCGGCTACTACGGCGTCCCGTACTCAGTCGTAAACATGGGGGTCTACTACAACACCGAAATCTTCGAGAAGAACAAGGTCGCGATTCCGAAGACCTACGACGAGTTCGTGAAGGCTTGCCAAACCTTGAAGGCGGCCGGAGTCGTCCCCATCGCGGCGGGCGGTGCCAACGGCACCGGCTGGGCCCTCGAGATCAATACCGGTGTGATCGGGCCGAGCGTGTATGGCCCAGGATTCTACAAGGACATGATGAACGGTTCGGCAAAGTTCACCGACCCGAAATGGGTTCAGGTGCTCCAAACCGTGAAGGATCTTGCGCCCTACTACGAAGATGGTTTCGCCGGAACCGACTACACCTCCGCGGTCCAGCAATTCGTCACGGGAAAGGCTGCGATGTTCTTCGGCGGATCCTTCGAGAACGGCAGTTTCAAGGCTCAGAACAAGGACCTGAAGTTCTCGATGTTTCCATTTCCGCCGAAGGCCGCCGGACAGCCCGCCTTCACTTCCAGCTTCTCTGATGGTTCCTACGGCGTCGTGTCCACGACCAAGCAACAGGACGCGGCCGTCAAGCTGGTGCGGTTCATCGGGTCGAAAGAGTTCGCTCAGTTGTTCGCAGATAAGCTCGGGTGGCCGCCGGCCAGGACCGGAATTACACCGTCCGACCCGGTCCTGAAGGTCATGACCGACATGCAGAAGAACTCCGAGCCGTACATCACGTTGGTCGGATTCCGGTGGCAGCAACCAACCGCGTCGTCCATCCTGCAGACAGGTGTCGTTGATATGGTCGCCGGCAAGAAGTCACCTCAAGACCTAGCGAAAGAGATGGATACTGGGGTCAGCACCTGGTTCAAGCCAACGGGGTGACGAGTGACAATGCCACAAACAGGGGCCGTGCCAACGGCTCGGGCCGGACGTGCTCGCGCTGGCCGCCGGCATCTGATCGCCGTAGCGTTCGTGCTTCCCGCCATGGTTGTTTACGGCGGCTTGGTGCTGTATCCGATGCTGTCCTCGCTGGTGGGATCGTTCTTTCGGTGGGTCGGCATCCAGCGATTCGGATTTGTCGGATTCGAGAACTACAGGCGCCTGCTGACTGCGCCGCATCGGTCCGAGTTGCTGAATGCGTTCTGGCACAACACGGTCTGGTTCATCGGCGTACTAGTGCTGCAGACGCTGCTCGGTTTACTGATCGCCTGGGTGCTGTTCCTGCGCGGGCCGCGGTTCCGGATTTTCCGCTCGATCTTCTTCTTTCCCGCGCTACTCAGCCCGGTGTTGGTCGGGACCTTGTGGAAACTGGTGTTCATCCCGAACGGACCCGCCCAATCGGTACTACACGGGTTGGGGCTGAGCAACACCACTCTCACCTGGCTCGGCGATTCGGACAAGGCCCTGTGGATCCTCATCGCCGTCGATGCCTGGAACTGGATCGGCCTGCCGATTCTGGTGTTCACCGCCGGGCTCTACTCGATCCCGAGAGAGATCTTCGAGGCTGCCTCGCTCGACGGCGCATCCACCGGGCGGTTGCTGCGCAGCGTCGGGCTCCCGATGCTGATGCCAGCGCTGGCCTCACTCACCACCCTGACGGTGATCAACGCCTACAACCAGTTCGACATCGTCTACGTGATGGAGGGTGTGGGGGGAGATCCCGGGCGATCGACCGACATGTTGGTGACCCAGTTCTACCGGTTGGCCTTTGGCTCCGTAGGGGGCGCCGGTATCACCGAGATCGGGCTGTCCTTGGCTCTTGGTGCTCTGCTGTTCCTCTTCTTGGCCTTCATCTCCATCATCGTTCTGCGGTTCTTCGACCGTCGGCAGGTGACGGCGTGACCGTGTTGACCACCATGCCGGCAGCGCGCGGGTGGTGGCAGATGCTCCGGCGGCTACCGGGATGGCTGGCGCTCGTCGGCTGGACCCTGATCGTGGTTCTACCGTTGTATCTGTTGGTGATCTCCTGCTTCAAATCAACGGCGCAGATCTTCTCCGCTCCATTGTCGCTGCCGAGAACATGGACGACTATAAATTTCACCCACGCTTGGGAACAGGCTCGCTTTGCGCAATATATGGTCAACAGTGCCATGGTCTCGCTGGCTTCGATCCTGCTCACCGTCGTCCTCTGCGTTCTCGCCGCTTATCCGCTGAGCCGTTTCACACTGGGCTGGGGGCGGTGGGTACTCGGAGTCTTCTTGTTGGGAATCATGCTGCCTGTGCGGCTCGCGTCCTCCGAAATGTTCACACTGCTCAAGGGTCTGAACCTGTTGGACAGTCGAATAGGTCTGGCAGTGGTATTCACCGCCATCCGAATACCATTCGCGATGTTGATCATTACAAATTTTATGCGTGCGGTCCCGAAGGAGATCGATGAGGCGGCCCGAGTGGACGGAGCATCCGAGCTACGGATCCTGTTCTCGGTGATCCTGCCGCAACTCCGGCCGGCAATAGGTGTGGTAGCCGTTTTCACCGGCATCGCGGTGTGGAACGACCTGTATTTTCCGCTGATCTTCATTTTCGACAATGCCAAGAAGACCTTGCCAGTCGGCATCGCTGGCCTTGTCGGCCAGTACAACACCGACTGGGGCATGGTGCTCGCCGGCCTTGCCTTGTCGGCGATTCCGCTGTTCGGTCTGTACCTGGTAGCCGCACGACAGATCCAGCGCGCGATGAGCGAGGGGATGCTTCGGTGATCGTTCTGGAGCGGGTGAATTCATTACTGGTCGTCGGGGCACACGCCTTCGATGCCGAGGTCCTCGCCGGGCCGCTGGCGGCGTCCGTGGTAGCGGCCGGAGGCTCGGCCTCCTTGGTGCACCTGAGCCTGGGCGAACAAGGTCATCCGTCGCTTCCGCCAGACGAATACGGTGAGCAGAAGCGCCGTGAGGCCGCCGCCGCAGCCGGGCGGCTCGGCTGCCGGTGGATGACGCTTGAACTGCCGGACGGATTCCTGTCAGTCACCGATGATGTCTCCTTGCAGCTGTGCGACGTGATCCGTCGGGCGCGTCCGCAATTGGTCGTCTCCCACTGGTCGGGCAGCTGGCACAAGGACCACCGGGCCGCACACCGGCTGACAGTCGATGCGGTGTACTACGCTGCGCTACCGACCCTGCGACGCCAAGATGCGGCACACGCTCCACAGCAGCTGCTGTTCGGGGAGAACTGGGAAGACGCCGAAGGTTTCGTTCCAGACTGTGTGGCCGACGTCTCGGAGGGGATGCCTGCCTGGCGAGGAGCCATCGAAGAGTACGCGTTGGCGAATGGGATCGGCAGATTCCCCTATCTCGACTACTACCTGTCACTGTATCGGCTCCGTGGGTGTGTGAGCGGATTCCAGCACGCACAGGTCTTCGTTGTGCAGCCGGCAGCCGCCATGTTGGGGATCGGCCAGTTCCTCGGCGAGAGGAACGAGTCGCGGTGACGACCATCGGTGTCGATATCGGAGGCACACACCTTCGAGTAGCGGCCGGGCGTCCGGACGACTCACCGCGGATCGTGCGAGCGTCCACACCGCGCAGCTACCCGGAACTGATCTCCACCGTCACCGACATGGCACAAGAGTTGTGCCATGATCCTCCCTCTGCCGTCGGTGTGGGGCTACCCGGCGCGGTCTCCGATCAACGAGCCCTATTCATTCCGGCCTTGCCGTTCCTGGACGACCGGGCCATCGGTGCGGCGCTGCAGTCTCGGTTCAACGTGACAGTGCGGTTGGCCAACGACGCGCAGTGTGCCCTGCTGGCCGAGCACCGGGTCGGTGCCGCCGCGGGATGCTCGTCGGCGATCATGATCGTGATCGGGACCGGGGTGGGCGGTGCCATGCTGGTGAATGGCCGGCTGTACCGCGGCGCGCACGGGACCGCCGGTGCTTTCGGCTGGTTGCCTGGTGCGTCGGCAGATCCCCGGCACGGCGCGTTCGAGCGGGACGCCAGCGGACAGGGATTGGACATGTTGGCTGCAACCTTGGGGGTTTCAGCCGCCGATATGTTCGGCGAGGCCGAAGCAGGGCGTCAACGATTCGTCGACGCGGCGGCTTCATACGGATACACGCTGGGTCGTGGTCTGGCTGCGATCGTCAGCATCTGCGATCCCGAGCTAGTGATCGTCGGCGGAGTGGTCGCGCCACACGTGACGTTCTTGACCCCATCGATCCGGCAAGCAATCCGCGACTGCGCGTCGCCGACCGTTCAAGAAGTGCCGATCGTGTCGGCGCGGCTCGGTGTGGACGCCGGCGTGATCGGCGCGCTTTGCTTGGCTCAGGGCGAAATGGATTGCCGCCCATGACCATCCAGATGCAGTCCGGACATGAGTTGCCCACTCGTGGCGGCGGAGCCGCTCCCATGTACGCGCAGCTGGAGAGTCAGCTACGACGCAGAATTGAATCCGGAGAGTGGGCGCTCGGATCGCAGATTCCGGCCGAACACTCCTTGTGCAACCAGTACGGCGTCAGCAAGGTCACCGTTCGACATGCGTTGCAGCGCTTGGCAAACAAAGGGTTGATCGTTCGTCAGCAGGGTCGTGGGTCTTTCGTTCGGACCACCGACCTGACGGCCGGTACCCGCTCCGTGCGCTCGTTCACCGCCGAGGTGCAGGACCTGGGGATGAGGCCGACCAGTCGGCTGTTATCGGTCAGCGAAATGGGGGCGCCCGAAGAGGTTTCCGGCGCGTTGGGTCTGGAACCAGGGGAACCGGTCGTCAAGGTGAACCGGGTTCGTCTCGGCGACGGTCAACCCATCGGTGTCCAGACGTCCTACTTGATTTCAGCCAGGTTTCCCGGGCTCGCGCAGCTCGACCTGGACGGCGGCTCGTTGTATGCCCTCTTGCAGGAGCAGTACGGCCTCACCCCCGTGGAAGCGAGAGAGACTTTCACCGTTGGCCGGGTGAGTTCGGTCGACGCGAAGTTACTGAAGGTTCCGGTTGGTTCTCCGGCCTTCTTCGTCGAACGTACGACGTTCGACAGCCGAGGTTCGTTCGAGTACGTCTCGAGCGTCATGCGCGGGGATCGATATCGCGTGACCGTCGCAATCAAGAACGACTGAACGAGGAAGAGGACGCACGATGCCCAGCACAACAACCCCCCGGTTCACTGAAGCGCTGCTCAAGATCCTGCGGGATTTCGCCGACACCCAGAACGGCGTGCTCGATCAAGCCGCCACTGCGTGCGCAGAGTCCATCGCGGGGGGCAATCTGATACACCTGTTCGGTAGCGGCCATTCGGTGATCCCGACCCTAGATGCATATCCCAGGTATGGAAGCTTCGTCGGCCTCAATCCGCTCACTGATCCGAGGGTCATGTGGCACAACGTTCTAGGCCCGGGCGGGGTTCGCGAACTGTTGTGGTTGGAGCGGACCGAGCACTACATCGACAAGTTCCTCGAACACGAGCCGCTCGACGCCGGGGACACGCTGATCTGCTACAGCCACGGCGGAACCAACGTAGCCGCCATCGAGGCAGCGATGTACGCACGGAACCGCGGACTAACGACCGTTGCCGTGACGTCGTCGGACAGCGCGAAGCGGCCGGCGAAGCATTCTTCCGGTAAGAAGTTGGGCGACGTGTGCGACTTGATGATCGACACCGGGGTGCCCGTACAAGATGCGCTGATCGACATCGACGGCTGGGATCGCCCCACCGGCGGGTCGTCTACGATTGTCGCCACCGTTGCCAGCCAGGAACTGATCACCCGCACCGCGGCCATTTGTGCTCAACGCGGCCTCGTCCTGCCGACCTTCGTCTCGCCGACGGTGCCCGGCGCTGACCTGACTTCCAATGACGAGGTCTTCCAGGCACACGCTGTCTATCTCCACGCGGCGCGCGGGCGTCGTTTCGCGAACCCAGAAGTGGGGGCTAAAGCAGCAAGCGGCGCCGAGCCGAAGAACCCCGCACAGGTCTGATGCCCGTCGCGCTCCCGGACAGCCCGCCGCCGGCGCAGCGGTCAGCCCTGGGAAACACCTACGTGGCCGACGACATCACCGTTGCGCCACACGGGCGGCTTAGTGACTGACAGATGGGCCGGTGATGAGGGGTGCCGCGTCTGCGCCGCGACCAGACGCCGGAGCGACGGAGATCGCCGCCATTGTCATCGCCGTAGGCGGGGGCGAGGGGCCGATGATGACGGGCCTCACCCATGGCTGTTCCATGCCGGTTCGGCCGCCCATGCCAACCACCGCACCGTTACGAAGTCGTCACTCGCAATCGATTGCGTAATCGGTTACGTCATCCTAGATTGCTTCCAATGCGGTCGACACGGGTGGACGAGGAGGTCACTGTGACGCGAGCCGGGACCTCGATCCACCCGCCCACCGAGCACGCCGCCCCCGGAGAGCAGGCAGGGACGCTGGCCGCCGGAGGGCAGCAGGGGACGCTGGACGGCGGGGTACAGGTGCCGATTCCGGTGGTCGAACTGGTCGGCGTGACGAAAGTCTTCGGGCCGACGATCGCCGCACAGGGCGTCTCGTTCGGGCTATTTTCGGGGGAGGTGTTAGCCCTCGTCGGTGAGAACGGCGCCGGCAAGTCCACGCTGGTCAAGACGGTGGCCGGGGTGTACCGCCCCGACGACGGCTACCTCAAAATCGCCGGCGAGAAAGTTGATCTTCACTCGCCGCTGGACGCATCGCACCGAGGGATCGCGGTGGTGCACCAGCACCCGGGGTTGTTCCCCGACCTGTCGATCGCCGAGAACGTGTTCGCCGGCCGTCCGCTGCGGAATTCAGCCGGCCTGCTCGATCACGCCCGGATGCGCGCCGAGGCCCAAAAGTGGATCGCCATCCTGGGTCTGACGCGCAGCGCCGCCGACACGGTTTCCAGTCTGCGTACCTCGGAACAGCAGCTGGTGGAGATCGCCCGCGCGTTGGCCGCCGATGCGAGGGTGCTCATCCTCGACGAACCGACGGCCGCCCTGACCATCAGCGAGGTGGAGAAGCTATTCGCGGTCATCGACGATCTGCGTACCCGGGGCGTTGCCATGATGTTCGTCGGACATCGGCTGGAAGAAATCTTCGCCGTTTCCGACCGCATCGCCATCCTGCGCGATGGGAAACTGATCGACACCCGCAACACCCGGCAGACCGACCAAGTCGAGACCGTCAAGTTGATGGTCGGCCGCGACCTCGGGGACCTCTACCCCCTCCACCAGTCCACGATCGGCGCACCGGTATTGACGGTCAGCGACCTGTCGGTGCGCGGATCGTTTGAACACGTCGACTTCACGGTCCGGGCCGGCGAAGTGGTCGGCCTGGCCGGCCTGGTCGGCAGCGGCCGCACCGAGATCGCCCGCGTCATCTTTGGCATCGACCGACCGTCCACCGGGACGATCACCCTCGATGATCAACCAATCAAGCCACGGTCGGCCGCCGACGCCATGTCCCGCGGCATCGCCTACGTCTCGGAGGACCGGCGCGGTCAGAGCCTCATCGAGGAGTTCTCGATCCTGGACAACGCCACCCTGCCGGTAATCACCAAGGCCACCCGTCTGGGCATGATCCGTCACCGCCTGGAGGTGGCGCTGGTCTCAGAGTCCTTGGAGCGGATGAAGCTGAAGTTCGCCCACTTCGGCCAGCCAGCCGGAACCCTGTCGGGGGGCAACCAGCAGAAGGTAGTTCTGGCGAAATGGCTGGCCACCAACCCGCGGGTGCTGATCCTGGACGAGCCCACCCAGGGTATCGACATCCAGGCCAAAGCCGAGGTCCACCGGATCATCGCCGAGCTGGCCCAGCAGGGCCTGGCCATCCTCATGATCTCCTCCGACATGCCCGAGTTGATCGGCACCTGCGACCGGGTCCTCGCTATGCGACAAGGCCATATCGTCGCCGATTTCAGCCGTGAGGAGGCCAACCAGTACGACATCGGACTGGCGGTCACCGGGGTCAACGCCACACCCGAGCCGGCCGGCGACACCGATGGCAGCAGCCCTCCCGCCGATGATGTGGCCGCGCCGGTGGGGCGATCCGTGCGGGCTCTGGACCAGATGGTCGGCCAGCAACACGACCAGCCCCACCGGCAATTCCGGCGCCCAGTCGCGCGGGCAACTACCCCTCCCACCGCCACCGCGCAGTTCCCGACATCGGGTCCGAGAACCGGTTTGCTGAAACGCCTGACCGGCCGGCGCGAGGCCGGGCTGCTGGCCGCCCTACTGGTCATCATCGTTCCGCTGTCCGCCCTCAACCCCCGCTTCCTGAGTTCGGCGAACCTGGTCGACCTGATGCTGGTCGAAACCTCCCTCATCGGGGTGGTGGCCGTGGGCCAGCTGATGGTGATGCTGACCAGGCAGATCGACTTGTCCGTCGGCTCGACCATCGGCCTCGCCGGTTACGTTTCGGCCTCCACCATGGCCGACCACCCAGGCCTGCCGGTCATCGTCGGGGTATGCATTGCTTGCGCCGTCGGGCTGCTGTGCGGCCTGATCAACGGCCTGATCGTCGCCTACGGACGGGTGCCGTCGATCGTGGTCACGTTGGGCACGTTGGCCATCTACCGGGGAGTCGACAGCATCCTGTCGGCCGGCAAGCAGGTCGGCTCCATCGACGTCCCCCCAGGCTGGCTGAGTTGGACCGCCACCAGACCCCTGGGCGTTCCGGTGCTGATCTGGATCGGCCTGCTCGTCGTACTTCTCGCCGCCGGGTTCTTGTGGAACACTGCCCGCGGCCGGGAAATCTACGCCACCGGTTCCAACCCCGATGGGGCGAAGCTCATCGGCATCCCGGCCCCGCGCCGCGTCCTCACCGCGTTCATGGTCTCCGGCCTGCTGGCCGGATTCGCTGGGGCTTTGTGGGCGTCGCACTACACCATCGTCGACGGGCAGCTCGCCGTCGGCGTGGAACTCACCGTCATCGCCTCGGTGGTGGTCGGCGGCGTCTCCATGCGGGGCGGGTCAGGAACGGTGCTGGGCGCCGCCCTCGGCACCTTCGCCCTGCTGGTGATCAAGAATGCGTTGGCTCTGGCCAAGGTCAACGACCAATACCTGCAAGCCTTCTTCGGCGCCGCCATTCTGCTGGCCATCACCGTCGACCTCATACTCGCCCGCCGGGCACGTCGCAGCCGAAAGGTGCTGGCATGATCACGGCGCTGAGATCCAAGCTGGCCAGCTGGGAATGGATCCTGGCCATCCTGACCGTCCTGTTGTTGATCGGCGCGATCACCGGCAACGACAGTTTCTGGACCGCCTTCAACATCCAGAACTCGCTGTCCACCATGGCCGAAAAGTCCCTGCTGGTGCTGCCGTTGGCGCTGCTGATCATCGCCCGGGAAATCGACATCTCGGTCGCCAGCATCGCGGGCCTGTCGGCCGTCACCGCCGGGATCACGCTGGGCAACGGAGGATCGGTGCCCGTCGCTGTCGCCGTCGCTGTGCTCACCGGCGCGACCTGCGGCGCCATCAACGGCTTCTTTGTCGCCGTCCTCGGCTTGCCCGCCCTGGTCGTCACCCTAGGCACCCTGGCCCTGTTCCGCGGCCTGGGTTACGTGTTGCTGGGCGGGACTCCGATCTCCGCCATCCCACCGAGCTTGATCTCGTTCGGCAACGACCCCATCCCCGGCACCTTCCTGCCCTGGGACATCCTCCCCTTCCTCGTCCTGGCCCCGTTCTTCGTCATCGCTCTGCAACGAATGGCCATCGGTCGACGCATCTACGCGCTGGGCGCCGGACCGGACACCGCCAAGTACTCCGGGGTCAACGGGGTCCGCATCAAGTTCGTGCTGTTCTTGATGACCGGCATCATCTGCTCGATCGCCGGCATCATCAATATCGGCAAGAACTCCTCCGCTTCGCCGGACGCCGCGTTCGGATTCGAACTCGACGCGATCACGGTGGTGTTCCTCGGCGGGGTCAGCAGCCTGGGGGGCCGCGGC
>JBPCPG010000305.1:0-4850 GCA_050999445.1 Nakamurella sp. | reverse complement strand
TGTATCAAACCGACGTGCGTCCCCAGCGTCCGTATTTCTTACCTTTCCAGCATTTTCGTGTCATCGTTTCTGGGTGCTGCCGTTTCCGGGGTGTCACAGCCTTGCCAACGTCAGGGAGTGGCCGAATGAGCACAGTGACCGAGCCGATCCTGCAATTGCGGGGGGTGAACAAGAGCTTCGGTGCGGTTCAGGTCCTGCACGATGTGAACCTGTCGTTGTTCCCAGGTCAGGTGACTGCGTTGGTCGGCGACAACGGGGCCGGTAAGTCCACGCTCGTCAAGTGCGTGGCCGGCATCCATCCGATCGACAGCGGCGACTACCTGTTCGAGGGCCGCGCGGTCTCGGTGAGTGGCCCCCGGGCCGCGGCCGATCTGGGCATCGAGATCGTTTATCAGGATCTGGCGCTCTGCGACAACCTCGACATCGTCCAGAACATGTTTCTCGGCCGGGAGCTCAAGGGCTCCGTCGTGCTGGACGAGAGCACCATGGAAACCCGGGCCAAGGAGACCCTGGCCTCGCTGTCGGTTCGCACCGTTTCTTCGGTGCGCCAACTCGTTTCGAGCCTCTCCGGCGGTCAGCGGCAGACGGTGGCCATCGCCAAGGCCGTGCTCTGGAACTCCAAGGTGGTCATGCTCGACGAGCCGACCGCAGCTCTCGGTGTTGCCCAGACCCGCCAGGTCCTGGATCTGGTGCGGCGTCTGGCGGACAACGGACTCGCCGTGATGTTGATCAGTCACAACATGAACGACGTCAAGGAAGTCGCTGATCGAGTGGTTCCGCTGTATCTGGGCCGGGTCGCAGCCGACATCCCGACCTCCGAGGTGACGACCGGACAGATCGTCGAACTGATCACCACCGGCCGGACCGGCTCCATCGGTCTGCCCCGAGCCCTCGCGCAGGAGTCCGCATGAGTTCCCCCGACTTTTCGAAGAACGCCGCGACCAGTGCCGGTCACGGCGACGGGGTGAGCGGCACCGGCGGCGCCACCAGCGAGGCAGCGACCCTCTCGGAGATGGAAGCGCGTACCGCGTTCTCCGGGGACGACGCCGCTGTCTCGCTCGGTGCGTACTTCCGGGCGTACCGCAACCGTATCCGCGGGGGTGATCTCGGCGCGCTGCCGGCACTGGCCGGTCTCATCGTGCTGGTCATCGTGTTCGCCCTTCTCCGCTTCGACACCTTCACCAGCGCCGGTAACTTCGCCAACCTGATGACGCAGGCCGGCTCGATCACGGTCTTGGCGATGGGAATCGGATTCGTTCTGCTGCTCGGCGAGATCGACCTGTCCGCAGGCGTCATCGGTGGCGTCGGTGCGGCAACCTCCGCCCAGCTGATCGCCAACAACGGTCTGCCCTGGTGGGTCACGATTCTGGCGGCTCTGCTGGTCGGCGTCCTGATGGGTCTGCTCACCGGATTCCTGGTCTCGATCGTCGGCATCCCGTCATTCGTGGTGACCCTGGCCTTCTTCCTCGCCTGGCAGGGCGTGCTGCTGGCAATTGCCAGCGAAGGCGGCTCGATTCCGTATCGCACCAGCTCGGTCATCACCGCCATCACCAACAGCTCCATGTCGTTGACCTGGAGCTGGGTCATGGTGATCGGCGCAATCGTGCTCTGGGGCGCCTACGGCGTCTACGTCTGGCGCGATCGCCAGCGCAAGAAGCTGGCCACCGCGCCGCTGGGAGCGATTCTGCTACGGGTCGGCGGAATAGGTCTGCTGGCGGTCCTGGCCACCGCATACCTCTCGGTGAACCGCGGTCTGTTCGGTACGCAGGTGCGCGGCATCCCGTGGATCGTGCCGATCGTCGCGATCCTGCTGATCGTCTGGACCTTCGTGCAGAGTCGGACCGCCTTCGGCCGATACGTGTACGCCATCGGCGGCAACAAGGAAGCCGCTCGGCGAGCCGGCATCCGGGTGTCCTGGATCATCATCACCTGTTTCGTGATCAGCTCGGCCATGGCGGTGCTCTCGGGAATCATCGAGGCGTCGCGCATCGGCTCGGTCACCGCCAGCTCCGGCACCGGCAACCAGTTGCTGTTCGCCGTCGCCGCGGCCGTGATCGGCGGTACCTCACTGTTCGGTGGCCGCGGAAAAGCACGGGACGCCATCATCGGCGGCCTGGTCATCGCGCTGATCCCCAATGGGCTCGGACTGATCACCGACAACTCGACCTGGACCTACATCATCACCGGTGCGGTGCTACTGCTGGCCGCCAGCGTCGATGCCATCACCCGGCGTCGGCGGGCCAGCTCCGGTCGCTGACGGCCCGCCGGCCACGATGCGCCCGTTGTGTAGAGATCGATCTGGAGCCGGTGCTCACGGTTCGGCCGGCAGTCGCCGGATTGGATGGAAAGCGAGAGTCCAGACGTGCGCCCAGTCGAGAGCCGGTCCGGGCCCGGCGCCCGGCTCGGGGGCGGCAGTTTATCCAGCCAGGTGCCGGCCGACCAGGCGACCGTACGGCGGTTGAATCTGGGCTTGCTGATGCGAAGCCTGGCAGCGGGTGGTTCTCGATCCAAGGCCAGGCTCGCGCAGGACACCGGATTGAACAAGGCGACCGTCTCGAGCCTGGTCACCGAACTCGTCGACCGACGGCTGGTGGTCGAGGGAATCACGGAACGCAGCGGAGTCGGCCGACCCGGTCGGACCATCGAACTGAACACCCGCTTCGTTCGTTGTATCGGTCTTGAACTCAACGTCGACTATCTGGCCGGCGTGATCACCGACCTGGCGGGCAGAGTGCTCGCCCGCCGGCGACTGTCGCTGCCGATGATCGGTCTCGGACCGGCCAGGGCCATGGGTCGGGTCGCCGATCTGGCCATCGAACTGGTTGCCGATTGCGGTGCCACGGCGCAGCAGGTGGAAACACTGCATCTGTCCCTACCCGGCCTGATCGACATCGATGCCGGAGTGTTTTCCTACGGCCCCAATCTCGACTGGCGGCAGGTAGATGTCGTTCACTCGCTGATGGGGCGCCTTGGTTGGCCGGGCACGCGGGTGGCGGTGGACAACGACGCGAATCTGGGCGCGATGGCCGAGTACTCGGCCGGCCCATCTGCCGGATCGTCGAATCTGCTGTACCTGATCGGCGAGATCGGAGTCGGCGCCGGCATGATCATCGACGGGAGGATCGTCCGCGGCGCGACGGGTTTCGCCGGCGAGGTAGGCCACATGCCGATCGGGAACCCGGAGGCGCAGTGCGGCTGCGGTCGACGCGGCTGCTGGGAGACCTCGGTCGGGGTGAACGCGGTCGTCGCCGCAGCCTCGGAGCCGGGTGATCGGTCGCCGGAGAAAGACATGGCTGCAGGTTTGGCGCAGGTGCTGGAGCGGGCCGCCGCTGGTGACGGCCGGACGCTGTCGGTTCTTCGCGAGACCGGCCGTCGATTGGGCCTCGGTGCCTCGGTACTGGCGAATCTGCTGGACCCGGAGGTGATCATTTTCGGCGGTCATTTCGCCGCCCTGCAGCAGTACATGGTGGACGATGTCACCGCCGAGATGCGGTCCAGGGTGCTGGGCGGCGCGGTGATGACGTGCCGGGTGGAATTTTCCACCCTCGGCTTCGAGGCGCCGGCCCTCGGGGCCGCGCACGCCGGTATCGACATGCTCGTCAACGACCCGGCCCTGGTCCTCGCCGATTGACCTTCGTCCCTTTCAGCCTCCTGCGCGGAACGCGGCTTTGCGCTCTGCGGTCGCGCGGAACCGAAGAATGAAAGGATGATCCGGTGACCGAAACACTTGTGGCCGGAGTTGACTCGTCGACGCAATCCACCAAGGTTCTGCTGGTGCGTGCGTCGGACGGCGTGGTGGTGGACGAAGCGTCGGCGCCGCACCCGGTGGGCACCGAAGTCCATCCAGAAGCGTGGTGGAAAGCATTGCAGCAGGCGGGTGCCGGTCTGTTCGATCGAGCGGCAGCCATCGGCGTCGGCGGCCAGCAGCACGGCATGGTCGCGCTGGACGCCGATGGTGGGGTGGTCCGCGAAGCCCTGCTGTGGAACGACCTCCGCTCGGCTCCGCAGTGTGAGACCGTGGTCGAGCATCTCGGCGGCCCGCAGGCTTGCGCCGACGAGATCGGATCGGTGCCGACGGCATCCTTCACGATCACGAAGTTGCGCTGGATGGCGGAGCACGAACCGGAGAATGCGGCTGCCACCGCGGCGGTGCTGCTTCCGCACGATTGGCTGACCTGGCGGCTCGGTGGCCGCCGGGAGATGACGACAGACCACGGCGACGCTTCCGGAACCGGGTACTACTCACCCAGGCGCCGGGCGTGGATCCCAGAATTGGTCGCTTGGGCGCTCGGCGTGGATCGACCGCCGGTGCTGCCGCGTCTGGTCGCGCCGGGCGGGACAGCGGGTCGGTTCGGTTCTGCCCTCCTTTCCGCGGGAACCGGCGACAACATGGCCGCCGCGCTGGGTCTTGGAATCGGTCCCGGCGACGTCGTGGTGTCGATCGGCACCTCGGGAACGGCCTTCTGCGTCGCCGACGAAGCGTGTGCGGATCCCACCGGCTCGGTATCGGGATTCGTGGATGCCACCGGCCACTACCTACCGCTGGTCTGCACCATCAATGCCTCCAGGATTCTCGGCGTCGTCGGCGGACTTCTGGGTGTCGATCACGGCGAGTTCGCCCGACTGGCGTTGGCGGGGGAGCCCGGCGCCGGGGGTCTGACCCTGCTGCCCTATCTGGACGGCGAGCGAACCCCCAACCGGCCGTCCGCCACCGGTATTCTCGCCGGTCTGACGTCCGGTGTCACCAGGGAGAACTTCGCCAGGGCTGCGGTCGAGGCTCTGCTGTGTTCGCTGGCCGACGCGGTCGATGCGCTCGGCGTCACCCCGACGAGAATCCTGATGATCGGCGG
>JBPCPG010000218.1:0-19945 GCA_050999445.1 Nakamurella sp. | reverse complement strand
CGCCGTGCGCGACGGCGGGCCGGGTCTGGCTCCGGAGGACTATCCGGTGGCCTTCGAGCAGGGTGTGCTGCACGAACGGTATCGAGGCAGGCGCCCTGGTGGCGCCGGTCTCGGTCTCGCACTGGCGGACAGCCTGGTCACCAGGTTGGGTGGCGTCATCACTGCCGGCCCGGCTCCCGAGGGCGGAGCCGGATTCTGGATCACCCTGCCGGCTCCGCGCTGAGCGCGTCGTTCGGCTCGCTCGGCAGCGGAACCACTTCCTCGAGGTGACCGCGGACGAGACCGACCGGATTCGGCCCTACGGAATTTGGCTCTGCGGAATTTGGCTCTGTGGGGTTCCCGCGCGGGTTGTGCACGCTCCGCGTGGGTTGCAATGCGCGCGGTTGCGCCCCGATGCGCGCCGGTGTCCCCGAAGGCGGGGTTGCGCCCCGATGCGCGCCGGTATCCGGAAGGCGGAGCAGGCCGACTCGCAGCAGCGAGCTCACCGGGTACGCACCCGGTGCCGGTCGGCAGGGGAGGATCGGCAGATGGATCTTCCCGAGCTTCTTGCCACCGCCAGGGTCTTTGCGATTCCCCTGCACGACCGGTTTCGGGGTGTCTCCGTGCGCGAGGGCGTTCTGCTGGAAGGCCCGGCGGGATGGGCCGAGTTCGCGCCTTTCGACGACTACGACGACGAGGCCGCCCTGCCCTGGTTGGAAGCCGCCGTGGATACCGCCTGGAACGGGTGGCCGCCGGCCATCCGCGACAGCATCGAGGTGAACACCACCGTTCCGGTCGTCAGCCCGACGAGGGCGGCGGAACTGGTGCTCGCCTCCGGTTGCCGGACCGCCAAGGTGAAGGTCGGCGGTGTCGACGGCGGCGTGCTGGGGACGCAGATCGCCAATTCCCTCGACGCGGATGCCCAACGGCTGGTCGCCGTCCGTGCGGCGCTCGGCCGACAGGGCCGTATCCGGATCGACGCCAATGCCGGTTGGACGGTGGCCCAGGCACTCGCGGCGATTCCCGTTCTCGACGAGGCGGCCGGTGGGCTGGAGTACGTCGAGCAACCCTGTGCCCAGTTGGCGGAATTGGCCCAGGTGCGCCGCCGGGTCTGCGTGCCGATTGCGGCGGACGAGTCCATCCGACGGGCCGAGGATCCGATGCGGGTTGCGCTGTCCGGCGCCGCCGACATCGCCGTGGTGAAGGTCGCTCCGCTGGGCGGTGTCAGCCGCGCCCTGCGCATCGCCGAACGAGTCGGGTTGCCGATCGTGGTGTCCTCCGCCCTCGACTCGGCCGTCGGCCTGGCTGCCGGGCTGGCGCTGGCCGGCGCCCTTCCGGTGCTGGACAACGCGTGTGGTCTGGGAACAGCGTCGTTGCTGGTCGGTGATGTGAGTGCGCAGACTCTGCTACCGGTCGACGGGCGACTGCAGGTGCTCCGGCGAGCACCCGAGCCCGATCGGTACGCCGAATTCGCTGCGGACCCCGCGACCGAGGCCCGCTGGCTGACCCGTCTGGCTCGGATCGCCGCTCTGCTCTGACCGCGCTCCCGAACGGCGTCGGCGCACGAAGGCGCGGGCCTGCGAGAATGGGCGGGTGAATCCGTCGACCGCTTTCGCCCGGGTGCTGGTCGACGAACTGATCGCCGGCGGGATGACCGACGCGGTGCTCGCTCCGGGATCACGCAATGCTCCGCTTTCGATCGCGTTGTACGACGCCGACTCGGCCGGGCGGATCAGGCTGCATGTCCGCATCGACGAGCGGACGGCCGGCTTTCTGGCGGTTGGGCTGGCGCGCGGCACCGGCCGTCCGGTCGCCGTCTGCACCACATCGGGCACGGCGGTGGCGAACCTGCACCCGGCGGTTCTGGAGGCCCACCACGGCGGAGTTCCGCTGCTGGTGCTGTCCGCCGATCGACCACCCGCACTGCGCGACGTCGGCGCCAATCAGGTCATCGACCAGCGCAGCGTGTTCGGTTCGGCGCTCCGCTTCTTCCATGAATTCGGGGTGGCGGCCGAGCGCGGCGGTCAGAACGCGATGTGGCGGTCCATGGTGTGCCGGGCACTAGCTCAGACCAGCGGCGCTGGAACGGGTTTCGCCGGTCCGGTACAGCTCAACCTTCCGCTCGTCGAGCCGCTGCTGCCCGATGGTGATGACGGCGGCTGGCCGGAGACGTTGGACGGTCGCGGAGATGCGGTCGGCGATCGGTGTCCGTGGACGGTCATCGATACCGCGGCACCGGACGAGGTGCTGACCGGCGTGGAGGTGCCGGCGGGCCATCCGATGATTCCGGCGCCCGCGCCGGGTGAGCGGGTGCTCTTCGTCGGCGACCTGACCCACCCGGCTGCGGGACCATTGGCGGCTCTGGGACACGTGGTGCTGTCAGAGGCCGGCGGAGCGGCCGGCTCTGCCGTGGTCTCCGCCGGCATGCATCTTCTTGCCGTGCCCGGATTCCTGGAACCCGGCCTTCCGGACCGGGTGGTCGTCCTCGGGCGACCCACCCTGTACCGCCAGATCTCGGCTCTGCTCGCCGACTCCATGATCGAGGTCGACGTCCTTGCCTCGCCGTTCGGCTACGCCGACCCGACCGGAAAGGCTCGGCGGGTCGCGCCCGTCCTGGCGCCATTGGCAGGCCCCGGCGACACCGAGTTCGTGCAGTTCTGGCGTGCAGCGCAACATTCCGCGGCACAACAAGTCTCGAAGATCGTCGGGGAACTCGATCTGGCCTGTTCGCCGCGGCTGGCCGCCGAGGTGGTGGCGCGGGTGCCGGACGGAACGACGCTGGTGCTCGGATCGTCGCAGCCACCGAGAGACGTCGGGCTTGCCTGCGCTCCGCGGGACGGCTTGCGGGTGGTCGCCAATCGAGGGGTCTCCGGTATCGACGGGATGGTGTCGACGGCGATCGGCGTCGCGCTCGGCTCCGGCGGCGACGCTGGCCCCACCGTGGCGCTGATGGGCGATCTGACCTTCCTGCATGATCTGACCGGTTTGGTGATCGGGCCCCACGAGCCACGACCGGACCTGACGATCGTGGTGTCCAACAACGGCGGAGGCGGCATCTTCCACACCCTGGAACCTGGAGAGCCCCTGCACGACAGGGCTTTCGAGCGCGTCTTCGGTACGCCGCACGACGTCCAGCTGGCGGGCATCGTCGAGTCGGCCGGGTGGGAGCACATCCTTGCCGCCAGCGAGGAAGAACTGGCCGACGCGCTGGTGGAACCATCCGGTATCCGGGTGGTCGAGGTGCCTACCGCCCGCACCGATCTGCGTGCTGTGCACGCCCGTATCCGGGCGGCCGTGTCTGCCGCCGTGCGGGGCTGACCGGCCGACTCAGCCCTGGGATTCCAGTGCGTCCCGGATCGGAATCATCTTGACCTGCGCCTCGCGGGCCTCGGTATCGGGGTCGGAGTCGGCGACGATGCCGCAGCCGGCGATCATCCGAACCGTGCGTCCGGAGACCGTGGCGCAGCGCAACGCAATGGCGAATTCTCCGTCGCCGGCCGCATCGACCCAGCCGACCGGCGCCGCATAGCGCCCCCGCGGAGCCGGTTCGAGTTCTCGGATGACCTTCCTCGCGACCTCTGACGGCGTTCCGCCCACCGCCGCCGTCGGGTGCAGCAGGGCAGCCAGCTCCAGCGCGCTCGGCCCGTCGATGGGCAGCGAACCGCTGATGTCGGTGGCCAGATGGGTGAGGTTGGCGAGTGGCAACGGGTGTGGTCCGTCTGGAACGCTCAGATCCGCGATCACCCTCCGCAGCGTGCTCGCCACGGACTCGACGGCGAAGGCGTGCTCCGCCAGATCTTTTCGGCTCAGCATCAGATCGGCGGCCACCGGATCGTCGGCGTGTTCGGCCCACGCCGTACCGGCGAGCACCCTGGAGGTGACGGCTCCGCCCACCCGGCGGATCAGCGTTTCCGGACTGGCACCGATCAGTCCGTCGACGGCGAAGGTCCAGCAACTCGGATAGGTCGCGGCCAGGCCGGACAGTAGGTGCCGCTCGTCGACCTCGAATTCGGTGCGGGCTTGCAGGTCGTGAGCAAGCACCACCTTCTGCAGCGCCGGCCGGCCATCGGAACCACTCCGGCGGATGCGCGCAGTCGCGGCCTGCACCGCGGTCGTGAAGCCGGCCACCGACAGGTCGGCGTCGGAATAGCTGATCCGGCCGGGCTTTCGGATCTCGGTGGGCTCGAAGGGATCCGGGGTACCGATGACGGTGCGGAACGCCACTCCGCGACGAACCCCGACCACCACTGCCGGCACCACGGCGACCGACTCGTCGGCGTCCTCGAAACCCAATGAGACGAAGGCAACGGGTCCGCTGCCGGGAAGCCCGGGCTCGTCGGTGACCGCCAGTTCCGCGACGATGGTTTCGAACCAGGAAGCGATCGCAGCTGCTGCGCCCGGCCCCCGTGTCGTCATCCGGGCGTATTCGCCCCAGCCGACCAGACCCTCGCCATTCCGCAGGAATGCGAGCGCGCCGCGAGCCGACGGAAGCGAGCCGATCAGGTCGGGGACGGCCGGAAGCACTCGGCTGACGGCCCGGACCTGGGCGGGGGCGGCGGGAGAGGCGGACACGATGCTCCAGGGTAGACCGGGCGCCCGCTCGGCCGCGTTCGATGCGATCGGTGCGCAGGCCCGGTGAGACACACGACACGTCGAGCTGCTCGTCATCGACTCGCCCCACCGCTCGCGGACCATAGGATCAGCGCGTGCCGCCCGAACAACCCGCCGCCGCGCCGCGGCGGATTCCGTCGGCCGGTGTTGCGGTGCCGGGTGTTGCGGTGCCGGGTGTCGATGCCGGGGTCGCTGTTGCGGAATTTGCGGGAACGCCCCGAATGCGCCGGACGGCTCCTGGGGCCGGCTGGCTGCTGGCGGCCAGAATTCTCTTGACGCTCGCGGCCGCCGCCTCGTTGATGGTGGCAGCTCTGGCAGTCGGCATGCGGGTCGACGATCGGCAGGTGGAGGCGCATCTGGCCACTGCGACCGCGACCGTGCTGTCCGTCTCGCCGTTACGGACCGGAATCGAGTTCGTCGACAGTTCGGGCATCACCATCCGGCCCCCTGACGGTGTGCTCTACCCGGGCCTGCTGTCGATGGGCCAGCGCTTCCAGATCGAATATTCGACGCTGGACCCGAGCATCGTCCGCGTTGCCGGACGGTCGGCCACCGTTGGCAGCGTGGTCCTGCTGGAAACGTTCGCGGGAATTTGGCTGGTTGCCCTGTCCGGCGGGTGGGTGCTCCGTCGGCAGTCGCGCCGAAAACGGCGCGCGGCGGCTCCTGGTCCGCAGGAACCGGCGGTCAGTGCGGCTTGACCAAGGCGGATGCCTGCTCGGCGACGCCCGGCGGGGCGACGATCAGGCCGTCCAGCGGAAGGGCGTTCTTGTTTCCGTCCAGATCCGTGACCGACATACCTGCTTCGGACGCCAGGCTCAGGGCTCCAGCGACGTCCCAGACGGAGTATCCGGCGGAGGGCAGGATGGCCGCCGCCGCTCGGCCCAGTGCTACCTGGGTGATGGCAAGGGCAGACGAACCGACCACGCGTACGCCGGCGTGGGCGGTCCGCACCCGGTCGATCAGGCCGGCCAGTTCCGGTCTGCGGCCCGGCCGGCCCGGTTCGGCGAACACCAGCGCCCCGGCCAGCGAGGTCAGCGTGCTGGGAGGTAGGCGCCGTCCGTTGGCACGCGCCCCCAGGCCCCTGGCCGCGGCGTAGATCTGGCCCTGATACGGATCCGCGATGACGCCGACCAGGGGACCGTCCGCATCCACCAGCGCCAGGGAGTAACAGCACCACGGAACTCCGGCCACGTAGTTGGAGGTCCCGTCGACCGGATCGACGATCCACAGCAGCTCGGGAGCGCCGGCGATGCCGGGGAGCACCAGGGGGGAGCCGTCGGAACCGGACCCGCCGTATTCCTCGCCCAGGACGGAACTCCCGGGGAATTCGGCGGCCAGTACCCGTCGGGTATGACGTTCCAACGTCCGGTCGGTCTCCGTCACCCAATCGAACGGATGAGCCTTGGCCCCCGGGGAGGCCAGTCGACCCGCTGTCGCAGTGATCACCTCTGCCGCGTCGTTCGCCAATCGGCCGGCGACATCGAGCGCCCGGGAGATCAAACCGGCGTGGGCGCTCTGCAGCGCTGAGGTGGCCATTCCTCCAGTGTGCCAACCGGTGGTGTCGGCTTGGTCACTGTGCAGTGAACCGGCTATGACCGTCAGGTGATCAACGTCTGGCGAACAGGTGATCAACGTCTGGCGAAGGAGCGCCCCGGAGCCGCTCGCAACCGGGCTCCGCGTCCAGCGCGGCACCGGTCCTGCGCCTCGGTAGGCTCTGTGCCCATGGGACGCGCCGGGCTGGAGAAGAACCCACGGCAGGTGGCCGCGATGTTCGATGGAGTGGCGAGCCGGTACGACCGGACGAACACGTTGCTGTCCTTCGGGCAGGATCGGCGCTGGCGACGGCACAGTGTGCGAGCGCTGGATCTGCGGCCGGGTCGCAAGGTGCTCGACATCGCCGCCGGCACTGCGGTGTCGACCCAGGAGCTGGCGGCGACGGGTGCCTGGAGCGTTGCGGCCGACTTCTCGTTGGGCATGCTGCTGGCAGGGGCCTCGCGCGCCGTTCCCAAGGCCGCGGCCGACGCTCTGCACCTCCCATTCGCCGATGCCGCCTTCGACGCCGTGACCATCTCCTTCGGCCTGCGCAATGTGCAGGACGCCGGGGCGGCCCTGGCCGAATTTGCGCGGGTCACGAAGCCCGGCGGTGAACTGCTCGTGTGCGAGTTCTCCCGCCCGCGTCCGGCGCCGATCGGCTGGGTGTACCGGTGGTACCTGGCCAACGTGCTGCCGCGGCTGGCGCGCCGGTTCTCCTCGAATCCGGACGCGTACACCTACCTCGGCGAAACGATCAATTCCTGGCCGGACCAGCCTGCCTTGGCCCGGACGATCACCGGTGCCGGCTGGAGCGAGGTGGCCTGGAAGAACATGACTTTCGGGGTGGTTGCGCTGCACCATGCGGTCCGAGGTCCGGCCGGGCCGCCAGGCGCTGACTCCGGGGCCGAGCCCGGCCGATGAGTTCCCTGGAATGGTGACGGCCCCGCCGTCCCCAACGGCTTGTGAGCGGTCTTACACTTGGCCTGCGCCACTTAGTGAACGGATTCACAAAGTCGTCGATCCGTCGGTCGGCGATCAGTCGCAGGACGGCGACGACAGCAGACCTACCGGCGTGAAGGGAATGAAATCGTGACGGCAGCATCCGACGGCCCTGCGCAGGGCGGCATCGGCTCCAGACATCCGGATACGTCCGCTGATGTGATCGTGGTGGGAGCCGGGCCGGCCGGATCGACCGCTGCCACCTATCTGGCGCGGGCCGGCGTCGATGTGTTGCTACTGGAGAAGTCCGTGTTCCCGCGCGACAAGGTCTGCGGTGATGGTCTGACGCCCCGGGGCGTGAAGCAGGTACTGGCCCTTGGCGTCGACGTGTCCGGGGACGACTGGCTCCGGAACAAGGGTTTGCGGGTGGTCGGCGGGGGGACGTCGCTCGAGCTTCCGTGGCCGGTGCTGCAGGACTATCCGGATTTCGGCTTGGTCCGTCCACGCCGCGACTTCGATCAGATGCTGGCCGACCTGGCGGTCAAAGCCGGTGCCAGGCTGCACGTCGGCACCACGGTGACCGGCCCGGTGCGGGACGAACGCACGGGCGCAATCGTGGGAGTGCTGGCTGGATCCGACAACGGGCCGGGTTCTTTCTCCGCGCCGATCGTGATCGCTGCGGATGGCGTCTCGGCTCGCGTCGCGCTGGGAATGGGAATCAACAAGCGGGACGACCGGCCGCTCGGCGTGGCGGTGCGCCGCTACTACAAGTCCCCGGTCAAGACGCACGACGACTATCTGGAGTCGCACCTGGAGCTGTGGGACCGGACCAACCCAGCAAGCCCGCAGCTGTTGCCCGGCTACGGCTGGATCTTCGGGCTGGGCGACGGAACGGTCAACGTCGGGCTGGGAATGCTCAACTCCTCCAAGGCTTTCGGCAACACGGACTACCGCAAACTTCTCCGGACCTGGCTCGACGGCACTCCACCGGAGTGGGGTCTGCGCGAGGAGAACGCGATCGGCTCGATCGGCGGTGCCGGGCTACCCATGGGATTCAACCGGACTCCGCACTACGCCGATGGGCTGGTGTTGCTGGGTGATGCCGGTGGTTCGGTGAACCCGTTCAACGGCGAAGGCATCGCCTACGCCATGGAGTCCGCCGCAATGGCGGCCGAGTCCGTGCTGCAGGCACTGGGACGCGCCGACGGTCCGAGCCGCGAGGCCGCGCTGCAGGGTTATGCGGCAGCGATGAAGGACCATCTCGGCGCCTACTACCGACTCGGCGGGATGTTCTCCACGTTGATCGGCAAGCCGGCCATCATGAAAACCGCAACCCGGCTCGGACTTCCGCGAAAGCGGTTGATGTATCTGGTCCTCAAGTTGCTTGCCGGCCTGTACGACAGCCGTGACGGCGACTGGGCGGACAAGGTGGTCCGGTCACTGACCAGGATGGTGCCCAGTGTGTAGGGCCTGCGAGATGAGCGGAGGAACTGAGTGAGCGCGTATCTGCCCATCCTGATTCTGTTGGTGGTGGCCGGCGGTTTCGCCGTCACCAACGCGACCCTGGTGACCGACAAGATCGGGCCCAGTCGGTTCAACCGGGCCAAGCTCGACGCCTACGAGTGCGGTATCGAGCCGACCCCGCTCCCGGCTGGAAGCGCCGGCCGTTTTCCGGTCAAGTTCTACCTGACCGCAATGCTGTTCATCATCTTCGACATCGAGATCATCTTCCTGTATCCCTGGGCCCAGAGTGCCGTCCAACTAGGCGTTTTCGGCCTGATCGAGATGGGTCTGTTCATCATCACCGTCTTCGCCGCCTACGCCTACGTCTGGCGGCGCGGCGGCCTCGACTGGGACTGAAACCGTGTGTCCGAAAAGGTTCGTGCCCCGGCCAGGTCGCCCACGGCCCGACGAAGCCCCGCCTTTGGGCTTCGACGGAACCGCAGTTGCTGTTGCTTCACGCGCTGTAAACCAACATTTTTGTGTTTCTTCCGATACCCCTGCGGAGCAGTGATATGGGCCTTGAAGAGAAGCTCCCGAACGGCATTCTGTTGACGGGTGTGGAGAAGTTGGTCAATTGGACGCGTAAGGCGTCGCTGTTTCCGGCGACGTTCGGTCTGGCCTGCTGCGCCATCGAGATGATGACCACCGGCGCACCCCGCTACGACCTCGGGCGATTCGGCATGGAGGTGTTCCGGGCTTCGCCACGTCAGGCCGATCTGATGATCGTTGCGGGTCGGGTCACCCAGAAGATGGCGCCGGTGCTGCGGCAGATCTACGACCAGATGGCAGAACCGAAGTGGGTCATCGCGATGGGCGTGTGTGCTTCCTCCGGCGGCATGTTCAACAACTACGCGGTGGTGCAGGGTGTCGACCACATCGTTCCGGTCGACATGTACCTGCCTGGATGCCCGCCGCGACCGGAAATGCTGATCGACGCGATTCTCAAGCTGCACGCGAAGATCATGGACGAACCGCTCGGCTCGGCGCGGGCCGGCGAGAAGGTGGGCGAGCGCACCGATCTGGTGGCCTCGTCGGTGCGGTACGCACGCAATGGTGTGCTGCATGGTCAGCGTTCGCCCAGCGACGCCCAGCTGGCGGCGTCCAGTGCGGCGGTTCAGAGTGCGGACTGGAAGGCGATGCGGCCATGACCGACGCGACCGACGGGACCCAAGAACCGACGAAGAACAGTGGCGGACAGTCGCCGCCACCTGGGCAGATGGCCGCCCAGGGCGGAGCCACCAGCGTTGACTCACCCGCTTCCGTCGAAACAGGAACCACTTCGGAAGCGTCGGCCAAGACCCCGGCTGCCGGAACGGACGTTGCGTCGACGGCACTGCACGAGCCGACCGGTCCACGGACGGCTCCGGTCGGAGTGGAGCGCACCGGGATGTTCGGTGTGCATGGCTCCGGCGACACATCCGGATTCGGCCTGCTGGTCAGCGCCCCTTACATCCCGGTGCCGGCCGAGCGGCCCTTCGGCGGCTACTTCGACGAGGTCGCCGACGCACTGACGGCCGGGATGACGGAGCGGTCGATTCCGTCTGCAGCCCTGTTGCAGACCACGGTCGCCAATGGCGAGATCACGTTCTACTTCGCCCGGGATCACCTGTCGGCGTTGTTCTGGTTGGTCCGTGACGATCCGTCGCTGCGGTTCGAGCTGGCTTCCTCGATTTCCGGTGTCGACTACGGTCCGGGTGTGCCGCGACGTTTGCACGTCGTGTACGAGCTGACTTCGATGACCTACCGCCGGCGGATTCGCCTGGAAGTGGCCGTCGACGTCGATGATCCGCACGTACCCAGTGCCGTCGCCACGTACCCGACGGCCGATTGGCAGGAACGAGAGGCCTGGGACATGTTCGGCATCATCTTCGACGGGCACCCGGGACTGACGCGCATCCTGATGCCGGACGACTGGGACGGGCATCCGCAGCGCAAGGACTATCCACTGGGCGGCATTCCCGTCGAATACAAGGGCGCCGAAATTCCCGCACCGGATACGCGGAGGTCGTACTCATGAGCACCACGGGCAAAGCGCCGGGCGGCGCACCGTTCTACACCGAAGATTTCCTGCCGGACGACGTCCGCGGGGGGGACGGGCCAAGGGTGGCCCGCGGCACCTCCACCACCGAAGGTCGGATCTTCACGGTCACCGGTGGCGACTGGGACGACATGCTCGCCGAGGCCAATTTCGGGTCCGGCGACAACTCGATGGACAGCGACGAACGAATCATCGTCAACATGGGTCCGCAACACCCGTCGACGCATGGCGTGCTGCGGTTGATCCTGGAGATCGAGGGCGAAACGGTCGTCCAGGCCCGGACGGTCATCGGCTATCTGCACACCGGGATCGAGAAGTCCTGCGAATTCCGGAACTGGACCCAGGGTGTCACCTTCGTGACCCGGGCGGACTACCTGTCGCCCGCCTTCAACGAGGCCGCGTACTGCATGGCGATCGAGAAGCTCCTGCAGATCGAGGTTCCGCGGCGTGCGCAGGTGATCCGGGTTCTGCTGATGGAGCTGACCCGCATCTCCTCGCATCTCGTCGCGATCGCCACCGGCGGCATGGAACTGGGCGCTCTGACCGGTATGACGGCCGGTTTTCGGGAGCGTGAGGAAGCGTTGCACCTGATGGAGTTCCTGACCGGGCTGCGGATGAACATGGCTTTCATCCGTCCTGGTGGGGTGGCGCAGGAGTTGCCGCCGGATTCGATCGACCGGATCAACAGCTTCATCAAGGTGATGGATTCTCGGCTGCCGGAATACGACAAACTTCTGACCGGGCAGCCGATCTGGAAGATGCGCACCCAGGGCGTCGGGATCCTGCCGCTGGAGGCCTGCATGCAGCTGGGCATCACCGGGCCGGTGCTGCGCTCAGCCGGGCTGCCCTGGGATCTGCGGAAGACGATGCCCTACTGCGGTTACGAGGAATACGACTTCGAGGTGCCGACGGCAACCGAGGCCGATTGCTACGCCCGGTACCTGTTGCGGGTCGCGGAGATGCACGAGTCGCTCAAGATCATGCGGCAGGCCGTGGTCAAACTCGCCGAGCCCGGTCCTGTCATGGTGCAGGACAAGAAGATCGGTTGGCCGGCGCAGCTCTCGATCGGTTCTGACGGGATGGGTAATTCTCTCGAGTACATCAAGAAGATCATGGGCACGTCGATGGAAGCGCTCATCCACCATTTCAAGTTGGTGACCGAAGGATTCCACGTTCCTGCGGGTCAGGCCTATGTCGCTATCGAGAATCCCCGCGGTGAGATGGGATGCCACATCGTTTCCGACGGTGGCACCAAGCCGTTCCGCGTACACCTGCGTGATCCGGGATTCGTGAACCTGCAAGCGATGCCGGCCATGAGCGAGGGCAGCCTGATCGCCGATGTCGTCGCTGCCGTCGCGTCGATCGACCCGGTCATGGGCGGGGTGGACCGTTGAGTAACCGCATCGGCGTGCCGGTGTTCCTGTACACCGATGTCGTTTTCGATCAGATCACCCACGAGCGGGCCACGGAGCTCATCGCCAGGTACCCGGTATCGAGGTCCGCGCTGCTGCCGCTGCTGCATCTTGTGCAGTCGGTGGAAGGATTCGTCAGCCAGCCGGGCATCGAGTTCTGTGCGCACCGGTTGGGTCTGACCTCGGCCGAGGTTTCGGCGGTGGCCACCTTCTACACGATGTACAAACGCAAGCCGTGCGGTGAGCACCTGGTGAGCGTCTGCACGAATGCGCTCTGCGCCGTTCTTGGTGGTGATGCCATCTATTCCTCGCTGTCGGCCCAGTTGGGCGTCGGACACGAGGAGACGGCGGGCGAGCCGGGAACGGTCGGTTCGATCACCCTGGAGACTGCCGAATGCCTGGCGGCCTGCGATCACGGTCCGGTGATACAGGTCAACTACGAGTACTTCGACAACCAGACTCCGGACTCGGCAAGTGATCTGGTGAGCCAGTTGCAAGCGGGTCACCGCCCGGCGCCGACTCGCGGAGCGCCGCTGACCGACTTCCGGACCGCTGAGCTGGAAATCGCCGGCATCATGCCGAATCTGGTCTTCGAGGTGGAGGGACCGTCGATCTCCCAGGAGACGCTGCGCGGTTCGATCCTGGCCGAGCAGACCGGACAGCGGGCTCCGACGATGCCCGATCACGTCGATTTCCCGCCCCTCCCGGAAAAGAAGTGACGTCATGAGTACTCCGTTGCCACCAACGCCGACGGCCGGGCCCGCCCCACTCACCCCGGTGCTGACGCGTCGCTGGGCCTCGCCCGCGTCCTGGTCGATCAAGACCTATCGCCGGCTGGACGGCTATCAGGCCCTGCCGCAAGCCCTGCGGGTGGACCCGGGTCAGGTGGTCGAGCTGATGAAGAACTCGGGGCTGCGGGGTCGCGGCGGCGCCGGTTTCCCGACCGGTCTGAAATGGTCCTTCCTGCCGCAGGGCGATGGCAAGCCGCACTACCTGGTGATCAATGCAGACGAAGGCGAACCCGGGACCTGCAAGGATATTCCGTCGATGATGGCCGACCCGCAGTCGTTGATCGAAGGCTGCATCATCACCTGCTACGCCATTCGCAGTGAATTCTGCGCCATCTACGTGCGCGGTGAGGCGATCCATGCCCTGCGTCGGTTGACCCATGCCGTCAACGAAGCCAAGGCGGCCGGATTCCTGGGCCGGAACATCCTTGGCACCGGGTTCAACCTCGAGATCGTCGTGCACGCCGGCGCCGGCGCGTACATCTGCGGGGAGGAGACGGCCTTGCTGGACTCGTTGGAAGGTCGCCGTGGACAGCCGCGATTGAAGCCGCCGTTCCCCGCCGTCGCCGGTCTCTACGCCTGCCCGACGGTGGTCAACAACGTGGAAACCATCATGTCGGTGCCGGCCATCGTCTCTGGTGGCAGCGACTGGTACCGCTCCATGGGGACGGAAAAATCTCCTGGGCCGAAGATCTTCTCGTTGTCCGGCCACGTCACCCGGCCAGGCCAGTACGAGGCCCCGATGGGGACGACGTTGCGACAGTTGCTGGAATCGGCCGGTGGCATGTTGAACGGCATTCCGCTGAAATTCTTCACCCCCGGTGGTTCGTCGACCCCGATCTTCACACCCGAGCACCTGGACGTCCCGCTGTCCTTCGACGATGTCGCGGCGGCCGGATCGATGCTCGGCACCACCGCGCTGATGTGCTTCAACGAAACGGTTTCCGTGCCCTGGGCGGTCTGGAAATGGCTGGAGTTCTACAAGCATGAGTCCTGCGGCAAATGCACTCCGTGCCGGGAGGGCACGGGCTGGCTGGCGCAGATCCTGCGCCGGGTGGTTTCCGGAGCGGGCACTCTGGAGGATCTCGATACGCTCGCTGACGCCGCCGGAAATGTTCTCGGTCGGTCGTTCTGTGCGCTGGGTGACGCCGCGGCGACGCCGATCCTGTCCAGCTTCAAATACTTCCGGCACGAGTTCGAAGACCTCGTCACCGGCCGCACGGCGCCGGTCGTACAGAGCATGAACCTGGTGGGGGCGCACTGAGATGACCGTGACAAAACGCGAGAACCTCTGTGCCGGACAGAGCATCGGTGCCCCCACGTACGAAAACCGTTGTGCCGGAGAGATTGAGGGACCTCGATGACCCAGGTAGTGAATGCTCCGGCCGGGGCCGGCTCCGGCGGCGAGGCGGAAAAGCCCGTCCCGGAAGGACACGTGCGCCTCACGATCGACGGCGTCGTCGTAGATGCGCCGAAGGGCGAATTGTTGATCAGGGCCGCCGAGCGGGTCGGCACCGCCATCCCGCGGTTCTGCGACCACCCACTTCTCGAACCAGTCGGGGCGTGCCGCCAGTGTCTGGTGGAGGTCGAGATGGGTGGCCGGCCGATGCCCAAACCGCAGGCCTCGTGCACGCAGGCCGTCGCGGACGGCATGGTGGTCCGCACTCAACTCACCTCGCCCGTCGCCGAGAAGGCGCAGCGGTCGAATCTTGAATTCCTGCTGTTGAACCACCCGTTGGACTGTCCGATCTGCGACAAGGGCGGCGAATGCCCGTTGCAGAACCAGACGTTGGCCAACGGCTCGGCGGAGTCCCGCCTCCACGATGCGAAGCGGGTCTTCACCAAGCCGATCGCGATCTCGACCCAGGTGCTGTTGGATCGCGAACGTTGCGTGCTCTGCCAGCGGTGCACGCGCTTCTCCGACCAGATTGCCGGTGACCGGTTCATCGATCTGTTGGAACGTGGTTCGGCACAACAGATCGGCATCAATTCTGCGGAGCCGTTCCAGTCGTACTTCTCCGGAAACACCATCCAGATCTGTCCGGTCGGTGCACTGACCTCTGCTGCGTATCGGTTCCGCGCCCGTCCGTTCGACCTGGTTTCCACCGCGACCATCTGTGAGCACTGCGCGGACGGATGTGCCCAGCGCACCGATCATCGGTCCATCGGGGTGACCCGTCGATTGGCAGCGAGCGACCCGGACGTCAACGAGGAATGGAATTGCGACAAGGGTCGCTTCGGCTTCATGTACACGGGCGTCGGCGACCGTATCCTGCGGCCGCTGGTACGCGGCGCAGACGGACTGCTGGCGCCGGCGTCCTGGACCGATGCGATGGCAGCGGCTGCAGCGGGGTTGACAACCGCAAGGGACACCGGTGGTGTCGGGGTGTTGACGGGTGGCCGGTTGACCCTGACCGATGCCTACGCGTACGCGAAGTTCGCCCGGCTTGCCCTGCGCACCAACGACATCGACTTCCGGGCTCGCGTGCACTCCAGCGAAGAGGCGGCATTTCTGGGCGAGCGGGTCGTCGGAGTGACGCCGGAGACCGGAGGCGTCACCTACGAATCGCTCGAGAAGGCCCCGGCGGTGCTGCTGGTCGCCCTGGAACCCGAGGAGGAGTCGCCGATTCTGTTCCTGCGGCTGCGCAAGGCCGCTCGGCAGCACGTACCGGTCTTCGCCGTGGCAGCAGTGCGATCTCGCGGGCTCCAGAAGATGACTGGCACCCTGCTGTCCGCCGCCCCCGGTGCGGAGGTGTCGGTGCTGGCCCGGCTGACCACCGAGGACGCCGCCGCAGCGGGTTCGCCTGATGCCGCTGTGCACAACCGCCTCGCCACCGCGATGCGCGCCTCCGGCGCCGTGGTGCTGGTGGGCGAGCGTGCGGCGGAGATCCCTGGACTTCTGACCGCCGTTGCCTCGCTCGCCGACGCGACGGGGGCCAGGGTGGCGTGGGTTCCGCGTCGCGCGGGTGAACGTGGCGCGCTGGAGGCCGGTGCGATCGGCCATCTACTGCCGGGAGGCCGCCCGGTGGCGAACCCGGCGGCGCGTGCGGAGGTTGAAGCTGTTTGGGCCGCTTCGGTTCCGACGGCTCCCGGCCGCGACACCGCGGGAATTCTCGACGCCGTCGGTGCCGGCGGGCTCGCCGGTCTACTGATCGCCGGCCTGGAGATCTCGGACCTGCCGGATCCCGCCGCCGCACTGGCCGCCGTGGCCGTGGCCGGGTTCGTGGTGAGTCTGGAACTGCGGACCAGCGCGGTGACGGAGTTGGCCGACGTGGTGCTGCCGGTCGCAGCGGTTGCCGAGAAGTCCGGCGCGTACCTGAACTGGGAAGGGCGCAACCGTGGTTTCGCCGCTGCGCTGCCCGAGTTCGGCACGCTCGACGAGGGCCGGATCCTGGACACCCTCGGCGTGGAGATGGATGTCGACCTGTACACGCAGACCCCGACGGCCGCTCGCGCGGACATGGGGCGTCTCGGCTTCTGGGCCGGCCGCGGCACCTCCGCCGTCGGTATTGCGGAAAAGGTCGACCCCGGTCTCGCGGGTCCTGACCAAGGCGGACCAGACGCAGGGAAACCCGACGAGCGCGGACTCGACGGGCGCGGAACGAAGCGGGGCTCGTTCGTGCTGGCCAGCTGGCGGATGCTGCTGGACGGCGGCCGCGGGCTCGACGGGGAGCCGCACCTGGCCGGAACGGCCAAGCCGGAGGTGGTCAGGCTCTCGCCGGCCGACGCCGCTCGACTCGACCTGCGAACGGGTGACTCCGTCAGTGTCCTTGGGCCCTCTGGCGGTGTGGTGACGTTGCCGCTGGCGGTCACCGAGATGGTCGACGGAGTGGTCTGGCTTCCGCGCCGGGTGCGAGGAACACCGCTCGGTGCTCTACTGGGCGCCGGTGTCGCCGACCGGGTCGAGGTCGGACAGCTACACCCGGCGGTGCCGCCGCAACCGGGACCGGTTGTCTCCGAAGGGCAGGGTCTGTAATGCGAATTCCTTTTGGGGCCGACATCAGTCCCGGAGTCAGCAGCGACGGTTCCACCCAGGCGTTGCTGGCCGGTGATCCGTGGTGGCTGATGCTGATCAAGGCCGTCGTGATCTTCGTACTGCTGTTGCTGATGACACTGTTCGCGATCTGGTTCGAGCGCAAGGTCGTCGGCCGCATGCAGCACCGTCCCGGCCCGAACTGGAACGGTCCGTTCGGTCTGTTGCAGTCGCTCGCCGACGCCCTGAAGTTGATCTTCAAAGAAGGGATGATTCCGGCACGGGCGGACAAGTTCGTCTTCATCGCCGCGCCGGTGATGGCGGCCATTCCGGCCTTTCTCATCTTCTCGATCATCCCGCTCGGCGGCCAGGTCTCGATGTTCGGCCATCAAACCGCCTTGCAGCTCACCGATCTCCCGGTCGGAGTGCTTGCGGCCCTCGCCTTCTCGTCGATCGGCGTGTATGGCATCGTGCTCGGTGGCTGGGCCTCCGGCTCGACCTACCCGCTGCTCGGTGGACTTCGATCGGCCGCACAGTTGATCTCCTACGAAGTCGCGATGGGTTTGTCGTTCGTTGCCGTCTTCCTGTACTCGGGGACGCTGTCAACCTCGGCCATCGTGAACCAGCAGGCCGGCGGTTGGTACATCTGGCTGCTTCCGGTTTCGTTTCTGGTCTATTGCATCTCGATGGTGGGGGAGACGAACCGCGCCCCGTTCGACATGGCCGAGGCCGAGGGCGAACTGGTCGGCGGGTTCAACACCGAGTACACCTCGATGCGCTTCGGCCTGTTCTTCCTCGCCGAGTACATCAACATGATCAACGTCTCGGCAATTGCCACCACGCTCTTCCTCGGCGGTTGGCGGGCGCCGTGGCCGCTCTCGCTGATCCCGGGCGCGAATTCGGGCTGGATCACCCTGGTGTGGTTCTTCGCCAAGATTCTGATCTTCATGTTCGTTTTCGTCTGGCTCCGCGGCTCGCTACCTCGCATTCGGTACGACCAGTTCATGACCCTGGGCTGGAAGATCCTGGTGCCGGTCTCCCTGGTCTGGATCGTCCTGGTCTCGACCGCTCGGGTGCTGAACACGGCGACCAGCCTGAGCACCCGCGAGGTGTTGCTGTACATGGGCATCCCGCTGGTCGTCGTGTTGTTGGCGGCGGCGTTCTGGCCGGCGAAACGACACGACGAGGAGCCGGTGGACGAGGTGTTGCTGGCGGCGCTGGAGCAGCACGGTGACCGTGGCGGCGACGTCGTCCAACCGCGGCTGGGCGCCTATCCGGTTCCGCCGATGGACCTCAGGGTTCCGATCGCACCGATTCGCACCGCCCGTGCGGTGCCGGTGATGTCCGGGCCGCTGAGCACTTCTGGGCCCGGTGCGACTGCAACCAATGAAGGAGCCAGCAGTGTCGTTTCTTGATCCGGTGAAGGGGTTCGGCGTCACCTTCGCCACCATGTTCAAGCCGGTGGTGACCGAGGACTATCCGCGCAATCCACTGCCTACCGCGCCGCGCTACCACGGGCGGCACCAGCTGAACCGGCATCCGGACGGGCTGGAGAAGTGCGTGGGCTGCGAGTTGTGCGCCTGGGCCTGCCCGGCCGATGCCATCTTCGTCGAGGGTGGCGACAACACCGAGCAGGAGCGGTATTCGCCGGGCGAGCGGTACGGCAAGAACTACCAGATCAACTACCTCCGATGCATCGGTTGCGGCCTGTGCGTCGAGGCCTGCCCGACCCGCTCGTTGACGATGACGAACGAATACGAACTCGCCGACGACGACCGACAACGGTTGATCTACACCAAGGATCGTCTGCTGGCCCCGCTGCTGCCCGGAATGGAGCAGCCACCCCATCCGATGCGACTCGGCGAGGAGGAGGACTACTACGTCAAGGGGCCGGAACTCCTTCGGGACCCCACATTTCGGCGAAGTACGTCGCAGCATCCGGAACCCGGCGCAAGCCAGGAGCCGAACGTGGGCGGGTTCGACGTCAACACGCCGAGTGCTCCCGATGTCTCCGGGCGCTATGTCGACTCCTCCACTGTGCCTCCGGCCGGCAGCGTGACAGGAGCCGGCGCGCCCGGAACACCGCCCGGCGCGACGTCCAGGGGCACCGTGCCCGCCGGTGTCGACCCGGTGGTCCCACCGGCTGCCAGCGGTGCCCGATGATCGCGGTCACCGCCGTCTCTGCGGTCTCAGCGGTCTCGGCACTGGCGACCGACGTCTCCACCACCGTGCAATCCGGTGGCGGCGAGTTGATCGCATTCTGGATTCTGGCGCCGCTCGCGCTGGCCGGCGCGCTGGGGATGGTGTTCGCCAGGGGCGCTGTGCATTCCGCACTCTGGCTGGTACTCACCATGCTCTGCCTGGGCTGCCTGTACATGGCGCAGGGCGCTGAATTCCTCGGTTTCGCGCAGATCATCGTCTACACCGGCGCCATCATGATGCTGTTCCTGTTCGTGCTCATGCTGACCGGACGCGACGCCGCTGACTCCGTGATCGAAGTTCTGCGGGGACAGCGAATCAAAGCGGCCTGCGTCGGGATCGCTCTGGTGGCCCTGCTGGTCACCGGCCTGGTGCGCGCGGTTCGCGACACGCACTCGATCGGTCTCGGGCCGGTGATGGCCGAACGCGGCCCGATCGGGTCGCTCGCCGCGGCCCTGTTCACCGATTATCTGTTCCCGTTCGAACTGACCAGCGCGCTGCTGATCACCGCGGCCGTCGGAGCGATGGTGCTTGCTCACGTCGAACGTGCGCCGGGGGAGAAGAAGACTCAGCGACAGCGCGTCCATCAGCGCATGCGCTCGGATCGGATGTCACCGTTGCCCGGACCTGGGGTTTTCGCCACCTCGTCGTCGAACGCCACTCCGGCGCTGCTGCCGGACGGCTCCATCGCCCCCGGCTCGGTGTCCGAGTTGGTCGAACGCAGTGAGAGTGTCCGGGGCGCCACTCGCAACTCGCAGGGCCGTTCCCTCGCCGCGATCGAAACGGCCGACCACCCGCAGCGCACCGACAGCACCGACAGCACCGACAACGCAGACGACACCGTCAACGCAGACCTGGCGCACATCGTGGGCGAACATCGGGCGTCGGACGCCGGAGTTCGAATCGGCGGCTCCGGGATCGGCTCGAGTGCCGCCACCGGAATCCGAACGACGGAGAGGGAGGACCACGA
>JBPCPG010000199.1:0-15663 GCA_050999445.1 Nakamurella sp. | reverse complement strand
GCCGGCGCTGGCCACACTCAAGGTTGCGATCTTCACGCCCGGCGACCCCTTCGCCTCCTACATCAAGTCGATTGCCGTGAACGTCACAGCTGCCGGGCCCGAAGCCTCCGGCTTCCTCACCACCTGGAATGGCTCCTCCCCGGTGCCGGCGGTCTCGAACTCCAACTTCCAGGCCAAGCATGACGTTGCCGGCTCGGTGATCGTGCCGGTCAACGCCGACGGCACCATCTCGATCTACAACGGCTCCTACGGCAACGTCGATATCCTCGTGGACCTGAACGGGCTCTTCACTGCAATTCCGGCAGTCGTCATGCAGCCGAATATTGCGCCGAACGCGCGGCACGCTGCCCCCAGCAGCAAGGCACTTCTGTCGCACATCCTGGCGCAGCCGCACGGCACGACAGTGGTGCTGAAGAAGAATTGACGACGCGATTCACCCCTGGGTGTGGCGACATGTCGTCGCCCACCCTGGGCCCACAACCCCCTGGGCGCACAACCCCATGTCGCACAACCCCATGTCGCACAACCCCATGTCGCACAACCCCATGTCGCACAACCCCAAGTCGCACGCCTCTAGTGGAGGAATCATGAACGGCTCCAACCGCAGGACCTTCTTCAAAACCGCCGGAGTGGGCGCCGCCGCCGTCGGCGCCGCAGCGCTCGTTCCGGCCGGGATTTCCGCCACCACCAGCGAAAAGGCCGCGAACACCGTCGCCGCCCCGTTGGCGCTGCCCGCCGGTGCGTCCGGTTCGATGGTCGCCTACATCCACGACGTCTCCAAAGGTGAGGTGTCGGTCATGGTGGAAGGTCGGGAAGTGACCGTGACCGATCATCAACTGGTCGCCAAGCTGGCGCACGCCATGCACTCGTCCTCGAAGGTCTGAACCACCAAACCCTGAAGTATTCGGAAATATCCGTACCGGAAGGACAAATATGTCTTCACACCGCGAGGCGCCCGAGATCTCGAAGGACCCGACGGCCGACAACACGGACGTCTACGCCTTCGTCGATCAGAACGACTCGACCATGGTCAACCTGATTGCCAACTTCAACCCGTTCGAGATTCCCTATGGTGGGCCGAACTTCAGTGAGTTCGCCGACGACGTGCTGTACACGATCAACGTATCCAATGCTGGAACTGCGCAGGCGGACATCAGCTACCAGTTCCGATTCACCACGACGATCCGGAACAAGAACACGTTCCTCTACAACACGGCGCCGATCGCGAACATCGACGATCCCGCCTGGAACCGCCCTCAGTTCTACTCGGTCACCAAGGTGGTGCGGGCGGCGAACGGCAGCCTGACCTCCACCGTGCTGGGCTCGGGCCTGAAGGTGCCGCCCTGCAATGTCGGCTTGCGCAGCACGCCGAACTACGACGGCAGATTCGGTGCGGCGTCCGTGCAGAACCTCGGCGTCGGGCGCAAGGTTTTCGCCGGGCAGCGGTCCGATCCGTTCTTCGTCGACCTGGGCAGTGTCTTCGATCTGGCCGGGCTCCGTCCGCTCAACAATGCGCATGAAATCCCGCTGCCCGTGATGGCGGGCATGAATGGGCTGCAGGGGCTGAACGTGCACACCATCGCGCTGCAGATCCCGAAGAGGGAATTGGGACGTGCGGGTGCGACGCTGACCGATCCGACCTCGACAACATCGGTGGTCGGCGTCTGGGCTTCCACCTATCGGGCTCGCGGCCGACTGTTCGATTCCTCGACCGGCACGTACAAGCCCTTTGGCGATGGCGTGCAGGTCTCCCGGCTCGGAAACCCGTTGTTCAATGAGGTCATCAATCCGATGTCCGTCAAGGACAAGTGGAACTCCCTGCCGCCGTCGGCCGACTCGCAGTTCGCGCAGTACGTCAACAAGCCAGAGCTGGCTGGATTGCTTCCTGTGCTGTACCCGGGCGTGTTCCCGAACCTCAAGGCATACACGAAGCCACGGGCCGATCTTCACGCAATTCTGCTGACCGGAATTCCGAACGGTCTGGCCGGCGCGTTCACCACCTACACGGGTCCCACCGAGGCCGACATGCTTCGACTGAACCTGGCTGTTGCACCGACCGCAGTAGGCAAGGAGAACAACCTCGGTGTACTGGGCGGCGATGCGGCTGGATTCCCGAATGGTCGCCGGGTGCTCGACGACGTCACCACGATCGAACTGCGCGCGATCGCCGGCCTGACCATTCCGTTGGTGGACAAGTCGTACATGGTCGATGCCATCCTCAAGGGTGATTCGCTGCGAGACGGTACGTCGAACACCAACAAGAAACTCCCCACCACGTTCCCGTATGTCGCTTCCCCGGCAAACGGTTACGCAGAGAAGCCGCCGGTTCCCGACCCGAGCGCCTGATCTTCGGGCGGGTTCGCTTGCCTGTGCCAGGCAAGCGATCCCGCCTGCTGGCCTGAGGACGTGTAGCTGGGCCGATGACGTGTAGCTGGACTGGGTAAGGAGGAGGACGGCATGGTGACCGAGGAGAATCCGAATGCGGGACAGGGTTCGGTGGTCCTGGATATCGGCGGCGACATCGGCGCGTTGATTGTCGTGATGCCGGCCGAGATGGAAGATCTCGAGGTCGAGATCGTCCCAACCGGCACCGATGCGCGGCCGCCGGAATCCATCGATCCGGAGAATGCCGCCGGCACTGCGGCGCATTCCCATGCCCAGCCCGAGCACGGCCACGAACATGGCCCTGAACACGACCATGTCCATGAACACGACCATGACCACGACGGGTCGCAATCCACTCATCCGACTGCGGCTGCCCCACCGCATGTGGCTGTCGTGGGTCGTCCGACTCCCGGCGGCGACATCGTGCATTCCCTGGTCTACGGTGCCCTGCTGGAGGGTTCCTACGATCTGTATGTTCGTCCATTCGGGCCGGTGCACTTGACGGCCACGGTCATCGGCGGCCAGGTCACGGAGACCCGCTGGGATTAGAGCTGCCTGGGAAAGACGGCTCACTCGGCGTCCCGCAGCTCTCTCGGGTTCTTCGGCGGATGGCTGAAGTTCATCCCAGCGATACCTGGTAGGTCGCGGGCACGGTTACCGTCGTGGTGATATCGGCTCAATCGTTCCTGTGAGCCATCCTGTACGCCGTTGTGGCCGCTCTAGCCAGTTCGAGGAATCGGAGGCCCCGTGGCCGTTGTGGATATGCAGGCGGAGAATCGGCAGATCGGTCTACTCGGCGTGCTGGGCCGGAGCCTGAAGCCATTGCTGCTGGTACTGACCCTGCACGTCGTCGCTTTCGGCACATTGTTCGCGTTGGTCGTGCCGGCCCACTATCTGGTGGGTGGACGTGTCTTTGGAATCGGCCTCGCCCTGTTCGCCTACATGCTCGGTGTGCGGCATGCCTTCGACGCCGATCACATCGCGGCCATCGACAATACGACCCGCAAATTGGTGGCGGAAAACCGGCGAGCGACCTCGGTGGGTCTTTATTTCTCCCTCGGACATTCCTCCGTCGTGTTCGCGTTGGGCGTCCTGGTGGCGATCGGCGCCAAAATGGCCGCGACCCTGACCAATGGGGACTCCACCGCGCATCAGACGCTCAGTGTGATCGGCACATTGGTATCCGGCATTTTTCTTCTCATTATCGGCTTGGTGAACCTGCTTGCGCTGATCGGCATCCTGCGGGTTTGGCGGGAGGCGCGGACCGGTGCCCTGAACGAGGCCGCGCTGGAAGATGCGCTGAACTCCCGCGGACTGGTCATCAAGCTTCTCCGGCCGCTGATGCGACGGATCAGCAAGCAGGGGCAGATGTACCCGGTCGGCTTCCTCTTCGGGCTGGGTTTCGACACGGCGAGTGAAGTCGCGGTGCTGGTGCTCGTGGGAGCCGGCGTTGCCACCGGGTTGCCGTGGTACGCCGTCCTGGTTCTACCGCTGCTGTTCGCATCCGGAATGAGCCTGTTCGACACCCTCGACGGGATCTTCATGCAGTCGGCATATCAATGGGCATTCATCAGGCCGGTGCGCAAGATCTACTACAACCTCACCACAACTGGTCTTTCTGTCGCGGTCGCCCTGATCATCGGCGGCATCGAGATCATCGCTGTGCTCAATGCCAAACTCCATCTGACCGACCCGGTCAGTACTTTCGTCGCCGGGATCAATCTCGATTCGGTCGGTTACGTCATCGTCGCCCTCTTCGTCGTGGTACTGGCCGGTTCGGCGCTGTATTGGCGATTGAGTCGCGTGGAGGAGCGGTGGACTGCGCGCATTTCCCTTCCGGCCGGCCAGCCGGAATGACGATGCGCTCGGAGCGCAGCGTTGGCGGCGTGGCCCGGCGAGTAGGATCGAACATTCCAAGTGGCTGTGGCGCCGTCGGCTGGGAGTGGACCAGGCCCGGCACCGTGTCAATCAGGCATGGCACCTTATCGATCGGCACGGCACCGTACCAATCAGGCACGGCGCCAGGTCGATCAGACAGGCGGCCTACGGTTTCACCATCGCACTGCTGCGGTGAAGGGATCTGCCATGGAGCCTTTCGAGTCCTTGTCGCAGCCGGACGCCTTGCGCGAACTTCACCGCGTGATCACCGGAATCCACGCCCACCACGATCTCCGGGGCACGGTGCAGGCGGTCACCGAGGTGGTCGTGCAGGCGGTGGGGTTCGGGGTGGCCGCAGTCAGTGTGGTGCGGCCCGACGGCGTCCTGAAAACCATTGCGGTGGCGGGTAACGAACAAGCTCGGGAACAGTTGCTCGGTGTGCACCGGCCGTTGCGGCACTACGAGAACGAGTTCGCCGTTGCGGAGAAGTGGGGTCGCCTGCGGTTCGTTCCGCACGATCGCGCACCGGATGTGGGTTCCCTGGGCTGGGTTCCGGAGTTCGACGTTCCTGCCGACGAAGACGCCTGGCATCCGCTCGATGCATTGTTCGCGCCGCTGCAGTCCTCGGCCGGTGATCTGATCGGCGTGCTCTCGGTCGACCTACCTCGTCACGGATTGCGCCCGACGCAGGAGCAGCGCGATCTGCTGGAGGTGCTGGCGGTGGAAGCTGGAATAGCGATCGACAACGCCTTGCTGACGGAGCAGCTGCGAGCCGGGGAGGAGATCTTCCGGCAGGCGTTCGAGGGGACCGCCGGCGGCATGGCCCTGGTCGGGGTGCACGGCGACGAGACCGGTCGCTACCTCCAGGTGAACCCAGCCTTCTGCCGGATCGTCGGCTATCCGGCAGAAGAACTCCTGGCAATGTCACCGTCCGATCTGACGCACCCCGATGATCGCGTCCTCGACGAGCCGATGATTGCCGGCCTGATGAGTGGTCAGCTCCCGGCGTACCGGGTCGACAAGCGGCTGCTGCATCGAAGGGGAACCTCGGTATGGGTGGCGATCACGGCGACCATCGCCCGCGCCGATGACGGCTCCCCGCTGTGTGCGGTCTGCCAGATCGAGGACATCTCGCGTCGTCGCGCGGAGCTGGAGGCACTGCATCATCAGGCCAGGCACGACCCGCTGACCAATCTGCCGAATCGGACTTTGATTCTGGAGCGGTTGCAGCACTCGGTGACGATCGCCGAGCAGGAACGGTCCTCCGGAGTTGTGTTCTTCCTGGACGTCGATGACTTCAAGATCATCAATGATCAGCACGGGCATCTTGTGGGTGATCAGGTGCTGGCCATGTTGGGCGGCCGCATCCGCTCCGCCATCGGTGATGGCGATCTCGTCGGCAGGTTCGGCGGCGATGAGTTCGTCGTCATCGCTGATCGTCTGGACGACGGGGCGGCGCAGAGTCTCTCGGACCGGATTGCTGCCGCCGTCGCGGCACCGATCACCAACCGGGGTGTCGCCGTGAATGTCGGCATCACCATCGGCACCTGCCGCATTCCGCAGCGGGGCGGAGTGCCGGCGCAGATCCTGTGGGAAGCCGACCGCGCCATGTATGCGCGCAAGCGGCTCAGGCCGGGCTAAGTACCGGTTCCACCACCACGAACGCCCCCTTCTGCGGAGCGACCGCTACCCCAGATCTGAATGATCGCGCAAGGATTATTGTTCGAGGCTTTTCGGCGGAGTGTCCGTGGCCGGCTTGGCTGCGATCCCGGCCCGCACCGAGTCGAAGATCGCCAGGCCCTGGCTCACCAGTCCAGAGGCGATCTCGCCGAGTCCGTCCGATCCGTTAAGGACGGTCACGTTCGCCTTGGCCAGGCCCTGGGCCGCCTCCCGGACGATCTGCGGCAGCTGCTCGATCAATAGCTGGTCCAACGAGACCCGGTTGTTGGAGGCCGCCGCTTCGGCCTGGATACGGGTCCGTTCCGCGTCGGCCTGCGCCAGCACTCTGATGCGTTCCGCCTCCGCCTCGGCAGGTTTCACCACTTCGGCGACCAGCTGCTGTTTTCGCAGCTCTGCGTTGCGGGTGGCCAGTTCGGTTTGTGCGGCAAGCACTTCCCGCTGCGCCGTCGCCTGCGCCAGGGGCCCGGACTGGGACGCCTCGGATTCGGCCCTGTCCACTTCGGCCTTGGCCTTGGCGCGCACGATGGCGGTCTGCCGGGCGAACTCCGCCTGGGCGCGTTGGGATTCCTGCTCGACCTGGGCAGCGGCCTGGTTCGCCTTCGCCTTCGCTATCGAAACGTCGGACTCGTACTGCGCCTCCACCACGCGGGTCTGCCGGGTGAACTCCGCCTTGGCCCGCACCGACTTCTGCTCTGCCTCGGACGCGTTCTGGTTCGCCTGCGCCTGCGCTACCGACACTTCCGCGGCCAGCTGCGCCTGCACGATGGTGGTTTGCCGGACGTATTCGGCTTGGGCCCTCTTGGACTGCTGGTCGGCTTCGGCCGCCGCCATATCGGCTTGGGCCTGGGCAATCCGCGCCTGCCGCTGGATGGCGGCATTGTGGGGCGCGGCCATGGCCGCGATGTAACCCAGTTTCATGTCGTCGATCGATTGGATCTGGAACGCGTCGACGGTGAGCCCGATCTTGGCCATTTCGATCTTCGACCCGTCCAACACACCTTCGGCCAACTTCTGCCGCTCGGTGACGATCTCCTCCACGGTCATGGAGCCGACGATGGAGCGGAGATGGCCGGCAAAGATTCGCCCGACCAGGACGGACATCTGCGCCTGGTCGGACAGGAAGCGCTGACCCGCGCTGACGATGCTCTCGGTGTCGTTACCGACCTTGAAGGCGATGACGGCACGGACGCCGAGCGCAATGCCCTGCTTGGTGACACAGGCTTCGGTGACCTCCGCCTCGGCCATCGACAACGAGAGGAACCTCGCCTTGCGGAAGAACGGGACCACGAAAGCCCCGTGCCCGGTGACCACGCGGAACGGCACCTCTCCGGTGACCTTGCCACCGGAGATGAGCATCGCTTCGTCGGGCTCGGGAACCTTGTAGCCGAACATCGAACAACCTTCCCCATGGGGTCTTTGCCCCGGCGTGTCGAGGCTGGAGGTTATCGTGCCTCAAGACCGGAACGGCCGCATCGGCAGGGCCGTCCCGCGCCGGGTGGTCGCGCCGCCGACCGGCCGCGAGCATCCGTTGCCGGCCGGGAGGATTCTCTGCCTACTGTGGGAAGCATGACCGGTGAAGACGAAGGTGTGGTGCAGGTCGGCTGGCTGGGCGAGCCGGGCCGGAGCGGCGAGGAGTATCCGACCTTGGTATTGGTGCACGGATACGGTTCGAACGAAGGGGATCTGATCTCGGCGATGCCGGCCGTCGGTGCCTTTCTACCGGATATCCGGGCCAAAGTGCTTGCAGTGCGCGGTTTCTTCGAAATCCCGGGCCGCCCCGGTGGCTATTCCTGGTTTCCAGGTGATGCCCGAGCGCAGCCTGCCGACGAGCAGATCGCCGCGACGGCCGACCGATTGGGCCGCCTGATCTCCAAGCACACCAGCAGCGCGGTACTGCTCGGCTTCTCCCAGGGGATGTGCGCCGCAGTCACGGTGATGCGACGCCGTCCGAGCCTGGTCGCCGGGCTGGTCGCGCTCAGCGGGTTCAGCTTCGACGTCGAGCAGCCGGGGGACAGGTGGCTCGCCGCCGAGGTAGCCGTCGGCCGCGGCATTCCGGCCTTCTACGGTCGAGATCCCGCCGATCCCGCGATTCCGGACCACGCGAGCGCCTGGGCCCTGGATTTCCTGCGTCGGCACACGGCACTCGAGGAGAAGACCTACCCCGGTATGGGGCACAGCCTCTCGATGCCCGAACTCGCCGACGTGGTGCAGTTCCTCCGGCCGCTGATCGCAGCACCTGCGGGCGACGCTGAAAGCGTTAGCGGGCAACCGGTTCGGTAGGAGCGCCGGCCGGCCAGGCGCGCCTGGGCCGAATCAGTCACGCTTCTCGTCGTCCGCGACGACGACGACCTTGACCTGGCGGCCGCTGGAGGCGTCCTCGAAGGCCGCGGCCACTTCGGACAACGGATATCTTGCCGTGACGAAGTCCTCTGGCCGCACCAAACCGGCGGTCAGCATGGAAATGGCCTCGTTGTAGTCGTCCCGGGTGTAGGTGGCGCTGCCCTGGATGCGTATCTGCAAATCTTGGATCTCCGGAAGCGGCACGGTAACCGGTGCAGCCGGAACTCCGACGACGACGATCGTCCCCCCTTTCATGGCCAGGGCCATCGCTTGATCGATGGTGCCCTGGACCGAGACGCAGTCGAAGACGACATCGACGCTGGTACCCAGGTCGTTGCGGATGTCGGCCACCATGTCCGGCGAGGCAGCGTCATGAACCGAATCGGCGCCGAGCTTGCGGGCGAGATCCCTTTTACCAGCGAGGGTATCGCTGACTGCGATGCGGGCAGCGCCGGCCCGGCGAGCGGCGGCCATGGTGAGCAGCCCGATCGTGCCGGCGCCGAGAATTGCCACCGTTCTACCGGTCAGATCGGGGCCGGCCAGCCGGACCGCATGAATCGGTGTGGACAGCGGCTCGATCAGGACAGCTTGCAGGTCGGTGAGCTCGGGTGGCACCAGAACGACCCGATCGGTGGGCAGGATGAAAAGATCCGCCAAGCCGCCGGTCGGGGCCGTGCAACCGAAGAACGACATGGTGGCGCACAGGTTGTAACGGCCGTCGCGACAATATTTGCAGGTGCCGCAGGCCAGGATCGGCTCGACGACAATTCGACTCCCGACGGGTATGTCGACGTCGGCGCCGACCGCTTCGATCGTGCCGACGATCTCGTGTCCTGGGTGGTAGGGCAACGGCACGAATGGGTGGCGACCGTGAGCGGCATGGACGTCCGACCCGCAGATGCCGACGGCGATCATCCGGATCAGCACCTCCTTCGCGGCCGGAGTAGGCGCCGGAGCAGTATGCAGTTCTACTTCACCGGGCGCGGTGACCACTACGTGCCGAACGACGTTTCGTTCCATCTCAAAGCTCCGATCTCAGAAGTCGGGGAAGGTTTGGTTCAGGGGTTAGGGGTTCAGGGGTTCAGTTCAGTAGCGAACGAGCAGCCCGGCGGCGGTGACCTCGACCTGCAACTCGCTCAGGTCGGGGACCGTGTCGGCGTCCAGTCGGGGAAAGGTGGTGAGCACGCCGAGAACCCGGCAGCCGGCAGCTCTTGCGGAGGTGATGCCGGCGGGTGCATCTTCGATGACAAGGCAATTCGGGGCCGGCTGACCGATCAGGCGGGCGCCGAGCCGATACGGTTCCGGATCCGGTTTGCCGATGGCAACGTCGTCGGCGGTGACAAGGGTCGCCGGAACGGGCAGGCCGGCGGCCGCAATACGGGCCAGAGCCAGCCGGCGCGCACCGCTGGTGACGATCGCCCACCGATCGGAAGGAATATGCCGGAGCAATTCGACGGCGCCGACCGTCGGTACCACGTCGAAGGTGTCAGAGGTTTCACCGTCGAGAAGAATCTGATTCAATTCTTCGATCCGGCGCTCCGAAAGACCCGGTTCCCGAATACGTAACACCTGGCGTCCCGGAATCCCGTGCAGGTTCCCGACCAGATCTTCGCCAGGACGGTCGAGCAACTCCGCCACCTTCTGCCAGTTCCGGAGCACGCTTGCAGTGGAATCGACGAGGGTGCCGTCGAGGTCCAGCAGCAAAGCGCCCACGATCAGCTCAGCCATTGACGGCCAACCTGGTCCTGGTAGCGCCGATGAATCTGGACGGGTCAACCGGAACTCCACTGGATTCACGAATGCGCAATTCGACCGGAAGCACGATCTGACGCCTGAGTTTCAGGCCCGGTTGATCGATTCGCCGGAACAGCCGCTGTGCGGCGGTACTGCCCAGGAGGCCGGGATTCTGGTCGAGTACGGTGACCGCCGGCTTGAGCGCGCCGGCCATCGGAAAATCGCCGAAGCTGATGAATGCCACGTCGGTGCGGCGCTGTTCGTGCAATTGCGGGACCATCGCGATCGAGGATTGGGAGTTGGAGGAGAAGATTGCGGTCGGGGGGTCCGGCAGGGTCAGGATCGAGTGAAGAGACCCGACCGCGTCGCAGCCGGATTCTTCGTGGAGTGCCTCCAGCACCGGATCGGGCGAAATCCCGGCCGCGATGAGCGCTGCGCGGTAGCCGTCGAGACGTCGGCCGGTGGTCACCACCGCCGACCTGTTGCCGATGAACGCAATTCGGCGATGGCCGCGCTCGAGCAGGTGCGCAACGGCGGTCACTGCAGCACCGAAGTCGTCCTCCACCACGCTGTCTGCGGTGACCCGTCGGGGTGGCCGGTCGATGAAGATCACTTCGGTGTGCTGCTGCCAACCCTTGATGTATTCCTGGTCGGTCGAGGTCGGCGCAAGGATGAGGCCGGCGATATGTCTACGGAGCAGAGCTTCCACGGAGGGCTGTTCGTCGTCGGGATCACTGCCGAGGCTGGTCACCAGCACCGCCGTCGACCGGGTGCGCGCCTGGTCGGCAACGGCCTGGATCACCGCGCCGAAGAATGGGTCTGCGATGTCGGGTACTGCTATTCCGATCGCACTGTCCCGCCCGTTGCGAAAGGTCTGCGACAGCATGTTGGGCACATACTTCAATTCGAGAATTGCTCGCTGGACCCGCTCCTGCACCGCGGCGGAGACATACTTGTCACCGTTGATCACCCGGGACACCGTCTTGCCGCTGACGCCGGCCAGACCGGCCACGTCGCGCATCGTGCTCATCCGCAGTCTCCTCCCGCTATGTCATCGGTGACAGTACACGGCGATCCTCGACATGTCGTCAACCCAGTCGGCAGCTGTCACCGGTGACATTTTAGGAATCGTGCGACCGCGCCGATTCCTGACCGGCCGAGCGAACCACTGCGCCGATGCGCCGGACAGCCTCGTACAGCCGGTCCGGCGAATTGGCGGCATAGCCCAGCAGCAGCCCGGGCGGACCGGTCCGGTGCCGGTGCCAGGACATGGGCTGGACCAGAACTCCGACCTCGCGAATCCGAGCGGCGATTTCGACGTCGTCCGGTCCAGAAATGTTGTGCCCCACCGTGATGAGCAGGTGAAGACCCGCGGCCACCCCCTCGATCCTGGCTTCGGGCAGGTACTCTTGGAGCGCCGCTACGACGGTGTCCCGGCGGCGCCGTTGCCTCGTCCGAACGGTGCGCAGATGTCGGTCGTACTGCCCGGAGGCCAGCAGGTGGGCCAGCACGAGCTGTGGCAATGCGGGGCTCCCCAGGTCGCTGGCGTGTTTGGCCGTCACCAGATCGCCCAGGAGGTGCGCGGGCGGAACGAGCCAGCCCAGCCGCAGTCCGGGGGCCAGAGTCTTGGAGGTGCTGCCGGTGTGCGCCACGTGTTCGGGCGCGCCGGCTTGCAGCGCGGGCACCGGCGCCCGGTCGTAACGGTGCTCGGCGTCGTAGTCGTCCTCGATGATCAGACCACCGTCGGCCGCCCATTCCAGCAGCGCCAGACGACGGTGCGGTGCCAGCACGACCCCGGTGGGGTACTGATGTGCAGGAGTGAGCATGGCGGTCGTCAGGCCGGTTCGGATCAACTCGTCGACGTCCAGCCCGTGCGCGTCGACGGCAACGGGCACCGGTTCCGCTCCCCAGTGCGCGAGTTCCTCGCGGGCGCCGCGGGAACCCGGATCCTCCACGGCGATGGCTGGTCTCCCGCGGGCGACCAGGGTCTGAGCGATGAGCGCCAGGGACTGGGCGACGCCCGCGACGACGATGATGGTGTCCGCGTCGGCGCGGACCCCTCGGGTACGTGCCAACCAAGTCGCCAATTCGGTTCGTAGCCGCAGAATGCCGCGCGGGTCGCCGTAACCGAGGTCCGCGGAGAGCACCTCATCCAGGACCGCACGTTCGGCGCGCAGCCACGCAGCCCGTGGGAACGCCGCCAGATCCGGCACGCCTGGGGACAGGTCGATCTCGGCCGGAAGCGAGCGGGGGACCGGCAGGGGAAACGGCGGGAGCGAATGAGCGGGTATTGATTCGGCTGGGCCGGATTCAGTGAGACTCCCTGCGCCGAGGCGAGTTCCGGCCGGGCGTCTGTTCGCGGTCACGATCGTTCCGCTGCCGGGCGTCCCGGTGATCAGCCCCTCGTCAGCCAGACGCTGATAGGCCTGGACGATCATGCCTCTGGAGACGCCGAGATCCCGCGACAGAGTCCGGGTGGCGGGCAACGCTGAACCCTTTTCGAGTCGGCCGTCGGAGATGGCTGCCCGCAATGCATCCGTTAGCCAGCCGGTCAGTCCTCTCGTTTTCGCTTGGGCCGGATCGAGCAGCAGGAAATCGGATCCGATGCCGGACACGCGACCGGCATCTTTCATTGGTACATCCCATGTTCGTTGAATTGGTCCTTCTCATTGGACCATGGCGACGATCAGGATGGCAGACGTGACTCACGGGCAAGCAAGGAAGCAGCTGCGCCGCACTGGTGCCGAGCCGGTCGGCTCGGTCGAGGTCGTTGATGCCGGCGGTCCGGCACAGTGGCGTTCTGGAACTGTTGCGGCGATCTCGAGCGGCTCGGCGGCCATGGTCTTCGTCGGGAGCAGCGTCGCGGTGTCCGCGGGTTTGGGAAGCGCGCCGATGTTCACCTCGCAGGCGGTGCGCTATGCCGTCGCGTGCCTGCTCCTGCTGTGCATCGCGAGGATCTCCGGCCGACGGCTGTCGATGCCGTGCGGCCGGGAGTGGTGCTGGCTGCTCGGAGTGTCGGCGACCGGGCTGGTGCTGTTCAACGTCGCCCTCATCCGCGGTGGCCAGCACGCAGAGCCCGCGGTCCTGGGTGTGGCGGTGGCCTGCGTTCCGGTGGCACTGGCCGTGGTCGGACCGCTGTTGGAGGGTCGTCGACCGACCGTGGTGGTGATCGTCGCCGCGCTGGTGGTCACCGCCGGGGCGGCATTGGTCGAAGGGGTCGGCCGCAGTGATGCCGTCGGTCTGCTCTGGGCGGTCGCGGTGCTGGGCTGCGAAGCGGGTTTCACCTTGCTGGCCCTGCCGGTCCTGCCCCGCCACGGACCGTGGGGGGTCTCGGTGCACTCCACCTGGCTCGCGGCGCTCATCTTTGCGGTCCTCGGTGTTGTCCGGGAGGGGCCGGCAGCGGTGGCCCGGCTGACGGGGTTGGATCTGGCAGCCGTCGGTTATCTGGCGGTCGCGGTCACGGCGGTCGCTTTTCTGCTGTGGTACTCCAGTGTTCGCAGCCTGGGCGCCGGTAGGGCGGGCCTGCTCACCGGCATCGCGCCGATCGCCGCGGCGGCCGTCGGAATCCTGGTCGGAAAGCCAGGTCCGGCACCGGTGGTCTGGATCGGAATGGCTGTGGTCGCCGGCGGGCTGGTCCTTGGACTGTCGGGCGTAGGCGCCGGCGGCGATTCGCCTCGCCGGAGCTGACTGCCACTTCTCAGAGGTGGATCGCGCAGCACGGGGTCGGATTGGGTGTCTCGAACGGCACCCAGATCCCACCTACGGCGGGTTGTACATGCAGGACGAGTTGCCCGCTCTCCCAGCGCGGGCTCAGCAGGTGCTCCGCGGCCCGTTCGCTGGTCGCCATTGTGTCCAACCCGGCGATCAGTTGCACCACCTCGAACAGAGTGTCGGTCGGGCGCGTACTGGCGCACGACGAGTCGGCGGCGGTGTTCGAGCGTCGCTGGTCGAACCCGCCCTCAACATTGCCGTTCGACTCGGTCGACAAACCGGATCAACGGTCGCTCCGGGGCTAGTGAGAGCAAACTCAGAGGAAACAGGACGACTCTGGCAGCGACGACGAATCGGAAGGGCGGCGGGTGATGGCCGTGGTACCTCGCCGCCCCGGTCCGCAGTTCCTGCGGCCGGACGGATTCCCGCCTCGCGTTGTGGTGGTCGACGACGAGGTGGATCTGACCACGGCGCTGGTCAGCGCGTTCAGCTACGACGGGTGGCATGCGCAAGGCGCCACCGATGGGCGCAGCGGATTGTCCCTGGCGGCGGAAGCGCCGGCCGACCTGGTCGTTCTGGACGTGGGACTGCCTGATCTGGACGGGTTCGAGGTATTGCACCGGCTCCGGGCGGCGTCGGAGCACGTGTGCGTGTTGTTCCTGACGGCCAGGGATGCGGTCGCGGACCGGGTCGCCGGTATCACCGCCGGCGCTGATGACTACGTCAGCAAGCCTTTCAGCATCGAGGAGGTTCTCGCGCGCTCTCGGGGGCTGCTGCGTCGGTCAGGGGTGGCGAGCGCCCGTACCGGCAGCCAGTTGCGGGTGGGTGATCTGGTGCTGGACGAGGGTGCGCGGGAGGTCTACCGGGCGAATGCATCGATCGACCTGACCGCCACCGAGTTCGAGCTACTGCGATTCCTGATGCGGAATCCGCGCCAGGTGATGTCCAAGGACCAGATTTTGGATCACGTGTGGAAGTACGACTTCGGCGGCAATTCCCACGTCGTGGAGCTCTACATCAGTTATCTGCGAAAGAAGCTCGATGCCGGCCGTCCGCCGATGATCCACACCGTCCGCGGCTTCGGTTACGTCCTCAAACCGGTCGCGCAGTGAGACGCCGACCGTGGCCGTCCCGTCCGAGCCTCCGAACGAGATTGACGATTCTGCTGTTCGCAATGGTGATGATCGCCTGTGCGGCCGTCGGCGTGGCCACCAGTGTCGTGATCAGGAACTTCCTGACCTCGCGACTCGATCATGACCTGATGCTGGCCGGGTCCCGCTATGCGATCTCGTTGGAACACAACGACAATGACGCGGACAACCATCCAGAGACCGGGACGGTCGGTCAGCCCATCGGGACCCTCGGCGCCCGCCTGCTCAACGGCATGATCACCGCCGTAGGGGTGGTGTCGGACTCGCGGAGTCCGGTAGCCGTCTCCGCGGCCGACCGAGCCGGCATCGTCGACCTCGCTACCAGCGGCGCAACGGAAGCCACCGTGCACTTCCCTGGCATGGGGTCCTACCGGGTGTTGGTTGCTCGCGGTGCCGACGGCGATGTGTTGGTCACCGGGCTACCGGAACGTCCGGTCGACGAGGTCGTCGAGGTGCTGGCGTGGACGGAGCTCGTCGTCTTTCTCGTTGTTGCCGTCATCATCGGCCTGATCGGGGGCTTCGCCGTGCGCCGGTCCCTTCGACCGTTGCAACGGGTCACGGCCACTGCGCTGCGGGTGTCGGAACTTCCCCTTGCCGCCGGTGAGGTCGCCCTGACCGAGCGGGTTCCGGGAGACGACGAGGCCACCGAGGTCGGCAGGGTCGCCGCCGCCGTCAACCACATGCTGACCCAGGTCGAAACAGCGTTCACCGAACGGCAGCGGAGTGAGAACCGGCTCCGCCAATTCATCGCGGACGCCAGCCACGAGCTGCGGACACCGTTGGC
>JBPCPG010000131.1:0-5704 GCA_050999445.1 Nakamurella sp. | reverse complement strand
CCCCCCACGAACTGCACACCGGATCGGCCATCATGGTCGACAACGAGGTGGAAGCAGCCCTCAAGGACATGTCGCAGCAGCCCGAGGTTCGGCGTTGCTCGCTGGCTGGGAGCCCGGCGAAGGTGCTACTGGAGCGGGCGAAGACGGCCTCGTTGCTGGTCCTGGGTGTGCATGGGAAGACCGTGCTGCGCGATCTGATTCTGGGGAAGGTGGCTCGGACCTGCCTCCGACAGTCGCCGTGCCCGGTGGTCGTGGTAGGCCTTGACGCGAGCGCCGTCCGGCACGAGACCCGGTCGCCGGTTGCTGCCGCCAAGGGGTGACCTTCGCTGGAAGGTTCTGGTACGCACGATGTGGTCGGCGACGAGGTGCAGCTTTTGGTTGCCGTCCTGGGAGGCGGGCGGGTCATCAGCGCAAAGCCCGCGCCGCGCTGATGTCCTAGCGTTCCATCAGAATTCCTTGGGCTTGTCCGACGCGGTGCGAGAGACTCGATGGGATTCCAGAGGGGTGCTGGGTGCCGGGGAAATGTGCCATCGCGATGCAGGCGTAGGCCCCGACGAGTGGGGCGATTTCCCGCTGTTCGTCGCTGACCCGCTGATCCGCTGACGTCTGTCGGGGGCGGCATCACTGTGCGCGGCGACCGCAGAAGCCACGGGCCAGGCGGACGGCTCGAGAGCACGACGACCAAAGAATAGCTTTCCGGCCAGGTGCTACTCGTCCTGGAGGTGGTCAGCGGAATCGGGTTCGGTCAGTCGGGCCGCTAGCAACGTCCTCCCCGGGCGGGACCGAACAGGTCCCGCCCGGGGAGATTCTTCGCAACCTAGTCGCGTCCCGGCCAGGTCCAGTTCGAGATGGCTGGATCGTCTTCGCCGTGCTCACGGGTGTACGCGCGGGCGGCCAGCCGGGCATCGGCCATCTGCTGACGCAGAATCGCGGCTCTGCTGCCCAGGCTCGGAACGCGGTCGATGACATCCATCACCAGTTGGAACCGGTCCAGGTCGTTGAGCATGACCATGTCGAACGGCGTGGTGGTGGTTCCCTCTTCCTTGTAGCCGCGGACATGCATGTTGCGGTGGTTGTTGCGACGGTAGGTCAGTCGATGGATCAGCGACGGATAGCCGTGGTAGGCGAAGATGACCGGCTTGTCGGAGGTGAACAAGGCGTCGAAGTCGCGATCGGAAAGGCCGTGCGGGTGCTCCGTATCCGGTTCCAGCCGCATCAGGTCGACCACGTTGACCACGCGAACCTTCAACTCGGGCAGCCGGGTCCGCAATATGTCGGCCGCAGCCACCGTTTCCAGAGTGGGCACATCGCCGGCGCAGGCCAGCACCACGTCCGGTTCGCCGTCGGTATTGCCGGCCCACGGCCAGATCCCGAGTCCGCGCGTGCAGTGCGCGATCGCTTCGTCCATCGTCAGATAGGTCAGTTCGGGATTCTTGCCGGCGACGATGACGTTCACGTAGTGACGACTCCGCAGGCAGTGATCTGCCACCGACAGCAGCGAGTTGGTGTCCGGCGGCAGGTAGACCCGGACGATTTCGGCCTTCTTGTTGACCACGTGATCGATGAATCCCGGGTCCTGGTGCGACAGCCCGTTGTGGTCCTGGCGCCAGACGTGTGAGGAGAGCACATAGTTCAGCGACGCGATCGGGGCTCGCCACGGAATGTGCCTGGTGGTCTTGAGCCATTTGGCGTGCTGGTTGAACATCGAATCGACGATGTGGATGAAGGCCTCATAGCAGTTGAACAACCCATGCCGTCCGGTCAGCAGATAGCCCTCGAGCCACCCCTGGCACAGATGCTCGGACAGCACCTCCATCACCCGGCCGTCCGGCGCGAGATGGTCGTCACCGTCGATGGTCTCGGCATCCCAGGCCCGGTCGGTGGTCTGGAAGACGGCTTGCAGCCGATTCGACGCGGTCTCGTCCGGACCCATGATGCGGAAATTATCAGGATTGCGCGCGATGATGTCGCGGAGGAATTCGCCCAGCTTCGCGGTCGCTGCGCTGGTGGTGGTCGCCGGGTGGTCGACGGGCACCGCTTAGTCGCGGAAGTCCGGCATCACCAGATCACGCAGCAGCTGGCCGCCGTTCGCGTGCGGATTGGCGCTCATCCGGCGGGCGCCCAGCGGCGCCAGCGCCTGCAACTCGGGGATCAGTGTTCCGGTGGCGTCGAAAAGATCTTCCGGGTGGTAGCTACGCATCCACTCCTCGAGCATCGCGCGGTGGGCGGCATTGGTGCGGGTCTCGGCGAGCGGCACCTGATGTGCCCGGAAAGTGCCCTCCACCTTCTTGCCGTCCACCTCCTTGGGGCCGGTCCAGCCCTTCGGAGTGCGCAGCACGATCATCGGCCACAACGGCCTGTCGGCGCCGTGCGCCGTTGCGGCATCATTCCTGGCACGATGCTGGATGCCGGCGATGTCGTCCATCACCTCGTCCAGGGTTGCGGCCAGCTGCCGGTGCACGTCGGCCGGATCGGATCCGGTGACGAAGTGCGGCGCATACCCGTAGCCGCGCATCAGTTCTGCCAATTCTGATTCCGGTATCCGGGCCAGCACGGTCGGATTGGCGATCTTGTAGCCGTTGAGGTGGAGCACCGGCAGGACCGCTCCGTCCGTCACCGGGTTGAGGAACTTGTTGCTGTGCCAACTGGCTGCCAGGGGCCCCGTTTCGGCTTCGCCGTCACCGACCACGCACAGCACCACCAGATCGGGGTTGTCCAGGGCGGCCCCGTAGGCGTGCACCAGGGCGTAGCCGAGTTCGCCGCCCTCGTGGATGGATCCGGGTGTTTCCGGTGCGACGTGACTCGGGATGCCGCCGGGGAAGGAGAACTGGCGGAACAATGCCCGTAACCCGTCCTCGTCCTGGCCGATGCCGGAATACACCTCGCTGTAGGTGCCCTCCAGGTAGGCGTTCGCGACCAGACCAGGACCGCCGTGGCCGGGTCCGGTGACATAGAGCGCATCGAGGTCGCGGTTCTTGATCACGCGATTCATGTGGGCGTACAACAGGTTCAGTCCGGGCGTTGTGCCCCAGTGCCCGAGGAGTCGCGGCTTGACATGCTCGGCCAGCAACGGTTCCCGCAGCAGCGGGTTGTCCAGCAGATAGATCTGCCCGACCGACAGATAGTTGGCGGCGCGCCAGTATCGGTCGATCAGGTCGAGCTCCGCGGGATCGATCGATCCGGCCGGTGTCAGATTGGTGTCGACTTCGACGCTGCTGTTCACGTGAACGTCCTCCAGGAGTACAGCCGAAATTCGCGCCGTGCAGCACGGGCTCCGGCCGTTTCGTCGGTGATGGTGGGGTTCTTCAAGTGTGGATGCTGCCCTGCGGTCCTGGGTTCCAGATAGAGGCAAAGGTCCCGACGTCTTGGGAAACGGAGGACGAATTTCTGGCGCTGCGGCTCCGGGGCATCGTGACCGATCTACAGCGGTGACCGGCGGTCGGTGCGGGGGCTCGTGCGGGCAAGATGCACATCGCTGGAACAGGGTCTCAGAGCGGATTTCGCCGACGGAACATACCGGTTACACGCGGAGCGCAGGATCGTAGTAGATCCGGGGTCGACTACCACCTCGGATCTACTACGATCCTGATCTTCTCGCTGCCGCCGAGCGAGCCGCTTGACGGAAGTTGCGTCGACAACCGGCGCCGGAGCCCCGCCAGGTCGATCTCCGCGAGCGTGGCCCGCGACTGTGGCCGCGGCATGCTTCCCAGCAAAGCCACCATTGATCCATGACAATCATCGAACACCCGAAGAGAACCTTCCCGCCGGCCGGTTCTTCGCCGACCGGACTGCGAACCGCCGCCCCGGATTCGTCGGCCGGCGGCGTCGTTTCCGGCGAATTCGAGTTCCCGGTTCCGGTTTCAGCGCTACCGGTGTCAACACTGCGACACGCTGCTCGGGTGGCACTGCACCGGACCCGGCGGCTGACCGTGCTCGGTGCGGTACCGGTGGTCGGACTGCTGGTGATGCCCTGGTTGTGGCCGCTGCACATGGCCATCGTCGGATTGACGGCGGGCAACATTCGGCAGACACCCGATGCGTCGTTGTCGTTCTACGACGGCTCCCCGGCCGCGCGGCACCGCTCCGCTGTCATCGTGGCCCTTCTGGCGGCCGGATCCTGGCTCGCCCTTCTGTCCGGAACATGGTGCGCCATCGCCGGAGTCGGTCAACCGGCTGTGGCCACGATGATCCTTGTGGCGACGGTGCTACCGGCCGCGGCGGAATTGTTGGCCCTGATTTCGTTCGCCGCACTCAACCCGGAGTGGGTCACGATCAAGCGGGCGCAGGCGCGACGCACCGATGGCCGCACGACCTACGTTCTCACTTCGCTGGTTTCGCGCCAGGACGGTCATGATTTCGCCGCCGTCCTGATGGCGCTCACCTATCCAGGGTGGTCAGCGGCCGACGCCGTGGTCATCGGATATCCGGCCGACAAGAGCTTGATCAGCTACTACGTACGACTGGGGGCCCGGCGCGAGCGGTCGGCCGATTCCGGCGTTCCACACGCTCGGCGACAGATCAGCTTCGACTGCCGACGCCCGCTACGCATGCGCACCCGGTAACACCCGACTGCGCTCACAGCATGGTCAGCCACTGGGCAATCGCTGCGGCGATGGGCGAATCCGCCGGCGCGGATCGTGGCCGCCCGGCAACCACATCTGGGTCACCTTTCCCGGGATGCGGGGGAGGTGTTGGGCGAACTCGTCCGGCGAGCCGAAGGGGTCGTTGTCGCCGGACACGAACAGGACGGGAACATCGATGTCCGGAAAATGGTCGGTCCGGAGCTTGGTGGGTTGGCCGGGCGGATGCAGTGGGTAGCTCAGCAGCACCAAACCGGCGGCCGGTAGGCCCTGGGCGACCGCCATCGAGCACATCCGGCCGCCGTAGGAGCGTCCACCCAGCACCAGTTGCTCGGGACCGATGTGCCGCTGGGCAGCGAAAACGGCCGATTGCTCCACCAGGTGGGCGATCGCGACCGGCGCCCGGTCCGGCGCGCGTCGGCCCGCCTTCCGGTAGGGAAAGTCCAGGCGCAGGCACGGCAGCGGCGCCAGCCGCTCCTCGATGGCCAGCAGGGTGTGGGGATCACGGCCGGCGTCGGCGCCGGGAGTTAGCAGCAGAGCCGCGGAAGCAGTGCGCCGGCCGGTCATCCGGGCAACCCTACGCAGCTTCGGGACGCCGAAAGGCCCCGGCGGAAGAAGATCCACCGGGGCCTTTCGGTACTGCTTTCTGATGATTTTCGGTCGTTGCCCGGGTCAGGGGCAGCGTCCGAATCAGCTGGTGGGGCTCAGAACGTTGTCGATCAGGTACACGGTGGCGTTCTTGGTCTTGACGTTGCCGCAGATTACGTTGGCGCCGTTGACCTTCAGGTTGTTGCCAGAGCCGGTGACGGTCACCGAGCCGCCCTCGACGGTCTTGTGGGTGCCGTCGATCTTGCTGGCGTCGAGCTGCCCGGCGACCACGTGGTAGGTCAGGATCTTGGTGAGCAGGGCACCGTCGGTGGTGAGCTTGCCCATGGTGGCGGCGTCGACCTTCTTGAACGCGGCGTCGACCGGGGCGAAGACGGTGAACTCGCCACTGTTGAGGGTGTTGACCAGGTTGACCTTGGGGTTGACCTTGCCGGAGACGGCGGCGACCAAGGTCTTGAGCAGCGGGTTGTTCGAAGCGGCCGTGGCGACCGGGTCGGCGGCCATGCCACCGACGGAGC
>JBPCPG010000380.1:0-3353 GCA_050999445.1 Nakamurella sp. | reverse complement strand
CGGTCGTCGACGAACTGAATGCCGACCCATCCTGCACCGCGTTCCTGGTGCAGCAACCCACCGGCCTGGACGAGTTCGCCATCCTGTCGCGGGTCGATCCTGGCAAGGACGTCGACGGTCTGCACCCATTCAACCTGGGTTCGCTGGTGCTCGGCGCACCGGCGCCCGAGCCGTGCACACCGGCCGGCATCATCGAACTACTGCGGCGCTACCAGGTGCCGATCGCCGGCGCGCATGCTGTGATCATCGGCCGGGGCACCACCGTCGGCCGCCCGCTGGCGCTGTTGCTCGGCCGGCGCAGCACCAATGCCACCGTCACCCTGTGCCACACCGGGACGCTTGATCTCGCCGGCCATGTCCGGCAGGGCGACATCGTGGTGGCGGCGGCCGGAGTTCCCGGCATCGTCACTGCCGACATGGTGAAAGCCGGTGCGGCCGTCCTGGACGTGGGGGTCACCAAGGCGGGCAACAAGATCGCCGGGGACGTCGCTGCCGACGTTGCCGAAGTGGCCGGGTTCCTGGCGCCAAATCCCGGCGGGGTCGGGCCGATGACCAGGGCGATGCTGCTGGCCAACGTGGTCACCGCCGCTGAGCGAGTTGCCCTCGCCCGCACCGGATGATCACGGCTCGGTGGCGGCGGGCGATCCCGATCACCGTGGTTCTGGTGATCGCGGCGATCGGGCTGCTGCTGTTCGCGACGGCACACTGGCGCCGGGGCTCGGCACTGCTCGGAGCTTCCGCGCTGGTCGGCGCTGGGCTGCGCGCCTTTGTGCCAGACCCCTCGATCGGGGTGCTGGCCGTCCGAGGGAGAACCTTCGACGTCATCTTCATGCTGGCGCTGGCCGCCGGCTTCGCGGTGCTGGTGCTGGTGCAGTAGCCGGCCGCGGTCCGCGCGGTCGATGCCCAGCTTCGGGAGGTAGCCGACTTTGTCGCCGAGGTCCGCCGCGGGCCCGGCAGTACGCTCTGACGGCGAGCCACAGGTAGTGGTGAGAGGAGCCGGCCCACCCATGTCGAAGATCAAGGTCAGCGGAACGATCGTCGAACTCGACGGCGACGAGATGACCCGCATCATCTGGAAGTTCATCAAGGACAAGCTGATTCTGCCGTACCTCGACGTGGACATCGAGTACTACGACCTCGGCATCGAGAACAGGGATGCCACCGACGATCAGGTAACGATCGATGCTGCCAACGCCATCAAGAAGCACGGCGTCGGGGTGAAGTGCGCGACCATCACCCCTGACGAAGCCCGCGTCAAGGAGTTCGGCCTGAAGAAGATGTGGGTTTCGCCCAACGGGACGATCCGCAACATCCTGGGCGGTGTCGTCTTCCGCGAGCCCATCATCATCAGCAACATCCCGCGCCTGGTGCCCGGTTGGAACAAGCCGATCATCATCGGCCGGCACGCCTTCGGCGATCAGTACCGCGCCACCAACTTCAAGGTTCCGGGCGCCGGGACCCTGACGCTGACCTTCACCCCCGCCGACGGATCGGAGGAGATCAGGAAGCAGGTCGTCACCTACCCGGAGGGGGGCGGCGTGGCGATGGGCATGTACAACTTCAACGATTCGATCCGCGACTTCGCCAGGGCATCATTCTCCTACGGTCTGCAGCGCGGCTATCCGGTCTACCTGTCAACGAAGAACACCATCCTCAAGGCCTACGACGGTGCCTTCAAGGACATCTTCCAGGACGTGTTCGACACCGAGTACAAGACGGAGTTCGACGCCGCGGGCCTGAGCTACGAACACCGGCTGATCGACGACATGGTCGCCGCTGCGATGAAGTGGGCAGGTGGATATGTCTGGGCCTGCAAGAACTACGACGGTGACGTGCAGTCCGACACGGTCGCCCAGGGCTTCGGCTCACTCGGCCTGATGACGTCCGTGCTCATGACGCCGGACGGCCAAACCGTCGAGGCCGAGGCCGCGCACGGCACGGTGACCAGGCACTTCCGACAGCATCAGCAGGGCAAGCCGACCTCGACCAACCCGATTGCCTCGATCTATGCCTGGACCGGCGGGCTCAAGCACCGCGGCAAGTTGGACGGCACTGCCGAGGTGGTGCAGTTCGCCGAGACACTGCAGGACGTGGTCGTGAAGACGGTCGAGAGCGGCAAAATGACCAAGGACCTGGCGCTGCTGATCTCACCCGACCAGCAGTGGCAGACCACCGAGGATTTCCTCGCCGGCTTGGACGAGAACCTCAGGGCGCGCCTGAGCTGAGGTCTGGCACAGTGAGGGTGGAATTGGCTGGGCCAGAACGACCTTCGGGAGGGGGACGTTCCCGGCGCCTGACCGGAAGGAGTCGGCTGGTATGTCCACCAACCCGGGCCGCGGTGCCGTTGGCGACGGACACCAGTTCAGTGGCGAGTCGGCGGCGATGGCGCCGGGCACCGTCACGGTGCTGGACGGTGCGACATTCGCGCTGTCTTACACCAGCGGCGACATCGACACGTCGGCCCCGCTCGGCTTCTTCCACCAGGACACTCGGCTAATCTCCCGCTGGCTGCTGTCGGTCGACGACCAGCCCTTCCGGCCGCTGACACACATGCTGGAGGAGCCTTTCCGTTGCCGGTTCGTGGGCCAGGCCATGGTGGGATCATCGCGGCTGCTGGTGGAGCGTGAACGCTACATCGGCCACGGCATGCGCGAGGACATCGTGCTGCGCAACCTGAGCGCGGCCAGGCTCAGCACCACGGTGAGCCTGCAAGTCGGTGCCGACTTCGCGGACCTGTTCGCTGTCAAGGAGGGCCGCGTCTCGTCCAGGAATCACTCACGTGCCCAGATCGAGGACGAGTGGCTCACCCTGACGGCAGCCGGACGGGACCAGCCGGGCCGGCCGGTCGGCATCCGCCTGCATGCCGCGGGCGCCACCTTGAAGAAGGACAGGCTGTCGTTCTCGGTGACCTTGGACCCCCGCGGGGAATGGCGAGGGCGGGTATACGCGCTGCCGATGATCGACGGAAAACTCGTTCCGACGAAGTTCCCTGCCGAGCGCCCGTTGTCCAGGACCGGGCCGGGGCGTCAGCTGGAGCGGTGGCGGGAGAAGGCGTCACAATTCAGCTGCTCGAACGAGGCGGTCGACGCAGTGCTCGCCCGCAGCCGTGAGGACCTGGGCGGACTGCGGATCTTCGATGGCAAGCACGCGCCGGTGGTGGCCGCCGGCTCGCCCTGGTTCATGACGCTGTTCGGACGCGACTCGCTGCTCACGTCCTTCCAGGCGTTGTCCCTTGACCCGACCCTGGCCATCGGAGTCCTGCAGCGGCTGGCCTTGTACCAAGGTGTCCAAGTCGTCCCGGCCACCGAGGAGCAGCCGGGCCGGATCCTGCACGAAGTTCGATTCGACCCCGA
>JBPCPG010000355.1:0-2931 GCA_050999445.1 Nakamurella sp. | reverse complement strand
GGCGACGGCCTGCTGGCTGCGGTCAAGCGTTGACCGGCTTTTCCGGTACGCCCTCGAAGCCGGCGTTCGTTCATCGACTGTCGGCCGCATCCCTCGGCTTGATCGCCTCGATGATGTCGCTGGCCGGTTGCACCCGCTCCACCGGGGCCGACGGCGTCGTGCCGAGCAGTTCGACAGGAACGAGTGTCGCGTCGAGAACACCCACCGCAGCTGCGATTTCGGTGCCCCGCGCGCTTCCCCCGCCGGTGGTATCCGCTGCCTCGCCGTCTTCGGTGGTGCTGACCAGTTCAACGCGGCCTTCCCCGTCTGGCGCCGACAGACCCGCTGACAGCGCGGGTTCGACCTCGGCGCCGACCGCTCGTCCCTCCCCCAGCCCCTCCCCCAAACCCTCAGCCACGCCGGGCCCCCAACAAGTTGCTGCGAACTCGAACTCTCCCGGGCCCGACCACGGCCCGGCTTGTGCGGTTGACCGCCGGTATTCCGACGAGTCGCCCACCGGGCTGCGCAACGATGTCAGAACCGCCTGGATCGCCGCCAAGAAGCAGGCAGCCGGCAAGAAGGTGACGCTGTGCCTGAACGACGGCAAGCGCAGCAATGCCCAGCAGAACGCCCTGTTCGCCCAATACGTGAAGTTGTACGGCGTGGCCGCTGCTCGCGTCTATGTGCTGAAGCCCGACAGATCGGCTCACGTGAAGGGTTACGCCGTCGATGTGCAGCCGCTGAAGGCCTATCAATGGCTGCAGGCGACCAAGGGTGAACTCGGCTGGTGCCGGATCTACGACAATGAGCCTTGGCACTTCGAGTACTCACCGGTATATCGGACCGGCTGTCCGGCCCGCCTCCCGATGCCGGTCCGCTGACCCACACCCGACTCCGCTCGTCGCAGTCGTAGCCGATAGCCCGGACGAATTCCGACGCCGATGTTTGCCGGCGCCTCCCTTGGACGGCCCGCTTCTGCGACGACCGACCGGTGCAGGCGCGAGGCGCGAGCTAGCGAGCGACTGTGATGTTCTTGCCGATGACGGTGATACCCGACGGAGTCACCGTGTAGGCGGCTCGGTCCGCCTCCAGATTGATGCCGACGGTGGCGCCATCTGGCACCACGACGTTCTTGTCCAGAATGGCGTTGCGCACCACCGCATTGCGGCCGATTCGGACGCCCGGCATGATGACAGATCCTTCGACGCTGGAACCGACCTGCACCCGGACATTCTCAGAAATGACGGACCTCCGCACGGTGGCGCCAGAAATGATGGTTCCAGGGCCGACCATGGAATCCAGCGCCATTCCGTTTTCTACGAATTTGGCAGGGGGCAGGGTAGGAGGAACTGAAAGGATCGGCCATTTTTGGTTGTAAAGGTTGAAGATGGGGTGCACCGACACCAGGTCCATGTGGGCGTCGTAGTAGGCGTCCAGCGTTCCGACATCACGCCAATATCCCTTGTCGCGGGCATCAGCACCCGGGACCATGTTCCGGTCGAAGTCGTACACGTTGGCGGTGCCGCGGTCGACGAACATCGGGATGATGTTGCCACCCATGTCGTGCATCGAGTTCTCGTCGGCGGCGTCGGTCTTCAACGCGTCGATCAGTGCCTTCGTGGTGAAGACGTAGTTGCCCATGGATGCGTACGAGACGTTCGGGTCATCCTGCACGGCTGGAGGATCCGACGGCTTCTCCAAAAATCTGGTGATGCGGTGACCCTGCTCGTCGGTGTCGATGACGCCGAAGGCGGTGGCCTCGTGGCGGGGCACTCGAATGCCGGCGACGGTCGCGTCCGCGCCGGACTCGATGTGGTCCGCGACCATCTGCGACGGGTCCATCCGATATACGTGGTCCGCACCGAAGACGACCAGATACTCGGGATCATCGTCGTACACAAGGTTCAGCGATTGCAGGATGGCGTCCGCGCTCCCGGTGTACCACCGCGGGCCGAGTCGCTGCTGCGCCGGAACCGGGGTGACGAAGTTGCCGAGCATTTGACTCATCCGCCAGGTGGTCGTGATGTGGCGGTCCAGGGAATGCGACTTGTACTGGGTCAGCACGCAGATGCGCAAGTAGCCGGCGTTGACCAGATTGGACAACACGAAGTCGATCAGCCGAAAATTCCCGCCGAACGGAACCGCAGGCTTGGCGCGGTCCGCGGTCAACGGCCACAACCGCTTTCCCTCGCCACCCGCCAGCACGATACCGAGAACTCTGGGTTTGAGGACCATGAGCGAAACCTTAACCGGCGGTAAACCGGCGCGCTCAGCGGGATGCTGGGACCGCGCTCACCGGGATGCTGGGACCGGTCGTCGGGCCACCCGCGGCCGGGACTGGAATGCCCGGCACTAGATTGGGGTGGTGCGCACAGCCATCCTGACTCGCGAGTTCCCACCGGACGTCTACGGCGGTGCCGGAGTTCACGTCGACTACCTGGTGCGCGAGTTGCGCACCCTGATCGACGTCGATGTCCATGCCTTCGGCGCCGATCGGCCAGGTGCTCGCGGGCACCGCCCGGCCCCGGAGATGGAGGGCGCCAACGCGGCGCTGTCCACCCTCTCGGTTGACCTGTCGATGGCTGCCGCGTGCGGCTCCGTGGACCTGGTGCACTCGCACACCTGGTATGCGAACATGGCCGGCCAGGTGTCGAAATTGCTCTACGGGGTGCCACATGTCGTCACCGCGCACTCGCTGGAGCCGCGGCGCCCCTGGAAGGCTGAGCAGCTGGGTGGCGGATACCGGTTGTCGAGCTGGGCGGAGAAGACTGCGTACGAGGCCGCGGACGCCGTGATCGCGGTGTCGGACGGAATGCGAACCGACATCCTCGACTGCTATCCGACTTTGGACCCCGCCAAGGTTAACGTGATCCGTAACGGCATCGATACCTCCATCTATCGATCGACCGATGACAGGTCCGTGCTGACCGCGAAGGGTGTCGACCTGGACGC
>JBPCPG010000348.1:0-7410 GCA_050999445.1 Nakamurella sp. | reverse complement strand
GCCGAACCGCCCGCCGCAGCTATGGGCTCGACGATGTGGCGATCGTGCCATCCCGGCGCACCCGGTCGTCGGCCAAGGTCTCGACAGCCTGGCAGATCGATGCCTACCGATTCGAGATCCCGCTGGTCACAGCGGCGTGTGACGCCGTCGTCTCACCTTCGGTAGCCACCCAGATCGGCCGATTGGGCGGCCTTGGTGTCCTTGACGGCGAGGGACTGTGGGCCAGGCACGGCGATCCGCAGAAAGTTCTCGACGGCATCGTGGCGCTGGGTCCGGACGCTGATGCCGCCGATGTGCTGGCTCGGCTGCAGGCGGCGTACGCGGTGCCTGTTTCGGAAGATCTGCTGCGTGAGGCGATCGGAACGCTGCGGTCCGGAGGCTCGACGGTGGCGGTCCGGCTGTCGCCGCAGAATGCCGCCGCGCTGGCGCCGAAGGCCATCGCGGCCGGAGTCGAGTTGTTGATCATCCAGGGCACGATCGTGTCGGCGGAGCACGTCCAGACCGCAGGTGAACCGCTCAACCTCAAATCGTTCATCGCAGATCTCGACGTGCCGGTCATCGTCGGCGGGGCGACCAACTATCAGACGGCGACGCATCTGATGCGAACCGGAGCCGCCGGAATCATCGTCGGCACCGGAAGCGGGTCGCATGCCACCACGGCAGAGGTCCTGGGCATTGCGGTGCCGATGGCGACTGCGATCGCCGATGCGGCCGGAGCTCGTCGGTCCTATCTGGACGAGACAGGAGGGCGCTACGTTCACGTCATCGCCGCTGGCGACCTGCACACCAGTGCTGACATCGCCAAGGCCATCGCCTGCGGCGCCGACGCCGTCATGCTGGGCGAGCCGCTGACCGAGGCCATCGAAGCGCCTGCACAGGGTTGGTTCTGGCCCACCACGGCCGCGCATCCGGTGCTGCCGCGTGGGTTCGCCGGGCCCTGCGGATTCGCCGACGTGCCGTTGGCGCAATTGTTGCTCGGCCCGGCAGTGAGCGCGGATGGCACCAGTAATCTGTTCGGCGCGCTACGGCGCGCGATGGCCAAGGCGGGCTACTCGGATCTGAAGGAATTCCAGAAGGTCGGGCTGACGGTGCGCGGCTGAGCCTTCCACGGACAGCGGAGGCGGGGCCTCGCCGGGTCGCCCATTGTTTCCCGCTGAGCCTTCCGACGATCCGAACCCGGGCGCACCGACCTGGGTTTGCGAGCAGGGCAGTTGCGAGCAGAGGAACCAGTCGCCGCGAATACGCGCCGAGCGGAAGGAAGCAGTCATGGGTGAGGTGGTGGCCGCCCTGGATGTCGGAGGCACGTCGATCAAGGCCGGTTTGGTCGACCGGCAGGGGCGGGTGCTCTTCTCCGCCCGCCGGCCCACCGTCGTCGAGCAAGGGCCTGCCACGGTGGTAGCCGGCATCGTGGACCTCGCGGCCGAGCTGTGCTCGGCTGCTGAGATCAGCGCAGGTGCGGGAACCAGCGCGGTTCCCGCATCAACTGTGAAAGCAATCGGCGTCGTCGTTCCCGGAACGGTCGATCGGGTCGCCGGCGTTGCTCGGCTGGCGGTCAACCTGGGTTGGCGGGACGTCCCGCTGGTGGCGCTGATCGAAGCTCGCACCGGCCTTCCAGTGAGCCTGGGCCACGATGTCCGGGCCGCGGCGCTGGCCGAGGCGAGGTTGGGTGCCGGTGCCGGCGACGAGTCGATGTTCTTTCTGGCGATCGGCACCGGCATCGCCGGTGGGCTGGCGCGAAGCGGCGTGGTGGAGGACGGCGCAGCGGGCCTGAGCGGTGAGATCGGACACCTGGTCGTCCGGCCCGGTGGACCGGAGTGCCGGTGCGGCAACCACGGGTGCCTCGAGTCCGTCGCATCGGCGTCCCGGATCTCGGATCGATATGCCTTCTCGACCGGCCGCACCGAGTCCGCGGAGACGATCGCGGCCCTGGTGCGTTCCGGAGATCTGACGGCGCAGCAGGTATGGGCCGAGGCGATCGATGCGCTCGCCGACGCGCTGGCAGCGGCAACGGTGCTGATGGATCCGGCTCGCTTCGTGCTGGGCGGTGGGCTGTCGCTGGCCGGCGCCACCCTGGTCGACCCCCTGGTGGCGGCCCTGTTCCAGCGGCTGACGTTCCGGCCTGCGCCTCCGGTGTCGCTGACGGTGCTGGGTGATCGGGCCGGGGTACTGGGAGCGGCTCTGCGGGCGTGGGATTTCCTGGCCGCTCTGGAACGGGAACGTGGATGACATCGGTCTTGCTGCGTAACGGCCGGATTGTGACGCCGACGGCAGTTCTGCATGGCGGCAGTGTGCGGGTGGTGGACGGCCGGATCACCGAGGTGGCTCCGGCGCCGGCGGAATCCAGCTTTGCCGAACTTAGCGGGGTGGCTCCCAGCGGGGCGGCTCCCATTGCGGCCGATCCAGGCGTTCCGGTAGTCGATCTTCGGGGCAGCACCGTGCTGCCGGGGCTGGTCGACCTGCACGTGCACGGCGGCGGTGGCGGCGGCTTCGACAATGGGACCAAGGCCATCGCGACCGGCCTTGCCACCCATCGGGCCAACGGCAGCACCGCGGGCCTTCTCTCGCTGGTCACCGCCCCACCGGACGAGATGGTCGCCTCCATCGCGGCGGCCGCCGAATACTCAGCCGGCGACCCCGGGGTGTTGGGGATCCATTTGGAGGGACCGTTTCTGTCCCCGCATCGCCGCGGAGTACATGACCCGCTGGCGCTGCAAAATCCGGATCCCGTGCTGCTGCAACGGCTTCTGGACGCCGGTCGGGGAGCGGTGCGGGTGATCACGCTGGCGCCGGAGCTGTCCGGCGGGCTGGAGCTGGTGCGGCGCATCGTCGGAGCCGGCGTGCGCGTCGCCGTCGGACATTCCGACGCCGACTACGACGTTGCGCTGCAGGCATTCCGAGCCGGCGCGGACCTGGTGACCCACGCCTTCAACGGAATGCGGCCGCTGCACCACCGCGACCCGTCCATCATCGGTGCAGCGATGGACGCCGAAGTCGTCTTCGAGGCGGTCAACGACGGGGTGCACCTGCACCCGGCCACCGTTCGGCTGCTCCACGACATCGCCCCCGGCCGGGTCGCGCTGATCACCGATGCGATGGAGGCCGCCGGTGCGGCTGACGGCAGTTATCGCCTGGGCGCATTCGAGGTGCAGGTACGCGGCGGCGAAGCCCGACTGGCCGACGGCACGATTGCCGGCTCCACCCTCACCATGGCGGTGGCCGTGCAGCGGGCGGTGCAGCAGGTCGGAATGTCGTTGCTGGAAGCAGTCAACGCCGCCTCCCTGGTGCCGGCAACATATTTGGGGGTGGACGGGGACCACGGGTCCATCCGCCCCGGCCGGTGCGCCGATCTGGTGTTCACCGATGCCACGCTGCAACTGCGGGCGGTGATGCGGGGCGGGGAGTGGGTGGACAAGCGCCGCCCCTGAGGGTCCAGTGCCGAGCCGTCAGGTTCTGCGGCGATCCCGCTTCGGCTGCCGGAGCCCGGATGCCACCAGCCGGCGCAGCAGCTCCCTGGCGTCCACCGCCACCGCGCCCGCGTCGACCAGCGACTGATACTTCTCCTGTGGGACGTCGTAGTGGTCGTGGTCGAACCCGCGCGGAGCAAGGGAATTGTCCGCGGCGAATGCGTGCAGCTCTGCATAGCTGGAATCGCTCACCAGGTGTGACCAGACGCGCCCGTGCGCCGGCCAGCGGGGAGGGTCGATCAGCACCGTCATTCCGGTGATTGTGCCCGCCGAGCGGGTGCGCGGCCTCCGATAGAATGGCCGGTAGCTGACCGATGACGGTGGCTAGGGTTCCGCTCCTGGGTTTCTCATCCTCAGGGGGCAGGTCCAAGCGCCACAGCTGCGCCTTTCACGGTCCGACAACCGAGTGAGGGGTAGCCACCTCCGGGAAAAAAGCCCAGGGAGGGACCGGTTTGCACACGCATGAGCAGTTCCACCATGACTCCGTGTGCCGACACCGGCCTACCTGAAAGGCAGCAGATCGATGACCACTGCTAATCGCAACAGTGCTGAACACACCCACCGTGTTGAACATACCGACCGTGCTGACGACACCTCTCGTGTTGACGACACCTCTCGTGTTGACGACACGAACAGTGACAGCGAGAGTGGCACGGTTGATCTCCCCGGGTCCAAAGACCTGGAAGCCCATCCCGTTCTGGTCGTCGATTTCGGTGCCCAGTACGCGCAGTTGATCGCTCGCCGGGTTCGCGAGGCCGCCGTCTATTCCGAGATCGTGCCGTCCTCGATGTCGGCGGCAGACATGCTGGCGAAATCGCCGGCGGCCATCATCCTGTCCGGTGGCCCGGCGAGCGTGTACGCCGAGTACGCACCGCAGTTGGATCCGGCGATCTTCGAGGCCGGGGTCCCGATGTTGGGCATCTGCTACGGGTTCCAGGTGATGGCTACGGCTCTGGGCGGTCGGGTCGACCGCACCGGACGACGGGAGTACGGGGCCACGGCGCTGACGGTCACCGACCAGGACTCGTCTCTGCTGCACGGTCTGCCCGAAAGTCTGGGCGTGTGGATGAGCCACGGCGATTCGGTCGCTGTGGCGCCGCCCGGGTTCGCGGTCACGGCGACCACGGCCGGCACGCCGATCGCGGCCTTCGAGAACGTGGAACGCCGGCTGGCCGGCGTCCAGTACCACCCCGAGGTCGTGCACTCGGACCACGGCCAGGAGGTACTGCGCCGGTTCCTGCACCAGATCGCCGGTATCGCGCCGGATTGGACGGCCCAGGAAATCCTGACCGAGCAGGTCCAACTGATCCGGGACAAGGTCGGCTCGGACAAGGTGATCTGCGGTCTTTCCGGCGGGGTGGATTCCGCGGTGGCCGCCGCGCTGGTGCACCAGGCGGTCGGCGATCAGCTCACGTGCGTCTTCGTCGACCACGGGTTGCTGCGCCGGGGCGAGCGCGAGCAGGTCGAGACCGACTACGTCGCGGCCACCGGAATCCGGCTGATCACCATCGACGCCGCGGACCGTTTCCTTGCAGCGCTGGCCGGGGTCAGCGACCCGGAGACCAAGCGGAAGATCATCGGGCGCGAGTTCATCCGGGTGTTCGAGCAGGCCGCCGCCCAGGTCTCCGCCGAGGAGGGCGGCGTCAAGTTCCTGGTTCAAGGCACCCTGTACCCGGACGTGGTGGAGTCCGGTGGCGGAACGGGAACGGCGACCATCAAGTCGCATCACAACGTCGGCGGACTTCCCGACGACCTGATGTTCCAGCTGGTGGAGCCGCTGCGGACGTTGTTCAAGGACGAGGTCCGGCTGCTCGGGCGGGAACTCGGTCTGCCGGAGGCCATCGTCGGCCGGCATCCATTCCCCGGGCCGGGCCTCGGCATCCGCATCATCGGCGAGGTGACGTTCGAGCGGCTCGAGGTGTTGCGCGCCGCCGATGCCATCGTGCGCCAGGAGATGACAGCGGCGGGGGTCGACGCGCAGATCTGGCAGTGCCCCGTCGTGTTGTTGGCGGATGTCCGCAGCGTCGGCGTCCAGGGTGACGGCCGGACCTACGGGCACCCGATCGTGTTGCGCCCGGTGTCCAGCGAGGACGCCATGACGGCGGACTGGTCCCGGCTGCCGTACGAGTTGCTGGCCAGGATCTCCGGGCGCATCACCGGTGAGGTGCCCGAGGTCAACCGGGTGGTGCTGGACGTGACCAGCAAGCCGCCGGGGACCATCGAGTGGGAGTGACCGCTCCGGTCGCCGACGCCGGCAGAACCGGCTCACCGGTTCGAGGGGGAACCTGGCTGATCGTCACCCTCGGCGCCCTGTCCGCCTTCGGCCCGCTGTGCATGGACATGTACCTGCCTGCGCTTCCGCAGCTCGCCACTTCGCTGTCGTCCACGGCGGGGGCGGCCCAGCTCTCGCTCTCGGCGTGCATCGTCGGGCTCGGGGTCGGTCAACTCGTGGTAGGGCCGTTCTCGGACCGGTTCGGCAGGAAAGGCCCCCTGCTGATCGGGCTTTCGCTGTTCGTGCTGGCATCCGCGTTGTGCGCGGTGAGCACGTCGATGGCGGTGCTGATCGCGTTGCGGCTGCTGCAAGGTGCCACCGGCGCGGCGGGAATCGTCCTGTGCCGCGCCATTGTCGCCGATCGATTCACCGGAAAGGCGGCGGCGGCGTACTTCTCCACCATCGCCGCGATCAACGGCCTGGCCCCGATCCTGGCTCCGGTATTCGGCGCACAGGTGCTGCGGGTCGGGACCTGGCGCACGGTGTTCTGGGTGCTCACCGGAATCGGGGTCGTCCTGGTAGCGCTGACCCTGCTCTTCGTCCGGGAGTCGCTGCCGGTCGAGAGTCGTTCTGCGAGCGGCGTTTCCGGCACCCTGGCCGCCTTCGGCCGGCTGCTGGGCGACCGGGTGTACCTCGGCTACGCGATCGCTGGGTCGACGGTGTGTGCGGCGATGTTCGGGTACATCTCGGCGTCCCCCTTCCTGCTTCAGGAAGGCTTCGGTCTGACGCCGCAGGTGTTCTCGCTCTGCTTCGCGGTCAACGCCTTCGGCATCGTCGCGATGAGCCAGTTGAGTCGGTTCCTGCTGCGCCGCACCGACTCTGTCGCTCTGATGCGGTGGGGCGTGTGGCAGTGCGCCGTCGGCGCCGGTTTGCTGGCGGGCGCACTGCTCTCCGGCGCCGGGTTGCCGTTCGTGCTCGGATCCCTGTTCGTGATGGTCTCGGCCGTCGGTTTTGCGTTGCCGCACGCGTCCGTGCTGGCAATGGATCTGCACCGGACGATCGCCGGTTCCGCGTCGGCACTGCTCGGCGCGTTCCAGTACGCCTTCGGCGCGATCACCGCCTGGCTGGTCGGCTTCGGTAACAAGACGGCCGGCACGATGTTGGCGTACACGGCGGTCGGAGCGGCCGCGCTGGCGGTGGCGGGACTCTGGTTGTGCCGACGATCGCCGGAGCCCGTGCCTACCCGCATCGTGATGACGAGCTGACTCGGATCCTTCGAGCCGCTCGGTCGGCCGACAATGACGTTTGCAAACGAAAATGACGTCTGCAGAAGAAAATTGGCCCGGACGCAGAGAAGAGTCCGAGCCAATTCTTTGTGCCGTTAGAACCTTTGTGCCGTCGAAAGGAATCGAACCCTTCGCATCGCCCGTGCTCGACTGCCGCGCCCGAAGGCGCCGTCTGCCGATGGAATCCACCTACGCATCCAGGGCCGGCACTTGATCGTAACAGTTGTTGGGTCTCAATCATTCCGGGCGAACCGTCGGCAGCATCTTCTATGGCATCGCCCGGGCAACTGTCCTGGCCATTGTCCGGCGGGACGAGCGATCAGGTCCGCTTTCGGCTGGGTAGTGCGGTGGCCACCAGGCCGAGCCCGATCAGGGCGATGATCCCGACGGCGATCCATTTCGCAGCTGAATTGAGCAGCCACCACGGATCGCTACTGAGTCCGGCGGA
>JBPCPG010000318.1:0-11405 GCA_050999445.1 Nakamurella sp. | reverse complement strand
GACTACCAGCCCGCGGCGATGTCGATCTCGGCCCGCTCCATCGCGCTGCGGAGATACGCCTCTTCCCCGTCGACGCTTCGCGGACGGCCTTGCAGGGGAACTCCCGGGCGCGGGCGTGAAGGGGGCGAATCGTCCGGCTCGGACGATGCGGTGTGCTGCTCCTGTTGCGTTCGGATGGCGGTCATCATTGACCTTTCCTGGCTGGAACGTTGGCCGGCACGCCTGGCAGCGCACCAACCACCTTGGTAGAAGGTGCCCGGACACACATCGGACAAAACGGTGAATTGCCCATCTCACCTTACTGACTCCGCCGATCACGCCGCGGCCGGAAACGCTGAACGGTATCCTCGTCGGAGGCAACGCAAGGCCAGTGCGAGGGAGACGACCTGTTGGTGAGCCGGCTGCTACGACGAACAGCCATCGGTCTGGCGTTGTCCGCCGTCGTTGCCGGGGTCAACCTCGCGCCGATTGCACCGGTGGCAGCGGCTCTGTCGGCTCCTCAGCAAGCGGTCGACAGCGGGGTAGCGGCCGCGCGCGACGACGGCGTGAATCAGTACGTCGCGCTCGTCGATCGGTCGACCGGCGACCTGGTGGCGACCAGTGGAGGCAACACGCAGGTCATCTCGGAATCGATCGTCAAGCTGTTCACGGTCGGCTACTACCTCGTCAAGTACGACGGCCACCTGCCGCCCGGCCTCGCCGACGATCTGCACGAGATGATCTTGTACTCCGACGATATTCTCGAGTCTCGTTACTGGACCACGGCAGCCGTTCCGGCAATGGCTGCGCGTTACGGCCTGAACCATACGTCGAACGGGCCTAGAACAGGCCCGCACGACTGGGGCTGGGAATACATCACCGCCAATGACGAAGCGAAGTTCCTGTACGAGGCGTCGAAAGATCCCGTCGTGGGTCCGTTCCTGATGGCGGCGATGGCAGGTGTGGCGTCGGTCGGAGATGACGGCTTCGATCAGGATTTCGGCTTCAATGCGCTGGACGGTGACCATGGATCGAAACAAGGCTGGACCGATCGCAACACCTCCACCGCGATCAACATTCATTCTGTCGGTTGGACGCACGAGTATTTCGGTGCCATTCTCGAAACGTCCGACTCGCCGAAATACGACACCATGCGTGCCGACGCAACGGCAACTGCACAGCTGATCAACGGATTGAAGTCGCCGGCGGAGACGGCAGCTGCCGAGTCGTCGGCCAGAGCTACCGCACTCGCCGGATTCGTCGCTGCCTTCAACTCCGTCATCGGCGCCTTGCATGCCTTGCTACGAGCCTGACCCGAGCGAGAATTGCTCGACAGCAGGATGGTGATCAGCCGGTGACCTCCGACCGCGGACGTGGGCCGAATTCCAGACGTTGATAGCAGGCATCGATCATTTCCATGTTCGCGACCGCATCATCGAGATCGGTCACCATGGGTACCCCCTCCCGCACGGCCCTGATGAAAGCTTCCAGTTGATAGGTGTACGACGGCGTGGTGCCGGCATGCTCGACCCTGAAGTCGGTCCGGCCATCCACCGAAACTCGTACGTTGATTCGGTCGTCCGAGTGCGGCAACACGAAATTTTCGGCATCGATCTCACCCTCCGTACCCACGACACGCAGCCGAAACTGCATGGTGTCGGCGTCCATGTCGCACTTGGCAACACCGACGGCGCCCGACGGGTAGGTCAGCTCCGCAGTGACCCATTCGTCGACATCCGGTCTGCCGGCGCGTTCGCCGCCTCGGACCGAGGTCAGTACCGGTGGACCGCCGGCGAATTGGCCGAGTGTTCGGACGGCATGGATGCTGTAGCAGCCAAGATCCATCAGGGCTCCGCCAGCTAGAGACAGATCCCAGCGCGGATCGTCGTCGGGAGAGTTGCCCGACATGCTCGCTTCGACGCTTCGTAGCTGTCCGATCTCACCGTTGGACAAGATCTCCGCTATTCGCGTCCACAACGGGTGGTAGACGTAGTGGAACGCCTCGGCGACGACCAGGTTCGTGCCGAGCGCCAGCGCTGCGATCTCGGCGGCTTCCGCGGCGTTGCTGGCGAAAGGCTTTTCGGAGAGAACGTGCTTGCCGGCGGCGATGGCCCTGGCGTTCCAGGGGCCGTGCAAGCCGTTGGGAAGCGGGTTGTAGATCGCCTCCACCTCAGGGTCGTCCAACACCGCCTGGTAGGAGTCCAGAACGCGCTCGACCCCAGCTGTCTCTGCGAAATCTTCAGCGCGATCCCGATTTCGGGCTGCGACCGCCACCAGTCGAGCCCCGGTCGATCGGGCCGGCGCGACGATGGCGTTCGCACTGATTCGAGCTGCGCCCAGGACGCCGATGCGAAGAGGTTCCATGTTCGGCGACCCTACTCGGCGGCCGGGTGCCGAAGAGGAACCCGACTCGATCCGCAGCCGGCTAGCGCGCTATCAGGTGCCTGGGCCCTCGTTACCTTGGAGTTCCGCGATGCGTCCAGCGAGGAAACGTCGTTCGGCGGAATTGGCAGCGAGCTCGATTGCCCGGGAATATGCCGAAGCAGCTTGCGCGAGGCTGCCTCGGCGGCGCAGCAGATCCGCCCGAGTCGCGTGAAAAGCGTGATAGCCGTTGAGATCCAACGTGTTCAGGCTCGTCAGGCTCGTCAGGCTCGTCAGGCTCGTCAGGCCGGCCTCCGGGCCTTCGACCTCGGCGACCGCGATCGCACGGTTCATTGCCACCACCGGTGTGCTGATCAAGGAGAACAACTGGTCGTCGAGGGCGACGATCTGGTCAGTCGTCGGCGCCGCGAGCGATCAGCGCTTCCGACATCGCGTCGGCCGACCGCAGAGCCCGCACCACGACCGGCACTACCAGCGCAACCGGGGAGTACCCGAGTCCCCGGGCCTTGCGGGCATCGGAAACCTCGTCGACGATGCCGACGAGCAGGGGAATGCAACGAATGGTCATCGCCAGCACCAGGCCTGCCCGATCCGGATCCACGCCCAGTCGGGCGAAGGGACGCAACATCCGCTGGCACAGGTTCAAGATCTCGGTCACCCGAGTGGTCAGCGTCAGCAGCGTGGCCAGCCCCATCGCGATCACCAGTCCGCCGCACACCGACAGTGCGGCCTGCCAACCTGCGAAAACGACCTGCAGCGCAGCGATCACAAGCAACAGCCACCGCAGTGGACGCAGTTGGCGCCACACGGCGCGACCCGGAATGCGGGCCACCGCGTAGGCGATCGCGACAGCGGCCGCTGCGGCCGCCAATTGCCACGCCTGGTGCAGGGCGATGACGGCTGTCATCGCCACCATCAGTCCGAGCATTTTCCAGCCTGCTGACAAGCGGTGCAGTACAGACTGTCCCGGCGAGTACAGGCCGATGATGCTCATCCCAGCATCGCCTCGTAGTGCGCGACGGCTTCGGGTGGCGAGCCGTCCGCGACGATGCGGCCGCCTTCCACCAGGAGAACTCGATCGAAGTCCGCGATCAGGTGCAGGTGATGGGTGACCAACACAACCTGTTCCGGGAGGGACGCGAGGAAATCGGCCACTATCCGTGCATTGCGCAGATCCAGCAGCGTGGTCGGCTCGTCGGCGATTATGACGGCCGGTCTGCGAATCAGAACGGCAGCCAACGCGAGCAATTGCTTCTGGCCGCCGGACAGCAGATGAGTCGGGTGCTCCGCGTGTCCGGCCAAACCGAATCGATCGAGTATAAGGCTTACCCTGTCGTCGATCTCGAACTGGGACAGGCCGTACTTCCGCAGGGAGAAGGCCACATCCTCGGCCACCGTCGGCATCACGATCTGGTTGTCGGGGTCGGTGAAGATGAACCCGACCCGCTTGCGTACCTCGCGGCCCTGCCGCACAGTGTCCATTCCGTCCACGGTGACCGAACCCGAGGTCGGCTCGATCAATCCATTGATCATCCGGGCCAGAGTGGATTTGCCGGAGCCGTTGGCCCCGACTATTCCAATTCTTTGTTCGGTGAGTCGCAGGTCGATCCCGTTCAGTACGACCCGGTCTCCGAACTGATGATGAACCCCGTCGAAAACGATGTCGCTCATGCCGATCGCCGTCCGTCGGCCATATCTTCCACCAGCATTGCGATGCCCTGACCCCCACCGATCGCACAAGCTGCGAGGCCGAATCGCGAGCCACCCTCGCGTCGCATCCGGGCGATCAGGCGCACCAGCAGAATTGCCCCGGAGGCTCCCCATGGATGGCCGAGACCGATCGCGCCACCGTCGCTGCACACCAGGTTCTGGTCGAGGCCGAGTTCGTCGATGGCGGCAAGAGCAACCGCGGCGAACGCCTCGGTAATCTCGAACGCCCCGATATCCTGGATTGTGAGGTGCTCACAGCGGCTGTCCCGCAACAACTTACGGACTGCGATGGCCGGCGCGAGGCCGGGCAGTGCCGGGTCGCCACCGACCACCGCCGAGGCGACGATGCGCACGGCTGCCAACCCGGCTCGCCGTGCCTGCTCCGTGGTGGTCACCGTGAGAACGGCGGCGCCGTCGGAGACGCCGCACGAGTTGCCGGCTGTCACGGTGCCATCGGCGGTGAAGGCGGCCGGCAACCTGCCAAGGCGCTCCGTCGTGAGCCCCGCGCGCGGCCGCTCGTCGAGGGATGTCCCCGATACTGGAAGGATCTCGTCGCGGAAGAGCCCGGTCACGACCGACTCTGCCGCGAGCGAATGCGATCGAGCGGCGAATTCGTCCTGCCGGGAACGGGAGATGCGCAATCTGCGCGCCAGATCGTCTGCGCTGTTCCCCATGTCCGGGTCCGGAAAGCCGGACGGCGCAAATGGCGCCCTGGTGTAGCGCACCGGCGGCCGGTTCCCGGCGGGCGGCCAACTTCGCCACGGGGCGGTCGAGGCCGACTCCACCCCGCCGGCCAGGATCAACGTTGCATCGCCGGCTCGCACCCGGGATGCCGCCTGCAGCACCGCATCCAAGCCCGATCCGCACTGTCGGTCGACCGTGACGCCGGGCACCTGCTGCCCGAGACCGGCGGCCAGCGCAGCAACTCTGGCGAGATTCCCGCCAGGTCCGAGGCAATTGCCCAGGATCACGTCGTCAACGGCCAGGTCGACCGTCGCCGCGAGCGCGCCTGCCTCCGCCAGCAGTCCAGCGGCCAGGTCGGAGGTGGAAAGCGTTCCAAATTTGTGACCAGCGGTGCCGATAGGAGTGCGTCTGGCGGTGACGATCACCGGAGCGGTAGGTCCGATGGGCGGGGGAGTCGACACGGTTGCCTACGCTACTGACGTTTGTGCGGCCGGGACCCCGGACGACGGCGCCGGTTGCGAGAGCCAGGCCGCCAACTGCCCACGAGCGATCTTTCCGCCGCCTGTCCTGGGCATCGCCTCGATCTGCCGCCACCGGCGGGGAAGTGCGGCTCCGCGCAGGAGCGTCCGAGCAGATCGGCGGACGGAGGCCAGATCCACACCGGTCTGAAGTTCGACGACGGCCGTGACGATCTGGCCAAGGCGCTCGTGCGACACGCCGAGCACGGCGACTGCGCGCACTCCGGGAATCTCCGCCAGAACCGCTTCGACCTCCTCGACCACGACGGTGGATCCGCCCGTGGTCACGGCGGCGTCGCCGCGGCCGCGTACGGTCAGCGCTCCGTCGGTGATGGTGGCGAGGTCGCCGACGGTCGCGAAACCATCGTTGTTCTCGAGCCGATCGAAGGTGAACGGCGGAGAAAATGAGAGCCGGCCAAGGGCCAGGTAGGGCGACCGCGCCCACAGCGCTCCGTCGGCGATCCGCATCTCCACGCCCGGAAATGCCCGCAGGGGAGCGGGGGCGAGCCTGGCTCCGACGAAGGACAGCTCCGCGGCTCCGTAGTACTCGATCAGCTTGATTCCGAGTCCGGCCGCACGCGCCGAGATGGCAGGGGGAAGTGAAGCGCCGGCTACCACGGCGGTTCGCAGCCCGCTCGGCGGCTCGGCCAGCAGATCCCCGAGCACCGTGGGAACCGCATGCACGGCGGTGGCCGCACCACGACGATCAGTCAGCCGGCCACCGAGCCAGAGAATGTGAACGGCGGCGAACAGATGCAGCGTCGCATGCAGTGGGCCGGTCATCAGCACGGTGTCCGAACTGGTCAACCCGGTCAGTGTGGTGAAGGGCCGAAAGGATGCCAGCCACGACTTCGACGACCGCAGCACCGCCCGAGGGCGGCCGGAGGTGCCGGAGGTCATTGCGACCAGAAAGGTTTCCGGTGGAAGCCGCTGGAAGGCCGCGGTCGGCGGAGTAGCGGAATCCGGCGCTCGCAGCAGTACCGGAACACCCGACCTGGCCGCGGCGAAGACAGCAGCCAGCGTGTCGACGACGTCCAGGTCGGCGAGGTCCAGAACGCCGTGGCGCGGTGGTCGAACCTTGTCGGTCAGCGCCTGGAACTCGGCATGGTCGACGGTTCGGTCGCCGACGGTAATTGCCGGTGACGAGCTCGAGCCGCCCGGTGTGAGGGTGCTCGAACCGCCGGGAGCGAAGGTCTCAGGCAAGCGGCGCGGTGCCTTCGTTCTCGCCCGAACGCGCCGGCGTCGGCGTTAGTGTTCGAGAACTGGCGAGGCTCGGACGCCTTCCGACGATGAGCCCGGGGTAGGCGCGGTGTACCCGCTTGGCCACCAGCGCAGCCACCACGACCTTGACCGAGTCGCCGATGAGGTACCAGCCGTTCGACGCCGTGGCCGCCCACAGCGACAGGTGGCCGTTGTGCGCCAACACCGGAATTGCAATCGCGTAGATGACGACCATTCCACCGGCGGCCGTCACAAGAATGCCCAGCCACAGAGGGTACCGGGGCAGGATTCTGGCGGTCAGAGCACCGATCAGTGCGGCCCCGGCGAGCCACCCCCACAGGAAGCCGGCGGACGGGGAGGTGGTGAACCAGACGACGCCACCCCGTCCGCCGGCCAGCAGCGGAAGCCCGGCGAAGGTCAGGACCTCGAAGGTCAGGACGGCCAGGAACCCTTTGCGGGCCCCGAGAATCGCTCCGGCCAGCATCACGCCGAGCGTCTGGAAGGTGATCGGAACACAGGTCGTCCCGACCTTGATGGTGCCGGGGGCACCGAGGGCCGCGATCAGCGCGGCGAAAATCGCAATCTGGGCAAGGTCACGCGATGTGCTGCGTCGATTGGCCACGATTGCCTCTCCTGGTCCTGCGCCGGTGAAAGCGGACGGCCGCGCTGATCCGTTCGGTCCGGTCTCGACCTTAGAGGCGCGACCCGACGACCGGAACCGACCGGACGCTCGCACCCGGCGGCGAGGGCTGGATAGTGAGGAGTGCCACAGCGGAAGAATACTGACCGGAGCGGGATGGCCGAGGCCGATGCAGGCACGATTGCCGGATGGCAGTCTCGCGCTCGTGGAACGAGAACGTCGTCTCCCTGCGCGTTCCGGGATTCGAGGAGGCGCCGATCGCAGTGCAGATCCGGCCAGCCGGCGCCGGTGTCCCGGCGCTGCTGGTCCATGGTTTCGGGTCCAACGCGCAGGCGAACTGGGGGCAAACCGGTTGGCTGGCCAGTCTGCACAAGGCCGGGATCCCCAGTGTTGCGGTCGATCTCCGGGGCCACGGTCAATCAGCGAAGCCGCACGACAGCCGTTCTTACAGCTTGCCCATCCTGGTTGCCGATCTGCTGCAGGTGCTGGCCGCACTGCCCGCCGAGCTGGGTCAGGTGCCGGCACTGGACCTGATCGGCTATTCGATGGGGGGTCGTTTGGCGGCGGAACTGGTCGCCGTCGTGGGCGATTCCGACCGGCATGGGAGCCGCGAGGTCCAGTCGGGTTGCCGACCGACTGTCCGCCGCGCCGTTCTCGGTGGTTACGACGGCCGACCCTTGTTCGCAGGCCTTGACCTGGATGCGTTCGAGAGCGCCTTGGTCGGGGAGCCCGGCCCCGAAGGTTCGGACCGCCGTTTCGCCCGAATCGTCGGTGCGATCCCGGGCAACGATCGGTCCGCATTGTCAGCCCTGGTCAGGGGTCTGGCGCAGAATCCGTCCCCGATGGTCGCAGCGGATGTGACGGTGCCGACGCTGACGGTTGCCGGCGACGCCGATGTCATCACCGACGGCGTGGCCGAATGGGCGGCAAAATTGCCCGTTGGCCACTTTCTGGCGTTGCCGGGTCGCGACCACATCACCGCGGTGACCTCGGCTGTGTTTCGCTCCGCGGCGGTGGAATTCCTGCTCCGTCCGGACCCGGTCGGAGCCATTCCGGCCGGTTAGCGGTCGCACGCAGAGTCGGCCGGTCGGCCCGACCCACCACTGTCGGTCGGCCCGACCCACCACTGTCGGCCGGGGCGCGCACAAATCCCGCTCGTGTCGGTGGCTAGTCTCCTTGGCACAGGTCTCGGCGCCGCGAAGGAGTCGACCTTCCAACAGGAGGTACATCCATGCCGACAGAGCCTCACGCCGGCCGCGCGCTCATCGTCTCGATCACCGACCAGCTCGTGCACGGAGAAGGTGACGACGGCGCCGGCGCGCTGGTGACCGAACTCCTCACCGAAGCCGGCTTCGTGGTGGACGGCTCCGTGGCGGTGCCCTCGGACGCACTGGACATCCGGAACGCCTTGAATACTGCCGTCATCGGTGGCGTCGACCTGGTGGTCACCGTCGGCGGCACCGGCATTTCGCCCCGGGATGTCACTCCGGATGTGACCGGAGAGGTGCTCGACCGTGAGCTTCCGGGTATTGCGCAGGCGTTGCGCTGGTCCGGCATGGCCGCCGGTGTGGTCGACGCCGTCGTCTCCCGCGGTCTGGTCGGCGTCTCCGGATCAACGTTGGTCGCCAACGTCGCCGGCTCCCGCCAGGCCATTCGCGACGGCCTGGCCACCTTGATCCCACTGGCGATCCACGTCATCGGCGAACTCTCCGACCCGGACATCTGAGCGACCGGCGAACAGCTGAGCGACCGGCGGGCCGGTGGATCCGAACGGTGGCACGCTGGTGCCATGAAGCCACCCTCGGCGCCCGGCGTCGGTCCGGCCGCCGCTCACCCACCGGCACAGACGGATTCGTCCGTGGACGTCGGCGCCGCCGAGCGTAAGAGGCTCGACGACGTCTTCGGAGAGGTGCTGCCCGACCTGACCTCGGACGAACGTGACCCGAGCGACTCCGCAGGGTTCAGCGAGGACTGGTACCGGCATAATCGGCCACCGCACCATGGGTGAGCCACTGTGCGCTGAGTGGGCCACCGTGCGCAGAGTGGGCCATCGTGCGCTGAGTGAGCCACCGCCCGCTGAGCGAGGAGTGGAACCGTGGCCGTGCGGCCGATGTGCCCGCGATTGATGTGCCGTGTGGCTGGTGTGCCGGCGTTGCCGATGCGCCGTGTGGCTGATGTGCGGTGTGGCCGATGTGCCGGCGTTGCCCAAATGCCGGCGTTCGCGGCTGTGGTCAGAGCGTCTTGCCGGCGGACTTCTCGGTCGCCAACAGATCTCGGATCTGGATCAGCAACTGGAGTTCGGTCGGGTCGGCCGCCACCGTCGTCTGCTCGCGGGTACGGCGCTCCGCAAGCTTGTTCATCGGCAATACGAAGACGAAGTAGACGACCGCTGCGGTGATCAAGAAAGTGAGGAACGCGGTGATCAACGACCCGAAGTCGATCAGGGTGGCCTTGTTGCTGGGAATCAGGTAGAAAGCCAGCCCGTCGACACTCTTGCCGCCGAAAGCCGCGATGATCGGGTTGATGATGTATTTGGCGAATGCGCTCACCAGGGCGGTGAAGGCAGTACCGATGACAACGGCGATCGCGAGCTCGATGATGTTGCCGCGCAGGATGAAATTCTTGAAACCGTTGAGCATGCACATCTCCTGGGTGAGGGCACCTGGGGCACCTGACGTTTCAGCGAACTTCGGGAGGTTACTCCGCGGACATGTCTGCGGCACTACGCCTCGGCGCCTCTCAGGTGAATCGCAGCGCCAGAGTTCCGTTCACGCCGGTGGCAGTAATCCGATCGGCCGCCGCAGCCGGAACACCCAGTACCACCAGACGTTTTGTCGGGTCCGCCTTCGAGGGAACGGGGATCGACAGCACGATCGCGTCGGTGGCCAGAACCGTCGGGCGCCCGCTCTCGGGCACGGCCAGGACCGCGACATGGACGCCGGGACTGAGCAGCTCGACGGTTCCGGGATCGGCGGGGCGGATGGGCACGGCGACCCGTCCGGGGCCGGGATTCGGCCCGCCTGCTGTCACCAACCGAACATCGGTCAGAACCTCACCTTTGCGAACGGCCGCCGACAGCAGGTGACCCACGGCCTGCGGTGCTTCTCGCAGCGCTCCGTCCGGAATCCTTCCCAGCGCTACCGTGGTGAGATCTGAGGGCGTCAAGCTGGTGCCGGCTCCCAGATCCCGCGTGACCGCCAGCACGGCCGTGCCGACCACGGGGCTCGGCCGGGAGCTCAGTGCGAGTACGCCGGCGACGATCAACAGCGCGACAGCCAGCGCCCGGCGGACGATCCTGGCGCGGCGACCACCTCGTCGTCGACTGCGCGCGGCCGTCGCGATCCGATCCGGCCAGTGTGGTTGCAGGCCATCGCTGCGCCGCGCTGCGAATCCATTGCGAACGGGAGCGCCGAAGGTGGCCGGTGGGCGCGGATCGCTGCGGTTGGGCATCGACTCAAACTATGTCTTGGATGATCTGCCGCCCCTGTGGTCGGGCCAGTTGTGGACAGGCGAGGGCGTGGGGACAACTGCTGGGCGCCGCGTCAGGTCGTCAGGTCGTCGGGCCCGGCATCCCGACCTGAGCGGTGAGTGAGTCTGCTCGTTGGGTACCGATGCTGCTCTCACGAATGATCAGTTCGTATCCGACTCTGATGTCCCGGGGTTTTGCGGTCGAGCCCCGTACTCTTTCGAGCAGCATTGTCAGGGCCGCCTTGGCGATATCGGCCTTGTCGGGACAGATGGAGGTAATCGTCGGAATGGAGAATCTGGCCTCGTCGATGTCGTCGAATCCGACGACCTTCATTTCCTCGGGTACGCGAATTCCTTGATCGTGCAGTTCCCGCAGCGCCCCCGCGGCCAATTCGTCGCTGAAACAGAACAATCCGTCCGGCGGATCGGCCAGATGTAGCAATTGTCGGATCGCCGGAGCGGCGCCAAGCCTTTTGTAAGTAGCGGTGTGGACGTAGAGGTCATCATCGTTCGGGATTCCCGCGACGCGCAAGGCTGCCCGATATCCCTTGAATCGGAGGCGGTAGGTCATGTCAGAAAGGCTGGGATTACCGCCGACGGCGGCGATTCGTCGGCAACCGGTGGCCAGCAGATGACGAACTGCGGCCGCGGCGGCACCGACGGTGTCGATGCCGACGTGGTCGAGCGTCGTCTTGGCCGTCCGTTCACCCATCATCACAACGTGAATGTCGACCGGCAGACGCGCAATCGCCGGACCGCGCAAGCCTTGTGATCTCATCAGCACCCCGTCGACCCACCCGGAC
>JBPCPG010000206.1:0-7075 GCA_050999445.1 Nakamurella sp. | reverse complement strand
AGACCGGCGCCCCGCTCTCCGCCCGACGCGCCGCGGCCGCCAACACCCGCATCACGTGGAACGGAGCGACAGCGGACCGAGCGGCCGGGGCGAACCGGAAGGAGGACGTCACCTCCTCATACTGCGGCATCCGGGCGAAATGCCGGTGAAACGGCTACGGTGCCGATCGGTCTGAATGCTGCGGAAACCGCCGTGCGAAAGGCTGGCTCCGACGCTATCGTCGTCGCCCATGACACCACCGCGTCTGCGCCCTCCGTTCGTGGCCGATGAGCGCACGCAGCTCCTTGGCTGGCTCGACCTGCAGCGGGACATTGTCCTGTGGAAATGTGAAGGGCTGTCGGAGGCTGACGCCCATCGTTCGGTGCTGCCGACCTCACCACTGATGACGATCGCCGGCGTGGTTTCCCATCTGCGGTGGGTCGAGCACTGCTGGCTCGAGGTGCTCTTCTGTGGGCACCCCGCCGAAGGCCCGCAGTTCGTGGACGACCCCGAGGACGCCGACATGATCGTCGAGGGCGTCCCCCTTGCGCAGTTGTCGCACGAGTACCGGCGCCAATGCGACGTGTCGAACCAAATCGTGGCGGCGGCCTCGCTGGACGAAGTCGGGCGACATCCCGACTTCGGCGCGGCAGCGGCGACCCTGCGGTGGATGCTGCTGCACATGGTCGAGGAAACCGCCCGTCACGTCGGTCATCTCGACACGATCCGCGAGCTGCTCGACGGCGCCAAAGGTTACTACTGACCTCCGTGGGTCGCAATGATCCCCGGAGGAATCAGCGCCGCCAGCGCCAGCATGGTCGCTCGCCACAGATCGGGCCCGAACGACACTCGCGCCGCACCCGCCGCTGCGGCCGGGCCCAACTGGATCCGACCCGCAGCCCGAGTCGGTGATCCGAGCAGGTTGACCGGCACCGGCGCCATCGCGGCGCAGAAGCGGGCCGCGAGCGCCGGGTCGTGCAGCAGGATCGGGTACACACAGTCCGCACCGGCCCTGCCGTAGCAGCGCCCGCGCTCGACCGCTGCAGCCAGCGCTGCTTCCGGGTCCCGGGCCCAGCCATCCTGCAGGAAGACGTCGACACGGGCGTTGACGACCAGGTGCACTCCGGCGTCGTCGGCTGCGGCCCGCACTCCGCTCAGAAAGTCCGCCTGCGCACCGACTCCCCGCAGACCTGCGCCGTCGTGGTCGGTGTCCTCGAGATTGCAGCCCGCCGCACCTGCCGTGAGCAACGCATCGACCAGGTCGGCCGGCGTCATTCCGTAACCCGCCTCCGCGTCGATGCTCAGCGGCACGTCGATGGTCCTGGCGATGCGGGCTGCTGCGGCCAGCATCAGCGCGGCCGGCGCCTCTTGCCCGTCCCGGTACCCCAGTGTCTGCGCCACCGCCTCCGAACTGGTCGCCACGACCGGATATCCGGCCGCAACCACTGCCTGCGCGGACGTCACATCCCAGACGTTCGGCAAGATCAGCGGGGAGCCCGGAACATGCAGGGCCAGTAGCGAAGCGGCCAGGCTGCGCAGGTCGTCGGGCACGGTTGCACTCCATTGGTGAGCAGCGATGGATGGGATTCTTCCCGGGCAGGTCGTTCATCGGGCACATCGTTCATCGGGCAGTGCCGGTGTCCCGGTAGTGCCCGATGTCCGGGTCGGGCATTACCCGCCTGCCGCACGAGTCGGTACCAGACGCGGGCGTCGGTACGGGGCACGGGCGGTCAGTACGGAACCTCGATCAGGCCCGCGGCGGCGGCGGCGGCAATGTCGTTGCGATACTGCGCCCCACGCATGGCCACCCCATCGACCAGGGAATATGCCGCATCCCGCGCCGAATCCAGATCGTTTCCGACTCCGGTGGCGGACAACACGCGTCCGCCGGCGGAAATCACCCGGTCCCTGTCATCGCGGCTGGTGCCGGCGTGCAGGATGCCGTCCCGGTCGGCCCCCGCGATCGGCTCGCCGGTGATCGGCGAACCCGGATAACCAGCGGCAGCGATCACCACCGTGACAGCGCATCCGGATTTCCACACGGGGGTCGGCACCGCGCGCAGATCCCCCGCAGCCGCGGCTGCCAGCAACTGCCCGAGCGGTGAGTCGAGCAACTCGAGTACCACCTGCGTCTCCGGATCGCCGAAACGGCAGTTGAACTCGATCACCTTCGGGCCGTCGGCGGTCAGCACCAGACCGGCGTAGAGCAGCCCGGAGAACGCCGCATTCCGTTTCGCCAACTCGGCCAGCACCGGGTCGAGCACCTCCCGCTGTACCCGATCGACGAGGTCCGGCGGAGTCCAGGCCAATGGCGCGTAGGCGCCCATTCCACCGGTGTTCGGTCCGGTGTCGCCGTCCCTCAGTCGCTTGAAGTCCTGGGCGGGCAGCAACGGAATCGCCCGGAAGCCGTCGCAGACAGCGAACAGGGAGACCTCCGGGCCGGCCAGGAATTGCTCGACCAGCACCGGATGACCGTCATCCAGAACTGCTCTCGCATGTGCAACCGCTTCCGCCCGATCTGCAGTGACAACGACGCCTTTCCCGGCCGCCAAGCCGTCGTCCTTGACGACGTACGGCGAGCCACAGGCTTCCAGCGCAGCATCGATCTCCTCGACCGAGGCAACCGCGACCGCAGCGGCCGTCGGCACTCCGGCGGCTGCCATCACCTCTTTGGCGAAGGCTTTCGAGCCTTCGATCCGAGCGGCGGCGGCGGTCGGCCCGAAAACCGCGATGCCGCTGGCGGCGACGGCATCTGCGGCGCCGTTGACCAACGGAACCTCCGGTCCGATCACCACCAGGTCCACTGCCAGCGAGACGGCCAGGTCCGCGATCGCCGTCGGGTTCCGCACGTCGATCGGGCGGGCGGCGGCCACGACGGCGGTGCCCGCATTGCCTGGGGCGACGAACAGGTCGGTCACTGCCGGGTCTCGTCGCAACGCCCGAAGCAGGGCGTGCTCACGAGCACCTGAACCGATGACGAGGATGCGCACGCGCCTGAGAGTATCCGGCGGCACCTGCCACCGGCGCTCCTCGGACGCACCCTGGTGCACCCAGCCGCACCCTGTCGGCGTGCGAAAGTGATCACCATGTCGACTCTGCTGACCGTCCAGGACTACCTGGCCACGATCGATGCCGCCTCCGCGCGACTGCGGCACGATGCCGCGGCTGGTTCGCTCGCCGACTCGGTGCCCAGCTGTCCCGGCTGGTCCGTGTCGGACCTGGTCGGGCACCACGGCGGAGTGATGCGATGGGCCGCCGAGATCGTGGCCGGAGGGCGAACCAGCAACCTGGCCACGAGCGAACTCGACGCCGTGCTCGCCGCTCCGAACGACCGGCAGAGTCTGCTCGAGTGGCATTCCGAGGCTGCCGGCCGACTCTGCCGGACGCTGGAGGGATTCGGAGACGGGCCGGCTCTGGTCTTTCTGGCCGACGCTCCCGCACCCCGGCTGTTCTGGGCCCGGCGGCAGGCTCATGAGGCGACCATCCACGGTGTGGATGCGCAATCGGCTCGGCTCGGGCATCTGCCGACCGCGGCCAGCACCGCGATTTCCACCGAGCTGGCGGTGGACGGCATCGACGAGCTGCTGACCGGATTCGTTCCCCGTCGTAGTTCCGGCTTGCACACAGACGGACCGGTGACGCTTCTGGTGGCACCCACGGACGCCGAACATGCCTGGACGGTGACCGTCGGGCCCGATGTGCCAGTCACCACGAGAGGTGCGACGGGACACGCCGATGCCACCCTGACCGGATCGGCCGTGGCGCTCTATCTGGGTCTGTGGAACAGGGGCGACGAGATTGCCGAACACGGGCTCGCCCCGATGCTCGGGCTCTGGCGGGACAAGGTGCGGATCCGCTGGAGCTGACCGCGCCCAGCGGCGGCAGGGCCGCCCACCTGCGCGCCCGGGCGCCGGGCACCGGGCACCGAGCACCGGCAATGGGCGAATCAGTCGGTGAGCACGTCGTGTATGACGATGGTCTGGTCGCGCCCCGGTCCGACGCCGATGGCTGACACCCTGACCAGCGACAACTCCTCCACCCGCCGGACGTAGGCCTGCGCATTCGCCGGGAGTTCGTCGAACGTGCGGCAGTGCGAGATGTCCTCGAACCAGCCGGGCATCTGCTCGTAGATGGGCTTCGCATGGTGGAAATCAGTTTGGGTCAGGGGCATCTCGTCGTGCCGCTCACCGTCCACGTCATACCCGACGCAGATCGGCACCATCTCCAACGACGACAGCACGTCGAGTTTGGTCAGGAAGTAGTCGGTGATCCCGTTGACCCTGGTCGCGTAGCGGGCGATCACCGCGTCGAACCAACCACAACGACGTGGCCGCCCGGTGTTCACGCCGATCTCGCCGCCGGTCTTGCGCAGGTACTCGCCCCACTGGTCGTCGAGCTCGGTGGGGAACGGTCCCGAACCGACACGGGTGGTGTATGCCTTCAGAATGCCCATCACGGTGGTGATCCGGGCCGGCCCGATTCCGGCGCCGACCGCAGCGCCGCCGGCGGTTGGATTCGACGAGGTGACGAACGGGTAGGTGCCGTGATCGACGTCGAGCAGGGTGCCCTGCGATCCTTCCATCAGCACGTGTTCACCGGCTCGGATCGCTTGATCGAGCAGCAGCCTGGTGTCGACGATGCGGTGCTTGAACCCCTCCGCCTGGGCCAGGACGTCTTCCACCACCTTCGCTGGGTCCAGCGCCTTGCGGTTGTAGATCTTCACCAGGATCTGATTCTTGATGTCGAGTGCTGCTTCCACCTTCTGGACAAGGATCGACGGGTCGAGCAGGTCCTGCACCCGGACGCCGAGGCGGGCGACCTTGTCCTGGTACGCCGGGCCGATGCCACGTCCGGTCGTCCCGATCTTGGCCTTGCCCAGATAGCGCTCGGAGACCTTGTCGACGGCAATGTGATACGGCATCACCAGGTGCGCATCGGCGGAGATGTACAGGTGAGTGGTGTCGACGCCGCGCTCTTCGAGACCGGCCAATTCCTCCAGCAGCGCCTCTGGATTCACCACGACGCCGTTGCCGATGACGTTCTTCATCCCCGGTGTCAGAATCCCCGAGGGAATCAACCTGATGGCGAACTTCTGGCCGTCGGGTAGCACCACCGTGTGACCGGCGTTGTTACCGCCCTGGTACCGAACGACCCACTTGACCCGTTCGCCGTAGAGGTCGGTCGCCTTCCCTTTGCCTTCGTCGCCCCACTGGGCGCCGATGAGCACGATCACCGACATGGCACACTCCCTGAGATCTCCACCGCGTGACGAGGTGTGTCCGCTTCCGGCCACACCGCGTGGCCGCCAGAGGAAGGGTAGTGGGTGATTCTGACACGCGTGCTGTGTTGCCGCTCGGACCGAGCTGCAGCCGAGGCCGACCCGGCCACCCGGGACGCGCTCACGAGGTGCATCGACCCGGCCGCGGACCTGAGCCGAAAGGTTCAGGTGGAGTTCGTCGGTCGATGCCCGGGAAAGGAGATCGACGTCCTGCTGAGCGGCCGGATCGTGGTGATCGGTGACGATCGAGACTTGTCCGCCGTCGTACTGCGCCTGCTCCGCAAGGACCTGCTCGGTACTGTCATCGTCGGCTACGCCACCGGAACCACCACACCGGTGACCGATCTCTGGTCTCTGCCGCTCGGCGCTTCCGCAGTCGACCTGGCACTGGCCGGAGACCCGGATCTGGTGCCGGTCGTCCGAGATGATGTGGGGGGCATCCTGGTCGGCTCGGCGTGGATCGCGCCCATGAAAGGCACCGTCTACGTCGATGAGAAGCGGGTGCTCTCGGGCGCCGCTGCCGCTCTGCTCGTCGAGCCCGATCCTGACAAGGGGCTGACCGTGACGGTGATTCCTCGTCGTTTCCTCGGATTCGGGCGTCGCTCGCAGCTCTGGCCCGGACGGGCCGTACAGATCGGTACCGCGCAGGCCAAGATCGTGAGCGACGGGAAGGAATACGAGCGGGCGATGGACCGCTGGACCTTCTACAAGCACACCGAGCCGCTCAGATTGGTGCGCGGAGTGCTCTGACGCCGCCGATGCGCACAACCGCTGATCATCGCCCCGCGTAGCGCCGTCGATCACCCCGTCGCGGACGCCCTCAGGGCAGCAAGCCGGCCGGAATGTCCCGGTCCGCCTCCAACAGGAACGCCCTGACACGCTCCACCTCCTCGGTCTCCTCGAACAGCGCCGCCGCCTGACCGAGCGCCGAGAGCGCACGCAGGAACCCGCGGTTGGGCGCATGCGACCATGGAACCGGCCCGGCGCCCTTCCAACCGTTGCGGCGCAACTGGTCGAGGCCTCGGTGATAGCCAACCCGCGCAAAGGCGTAGCCGGCCACATCGTCGCCGCGATCGAGTGCGGCCTCGGCCAGCTCCGCCCACACCAGGCTCGACGTGGGGCGGCGGCGGGCCACCGAATCCATCGAGTCGCCTGCCGCCAGTTCGGCTTCGGCGGGATCGACAGGCAGGGTGACCGGCGGCGGTCCCAGCAGATTTGGTCCGTTCATGGGATCCATCCTGCCGGGTTCCGCCGCTGCTGTGCGCCACGGCTCTGCTCACGGGCCCACTGCAGTGCCGCCTCAACCGCCGAACTGGGCAGCCAGCGAACGATCGACCTGCTGGTAGTGGACCCGTGCCCGGCCGACGGCTTCGGCCAGATTCTTCAGCACCAGCTGTCGGTCCACGGCCGCGTTCTCCCAGTTCGTTTTCAGCACCTTGAACGCGGTCAGCGCCTGCGCGTCCATGTCGGCCGTGGCCGCCACGGTCGAGTCGAGCCGACCGAGGTGTGCTTCGATTCGCCCCCACGTTGCAACCAAGCCATCCTGACCGGCGGACATCACTCCGTAGTTGGCGCTGATCGTGGCCATCAACGCACTCCCCGCATGCTCTCGGCCAGATGGGTCTCTGCTTCGGCGAACTTGCCTGCGGTGGACACCAGGGTCGCGCCGTGGCTGAGCAGCGCGTCCTTGAGCTGCGTGGCCTGTTCCAGGTAGGTGTGCATGGTGGCGGCGAAGGCGGGTGCGGCCGAGTCGGAGCGCCAACCGGACCCGATCTCACCGAGCAGCTGTTCCATAGCTCCGATCTCCCTGGTCAACAG